>JBOHQS010000027.1:0-20365 GCA_050732295.1 Methylomirabilales bacterium (SeqCode)
GTCGCGGCCTCCCTCACATCGGGGACAGCCGTCTCCTGCGCGGGAGGGGGGGTCGGGGTGGGCCGGATCTCCTTCTGTTTCGCAGCGCCCCCTACATTCCCTGGAATGACAAAGACGTTAGCATCGGCGCCCGTCAGAAAACCACAGAGCGGACAGGTGAGATCCCCTTCCTTGAGCTGGGTCCCACAGAGCTTGCAGGTCGCCACCTCGTCACGCCCCCACAGTTTCTTGCCCTTGCCCATGATAGGCTTCCTCCCAGCCTTGGGTGGACACAATGGTGCCGGTGTTCTAGCCCGAGCAAGAATCGTGCCCGGACATCATTCGCCCCGCGCGACGGCAGGTCGCTCTTGGATCCGCCGCCATGTAACCTCGCTTCTCGCCTGCCCCGGAAGCCCCCTGTGCCGCTGACACCGCCGTTGAGGCGTTCCCAATACGTCCTTTACGATCAAGGTGTTTGCCCCCACACTGGCGGCGCTGTATGTCGAAATGGCGAGGAGACTTGACTCGGTGGGGACTTGCGTGTATCGTCCCTGCTCAGAGCGATCAGCGTCCAGAGGTGCCTCATCGCGAGTGGACATGGGAATCCTGGACACAGGGGACCATGGTGCACTTCCGGGAGACTCTGAGTCGTTGGCTGAGCAAGGGGGGGACCCGCTCACCGAGGTGTCCCGCCTGCGAAACCTCGCTTCCCCTCGAACGCTCCTTCTGCCCGCACTGCTACATGGTCCTTCGACCGGAAGGGATGGCGGACCTGCAGCAGGCCCTCCAGGGAACCAGGGTCCGCACGGATATCTACATCCTGAGAAAACTCCATCACGACCACGAGGAGGATGTGATCCCTGTCGCACAAGCAGACACACCACCGTCCGCACCCCCCGCACCTTCTCTACCTCTTACACCGTCTGTGCTCTCTGGTCCCTCCGCACCGCCAGGAGATGCCACCACGCCTGCCCCGCGCAAATCAGCACCGCGGACTCGAAGACCACCACCTCAACCCCTCATGACGTACACCTTCGCCAGCGATCCCTCCGCTGGACCCGAGGACCTGCCTTCCCTCATCCGATGGTTCGTGAACAATGACCGCCTGCTCCCCAACAATCTGGAGATCCTCGCGGAGGCCCACCGGATTCTTCATGGACCCGAAGACGGCTGGACGTACGAGCGGCACCTCGCCTCGACCATCGCCGATGACCTCCGCACGTACGATTCTCCGGAGCTGCTTCAGGGGCACCTGACCCTCCTCACGACCGTCTACGCCCGAACGCTCGAGACCCTCCGCACACTTGCTTCGCCCTACCCGGATCTTCGCTCGCCTGCCGACCTGCCGGAACCGGACGGGCAGAAGATGTGGGGGCTGTGTCTCACGCTCGGACTCACCGCGACCCGGCTCCGGGTGGAAGGCTGGATGTACCGCTCCCGTTACGGCGAATTTCTCGACATCACGATGGACACGGCGAAGCCTCGGTCAGGCGCGCGCGCCCATGCATCGAGGAAGTCCCAGCGAAGAGTGTAAAGGGAAACGGAGAGAATGATGGACGAGCAGACGATGCAGACCCTGGTCAGGCGGCTTTACCGAGTGGAGCGGGACAACCGCCGGTGGAGGTGGACTACAGCGGTAGTCCTGGGCGGCATCGCCGGCGGCGTGCTCATGGGTCAGTCCGCCCATCCCACGGTGGCGAATGTGGTCGAGGCCGAGAAGTTCGTGCTCCGGGATGCGCAGGGAAAGGCCCGTGCGTGGTTGGAGACCGCGAACGGCTCGGTGAATCTGGCCCTCGCCGACAGGGACGAAAAGAGCCGCGCCTTTGTATACGTCCGGGCCGATGGCAGCGCCGGGCTGGCCTTGTACGACAAGACCTCGACGCGTCGGGGAGGGCTCTACGTCTCGGCCGACGGATCCCCGAGCCTCGACCTGGCGGATAAGGAAGGGAAGGCCTCTGTCCAGTTGAAGCTGGGCCCGGACGGTCTGCCGAGCGTGAGCCTTATAGACAGAGATGGAAGACGTGTCGGGCTGTTCGTATTGCCTGACGGAAGGCCGGCCGTCGGCCTCGTGGACGCGACGGCAAAGCTCCGCGCGGCGCTCGACCTGGGGCGAGACGGGGAGGCGCGCGTGATCCTCTCCGACAAAGGGGCGACGGAACGCGCCGAACTGGCGGTGCTGCCTGACGGCACCCCGCGCCTGACCCTCATCGGGCACGCGGGGAGGCTCACCTGGCACGGGCCATAGGGGGTCGCATGCGCCAACGGCCGAACATTCACGAGGAGGGTGTGCTGCCGCTGTAGCCGGTAACTCTTACTCCCCTCACCGTGTAAACCTTACATCGTCGCCCGCCAAGAACTGTCCGTCCGACTCACGCGGGCACTGAGGCTTCCTCAATAAAACCCGGAAGATCGGAGGGATCGCGCCCACCACCGTCACCCTTCTCCTCGGCATGGCATGGAGGTTGCCATTATGGTGCTTGCCCTCTTGATCGGATGCACCGACCCTCAGGTCCGCACTTGGGAAGGGGGGTGAGAACCAGAGGAGAAGCAGTGCGTTGCATCAAGAAAAAACCGCCAACGTGTACCCGAGAAAGGAGATCCAGATGAAGAAGGCTGTATCGGCAATCCTTGTGGCGACGATCGCGAGCTTCGTGGCAATCCCGGCGGCCTGGGCTCAGGCAGACCCGCAGACACTCTCCAAGCAGTGCCAGGACGCATTGAAGAAGACCCCGAATGCAGAGGCCTCGAAGCTCTGCAGTGATGGGGACAAGGCCCTCAGTGAAGGCAAGAAGGATGAGGGGACTGCCAAGCTAAAGGCCGGCCTGGAGAAGCTCGGGGTGAAGGCCGAGGCGCCCGCGGCGCCTGCGGCGCCCGCGAAGAAGCCGGGGTATTAACCGGCTCATCCACGAAAGGGGGAGAGGGGCAAAGGGCCCTCTCCCCTTTTCCATTCCCGGGACCAACGCATTCGTGAACCTGCTTCGGACTCGCCCTATCGCTCTCGCACAAGACCCCCGCCGTAGCCCGCTAGACGAACCCTGCCCAGGAGCGTTTCACCGCACGCCCTGCCACCCGAAGCCACACAGAGAGGAGCGCCCAGGGGCCGATGGTCTTGACAAAGGAGAGAGGCTGTGGTACCAAAGATGATGTCCTGAAGCCCCCGCAGAGGGCCGTGTATGGAGCCCCATAAAGTTCTGATCCTGAACCGATCGTTTGAACCGCTTCAGGTTTGCGACGTACGCCGGGCCATCGTCCTGCTCTTTACCGGTCGGGCAGAGCGGGTCGAGGATACGGCAGACCTCATCCGTTCCCCTTCGTTGGCCATGCTGATCCCCTCGGTCATCCGCCTCCAGCGCTATATCAGGAGAGCCGGGAGCCACGCCCTCTCGTTCAACAAAAAGAATATCCTCAAACGAGACTGGTATACGTGTCAGTACTGCGGGCGTAACGGCGGCGAGCGAATGACCATCGATCATATCGTGCCTCGCGCGCTGGGGGGGAAAACGATCTGGGACAATGTGGTCAGCGCATGCCGGGCCTGTAACACCCGAAAGGGCAGCCGGACCCCCCAGCAGGCCGGGATGTTCCTGATCCGCAAGCCATCCAAGCCACTCTCGGCTCTGTATCTCACGATGCTGGCTCAATCGGCCCGCCATTTGCATGTCTGGGAGAAGTACCTGCCCGCCGAGGCGGTCGGGTCTCTGACAGGCAACGGAGACAGCAAGGAGGTCTATCCATGCAATGGCGATGGCCGATCCCCCTCACCACTTTTCTGATCCTCGTCGTCGTCACCCCTCTGCACGCTCAGGCACCGGCGCGCACCCCGTCCGAGGCGGCGACCCCGATCGAGGCACTGCACCAGGTTCAGTCGAACGATAATCTGCACCTCTTGGCAGCCTATTACTACGGGGACGCCCGTCAGTGGGTCCAAATCCTGGACACGAATCGCGATGGGATCCAGAACCCGAGCGTGATCCAGCCGGGCCAGATCCTGCGCATCTCTCTTTCGCCCAACTGGAACCCCAGCGAACCGTACAACGAGTGGAGGCGTCGGGTCCACGATCTGACCCCTGCCGCTAAGCTCACCCCTCTCCAGGCGCCAGGGCAGCGTCCCGCAGCCCCGGAGGCAACCTCTCCCGGTGAGGGCACCCCTTCTGCCGCACCCCAGGAGCCGACGGCTCCCCCGAAAGAAGAGGGATAGCACCCGCCCCGCCCCCCGGGGCACACCAGGGGTGTCAGGCCTTTAGCGCTGTCCCAGGCGACGAATCATTTGTGACGCCGGGGACACGCCTTCTTGTGTCACTTCCTCCTTTCAGCGATAATCCCTGTAGGCAGACGCACGACCGCTAGTCAGGGGGGGACATGTCTCTTTTCAGGCTCCACCGCGACTTCGAACCGAAAGGGGATCAACCCCAGGGCATCCAGCAGCTCACGGAGGGGATTGCCGAGGGGCGGCGGCACCAGGTCCTCCTAGGCGTGACCGGGTCGGGCAAGACTTTTACCATGGCCAACGTCATCGCGGCGAGCGAACGGCCGACCCTGATCATTGCCCATAACAAGACGCTGGCCGCCCAGCTCTACAACGAGTTCAAGACCTTTTTCCCCGATCATGCCGTCGAATACTTCGTCAGCTACTACGACTACTACCAGCCGGAGGCCTACATCCCCCAGACCGACACCTATATCGAGAAGGATGCCCTGATCAACGAGCACATCGACAAGCTGCGCCACTCCGCCACTCGCTCCCTGCTCGAGCGGCGGGACGTGGTCATCGTCGCGTCGGTCTCGTGTATCTACGGGTTAGGCTCCCCCGAGGCCTACCACGGCATGATGGTCTTCCTCGAACAGGGGGGGTGGTGTCACCGCGAGGAGATGCTCCGGAAGCTGGTTGAGATCCAGTACCAGCGGAACGACTACGATTTTCGCCGCGGAACGTTCCGCGTCCGCGGCGACGTGCTCGAGATCTTCCCCGCCTACGCAGATACCGCCGTCCGGGTGGACCTCTGGGGGGATGAAGTCGCGGGCCTGTGGGAGATCGACCCGCTCACCGGGGCGAAGCTCAAGAAACTCCACCGGGCCCCCATCTACCCCGCCAACCACTACGTCACGCCGGAAGAGCGGCGACAGCGGGCTCTCGAAGTCATCGAGGACGAGCTCGAGGAGCGGGCCGCCTCGCTCGAGAAATCGGGCAAGCTCCTCGAGGGCCAACGCCTGCGACAACGGACCCTCTTTGACCTCGAGATGATGCGCGAGATCGGCACCTGCAAAGGCATCGAAAACTACTCCCGCCATCTCACGGGGCGGGCGGCCGGAGACCCCCCCCCGACCCTCATGGACTACCTCCCAAAGGATGCCCTGGTTATTATCGACGAGTCGCACCAGACGATCCCCCAGCTGCACGGCATGTATCGGGGAGATCGGTCCCGGAAGCAGACGTTAGTCGAGCACGGGTTCCGCCTCCCCTCCGCCCTCGATAACCGCCCGCTCACGTTCGCCGAGTTCGAGCGGTGCGTGCACCAGGCGATCTACGTCTCGGCCACGCCCGGTCGCTATGAATTCCAGAAGACGCGCGGCCTCGTCGTGGAACAGATCATCCGGCCGACGGGGCTCATCGACCCCGAGGTCGAGATCCGACCCACCCGGGGCCAGATCGATGACCTCATGCATGAGATTCGGATTCGCGCCACGAACCACCAGCGGGTCCTCATCACCACGCTCACGAAGCGGATGGCCGAGGAGCTCACCGACTATCTCGCCGAGCACGGCATCCGGGTCCGCTATCTCCATTCGGATATCGACACCCTCGAACGTAATGAGATTATCCGCAACCTCCGCCTGGGCAAGTTCGACGTCCTCGTCGGGATCAACCTCCTCCGGGAGGGGCTCGACATCCCCGAAGTCTCCCTCGTCGCGATCCTCGATGCCGACAAGGAAGGGTTCCTGCGGTCGTCGGGATCCCTCATCCAGACCATGGGTCGGGCCGCGCGCAATGTGGAAGGCAAGGCGATCCTTTACGCCGATGTCACCACCGGCTCCATGAAGGCGGCGTTAGAGGAGACGAGCCGGCGGCGGGCCCTGCAGATGGCGTACAACACCGAACATGATATCACCCCGGAGACCATCAAGAAGCAGATCACCGATGTCCTCGCCTCGATCTACGAGCGGGACTACTATACGGTGCCCGCCCTGCCCGAGGAGGAGCGGATGAAGTACGTCCCTCGGGAAGAGATCCCTGCTCTCGTCGCGACGTTGGACAAGCAGATGCGGCAGGCGGCCAAGCGGCTGGAGTTTGAGCGGGCCGCCGAGTTGCGCGACCAGATCCGCGATCTCGAACGCCGCATGCTCGGCATTATCGAACAGTAAGAGACAGTGCAGAAAGGTGCAGAGAAGTGCAGAGGGTACAGCGGTGCAGAGAGTACAGAAATGTGTAGGAGGTGCAGAGAGGTGCAGTTGGTTATTTTTCGAGGAGCTTTTCGACTTCGTCGCGAAAACTGAGATGCTCTTTGCGGGCCTTTAGCCCAGATCTCCCGGTGCGTTTCACGGCCTGGATGAAGGAATTCATCGTCTTGGCGACCTGGTCAGCTTTAGCATAGGCTTGGCGGAATTGGTCTTGTGAGATATAGGTGAGGTCGAGGGCAACGTAAAGTTGGGATTGGACTTCAGATAGGGAACCCTTGGCGATGAACAAGAATTGCAAGAATTCAACATTCGTACCCCGACTGAAGCCCTCAGCAATATTCGACATGACGGAGACTGCCGCCCGCTGGATCTGGTCTTTCAAGCCGTAGTCTTTCGCAAAGCCATCCTTTTGCGTCAGGGCATAGATAAGACCTGTTAACTCCCGGGCCTGTTGCCAAAATGCTAGATCCTCAAATCGCCGTGCTACCTGCACCTATGCACCTCCTGTACCTTCTGCACCCTCTGCACGTCTGCACTCTCTGCACCCTTCTGCACTTCTGTACATGTCTGCACTCTTCTGCACGCTCTTGAGTTGATATTAGGACCAGATCCCGGGGATGTGAGTCTGGCACGAAGGGCAGGTCCCGTCGGGGGTAAGCCGGTTGGCGGTGACGATAAACCCAACGCGGGCAATGAGCGGGTCCTTGCAGGTCGGGCAGTAGGTGTTTTCGTACTTCTCCACCCGGCCGGGGAGGTTGCCGGCGTAGACGTACCGGAGCCCGGCTGACTGGCCGATCCGGGCGGCCCGGAGCAAGGTCTCGGGGGCGGTGTGGTCCGGATCGGTCATCTGGTAGTCCTTGTGGAAGGCGGTGACGTGCCAGGGGATGTCGGGAGAGATCGAGACCAAAAACTCCGCAGCCTCTGTGAGCTCCTCATCCGAGTCGTTCCACCCGGGCACGATGAGGGTCACGACCTCCATCCAGAACCCCATCGCGTGGACCATTTGGACAGTCTCAAGGACGTGCTCCAGCACCCCACCGAGATAGCGATAGTTCTTCTGCGACATCGACTTTAAATCGATCTTATAGCCGTCACACCAGGGCCTGAGATAGTTGAGGACCTGCTCGGTCGCGTTGCCATTGCTGATGAAGCAGGTCTTGAGCCCCGCCGCCTTGGCCTCTTGGAAGATCGCGACCCCCCATTCGGCGGTGATGAGCGGCTCATTATATGAACTCCCCACGAGCCGCGCTCCGGAGCGCAGCGCGAGGTCGACGAGCCCCTTGGGGCTCACCGATTCGGGCCTCGCCCCGGCCGCCGGATCCCGCAGGGCCTGCGAGGTCAGCCAGTTCTGGCAATACGGGCAGTGATAGTCGCAGCCGAGCATCCCAAAGGTGAGCGTGTTTGACCCCGGGAGCATATGGTAGAAGGGCTTCTTCTCGGTCGGATCGCACTGGAGCGCCGCGACGTAGCCCCAGGGGACGTACAGCGTCCCGTCCCTATTGAACCGGACTTTGCAGATGCCCCGACGTCCATCCGGGATGAGGCACCGGTGACCGCACGCGTAACATCGTAACCCCTTCTCCGGGAGCCGCTCATACAGCTCACCCTCCCGGGTCTGCCGGTCCAGAATCTGGGCTAACGGGAGGACCTTGAGATCTTCAGCCTTGAGAACCATCGTGTTCCCCTTCAGGGGTGGCCGGGATAAATCTACCTCCGGAAGGACGAGATTTCAAGGCCCACTTCCTCCAGGATCTTCTCAAAGTCGTGCGGAAGAGGCGCAGTACTTTCCACCGGCGCGCCCGTGCGGGGATGCGTGAAGACGAGCTTCCAAGCGTGGAGGAGGTGGCGCCCTGCCTTCCACCGCGATGTGCGCTCGCGCCGCCCGCCGTAGAGCTTATCTCCGACCACGGGATGGCCCATCGCCGCCAGGTGAACCCGGATCTGATGTGTGCGGCCTGTCGTCGGCATCACCTCCACCAGACTCCACTCCGGAGACGACCGAATCACGCGAAAGATCGTCTCGGTTTCGCGCCCCTTGCGGGTGCGCACCCCCATCCGCTTCCGCTCCCGCTGATCCCGCCCGACCGGCAGGGTGATCCTCCCCTCTGTCGCCTTGACCGAACCATGGACCAGGGCCAGGTAGGTCTTCTTCACCTGGCGAGCCTCAAACTGGCGACTGAGATGCTGATGCGCCAGGTCCGTCTTGGCCACCACCAGGCATCCGGAGGTCTCCCGGTCGAGCCGGTGCACGATCCCCGGCCGCTCGACTCCGCCGACAGCGCTGAGTCCGGCAGTGTGGTGGAGCAGGGCATTGACGAGCGTCCCCCGCCGACGCCCGGCCCCAGGATGGACCACGAGCCCGGATGGCTTATTGACCACCAGGAGATCCCGGTCCTCGTACAGGAGATCGAGGGGGATCGGCTCCGGTTCAATCCCGGGTGGCTCGGGAGGCGGTACGGTGACGGTGACCCGGTCGCGAGCGCGGATGCGATAGCTGGCCTTTCGGGGTTCGCCGCCGATCCGCACCCGCTCCTGACGGATCAGGCGCTGAACCGCGGCCCGGGAGAGGGCGCTCGACTCCACCACGAATTGGTCGAGACGACGCCCGGCCTCTCGGGCGGAAACCTCATACGTCCGCGTCTCCGCCACAGGTCACCCCTTCTCCCGTTCAGTCAGGATCTCAAGGATCATCAGGGCGACGCCGATCGTGATGGCGGAGTCTGCGACATTGAAGGCGGGCCAGTGGTACGCTCCATAATAGAAATCCAAGAAGTCCACCACCACGCCGAGACGCAGGCGATCGATCAGATTCCCCACGGCGCCGCCGAGGATGCAGGCGAGGGCGACCGAAGGAAGGAGACGCATCTGGCGGTACCGGGCCCGGTAATAGATGATAAAGAGAACAGCGAAGATGGAGATGGCCGTGAACAGGGGATGGCGAATGGCGGCAGGGGCGCCGGACATAAAGCCGAAGGCAGCTCCGGGATTCAAAACATGGGTGAGGTTGAAGAAAGACGGGATGACAGGCACGACTTGCCCTAATCGAAGCGTCCCCTGGACATAGAACTTGGAGATCTGGTCGAGAAGGGCAATGGTGAGGGCGATGATGTAAAACGCAGTGACGTTCATGGTTCAGGGGGAGGCGAGGACGGCGACACAGCGGTCGCAGACGGTCGGATACTCCGCAGACTGGCCGACACTCTCCCGGTACACCCAGCAGCGTTCGCACTTTTTCCCTGGAGCCCGGTGGACCACGACGGTCAGTTCGGGGCCACCCTCGAGCGCCGGTTTGAGGTCCACCGCGGAGACAATGAAGATCGTCGGCAGATCCTTCGCGGTGCTCCGGAGAAAGGGCAGCAATGCACGACCCGCCAGAATCTCCACTTTGGCCTCAAGGGCATTCCCGATCAATTTGCGTTGTCTCGCCTCTTCCAGCACCTTCAACACCTCGTCGCGCACGCCCAGCAGTCGCTCCCACCGCTCGCCCAGCGCTTCATCGAAAACCGTCTCGTCCACCCGGGGGAATTCAGCGAGATGCACACTCTCTCCCTCATCCCCACGCCGCGGGAGGTAGCTCCAGACCTCGTCGGCGGTAAAGGAGAGGACCGGAGCCATCAGCCGCGTGATGCCCTCGAGGAGGAGGAACATGGTGGTTTGGGCTGCGCGCCGCTCTGGCGAGGCGGCGGCCGAGGTGTAGACCCGGTCCTTCAAGACGTCGAGGTAAAAGGCCGAGAGATCCACGGCGCAGAAGTTGTGCAGGGCGTGAAAGAGGATATGAAACTCGTACCTTTCATAGGCCCGGAGCAGCCGCCCCGTCAGCTCTTGGAGCCGATGCAGGATGAACCGGTCGATTTCCAAGAGGGCCTCCCGGGGGACCAGATGCTGCCGAAGATCAAAGTCGTAGAGATTGCCCAGGAGATAGCGGCACGTGTTCCGGATCCTGCGATAGCCTTCGACCAAGCGGGTGAGAATTTCGGACGAGAGGCGGACATCATCCCGGTAATCCTCTGCCGCCACCCAGAGACGTAGGATCTCGGCGCCGTAACTGGATATGACCTCTTGAGGGGCGATGACGTTCCCCAGCGACTTGGACATCTTACGCCCGTCCCCATCGACCACGAAGCCGTGCGTCAGAACCTCCTTGTAAGGCGCCTGGCCCCTGGTCCCCACCGCCGCCAGGAGCGAGCTGTGGAACCAGCCCCGGTGCTGATCGCTCCCCTCGAGATACATCTCTGCCGGCCAGTGCTGGTCCGGCCGCGTCTCCAGCACGGCGGCCTGGCTGACCCCGGAATCGAACCAGACGTCCAGGATGTCATCCTCCTTGGAAAACCGTGTGCCACCGCAGTGGGGACAGCGGGTGCCGGGCGGAAGCAGCTCCTCCGCGCTCTTCAGGAACCAGACATCCGCTCCTTCGCGCTCCATGAGATCCGCTACCCGTTCCATGAGGTGTCGTTCGGCGAGGGGGGCGCGGCACCCCTGGCAGTAGAAGACGGCAATGGGCACCCCCCAGGCCCGTTGGCGTGAGATGGTCCAGTCGGACCGCGTCAGGACCATGTTGGAGATCCGGTCCTCCCCCCATGGCGGAATCCACTTGACCTTGTGGATCTCCTCGAGCGCCCGCTGGCGCAGATTACTCTTGTCCATCGAGATGAACCACTGCTCCGTCGCTCGCAAGAGGGTCGGATTCTTGCACCGCCAGCAATGCGGATAGGTGTGCTCGACGGCGCCCTCCACCACCAAGTTCCCCCGACGCCGGAGCTCCTCAATGATCTTGGGGTTGGCATCCCATACCCTCATCCCTCCGAACAGGGGGAGGGTGGGAAGGAATCGGCCTTCATCATCCACGGGATTCTCGACCTTGAGGCCATAGCGGAGACCGGTCTCGTAGTCCTCGGTCCCGTGGCCTGGGGCAGTATGCACACACCCCGTCCCTTGGTCAGTGTGCACGTATTCTGCCAGTACCACAGGGACTTCCCGCTCCATCCAAGGATGCTGACACATTACTCCCTCTAGCTCCGCGCCAGCCCACACACCTTCGGTCAATTGGTACTGGCCTTGTGTGTATTTGAAGGCCCTCATACAGGGATCTATTAACTCTTGGGCAAGGATGAGCTCTCCTGCTGGCGTCCTTACGAGCCGGTACATCAGGCGCGGATGAAGGGCGATCGCCTGGTTGGCAGGGAGAGTCCAAGGCGTTGTAGTCCAGATCACAAAGTGCGTGCCCTGACGCGGATCAATAACAAACTTTCCTTTAGCATCCTTGACCGGGAATTTTACATAAATCGACGGGGAGCGATGGTCCTCATATTCCACCTCCGCCTCGGCCAGCGCCGTCTGGCAGGTGGCGCACCAGTGGACCGGTTTCACTCCCCGGTACACGCTCCCCGCGCCGACAAACTTGGCCAGTTCCCGCAGGATCACCGCCTCGTAGCGATAGTCCATGGTGGTGTAGGGATGCTCCCAGTCTCCCAACACCCCGAGTCGCCGGAACTCCTCCCGCTGCACGTCGATAAAGCGGGCGGCGTACTCTCGGCACAGCCGTCGCTTTTCCACCACGCCGACCGTCCGCTTCCCCTCTCCGAGCTCCTTGTCCACCTGGTGCTCGATGGGCAGGCCGTGGCAATCCCAGCCGGGAACGAAGACCGCGTTATAGCCCATCATGGACCGCGACTTGACGACAAAGTCCTTGAGAATCTTGTTCAGGGCGTGGCCGATGTGGATGTGCCCGTTCGCATAGGGGGGGCCATCGTGCAGGATCCACATCTCACGCCCGGCCCGAAGCTCCCGGAGCTTCTGATAGACCCTCGCCTCCTCCCAAGAGCGCAGCATCTCCGGCTCCCGCTCGGTCAGGCTCGCCTTCATGGGAAACGTCGTCTTCGGGAGGTTGAGAGTCGCCTTGTAGTCCACCGCGCCTCCGAGACAAAAGCCCCCATCGGATCTGATGAGGGCTTTGTGACGCCGGTCACATGGAGTGTTTATTAGACCAAGGTCCTGCGTCGATTGTCAAGTCAAAGGCCCCATCAGCGTCGGGGGTAATGGGTTGAGCGCCGGGCGCGCCAGTAGATCTTCTCGACATCCACCGAGCTCAGGCCGTACTGCTCTCCCACCTTTTGCATCACCCTGGCCAGGGCGGCCTGGAAGGCTTTCGGGTCGTTGAGGCGAGGGATCTCCGAGAGCCCGACGGTGACCCGGTCGAAGATCAGCAGGTCCTCATCCGGCAGCGTTGGCAGCACCGCCTCGGACGAGTGGGCCGGCTGACGATCCCGATACCCGATCCACAGGCCGTAGGCGACACTGAAGAGAGACACGGCCAAAAGGAGAAAGAGCAGATCCATGAGTTCCTCTGCTTCATGGGCGCGAGACATTCGGCCCCGACAGATCCCGCCACCCCTGAAAGATAAGACCCTGGACGAGAGACAGCATCAGCAACGTGTCATCGGTGGCGAGGTAGAGCGAGAGGAACTCCTGTGTCAGGGCCCGCGCGGCCAGGATCACGATCACCGCCGCGCCGAGGTTCACCCCGAGGAAGATGAGCGTGACCCCCAAGCACTCCAGCATCCTCCGGACCGCCTTGCGGATGCACCCGTGAGACAGCCGGAGGCCTTTGGCGCCAACGAGGTAGGCGGCCACCGAGGTGACACCGACGAGGACCGGGATCAAGAGCTGCCCCATGCCTTCCCCCCCTGTGAGAGGTATCCGGCGAGCCCGTAATAGAGCCGCGCGAGACGCTCCTCGACTACGCGACGCATCAACGCGAGACGCTCCTCGGGTCTAAAGACGCCGCTGGAAAGGTCATGGGTCGGCGCCGCGAGGACCTCAAACCCGGCCTGCTCAAACGCGGTCCGGGCCCGCCTCATATGGTGCGCATCCGTGACGAGGAGGATTCTGCGCACACCCTTCGCCTGCAGGAGTACGCTCCCCCGGAGGGCCTCCTCCCGCGTGGTCCGCGCGTCCGCCGCGCTGAGGATCACCTCCGGGGTCACCCCCAGCGCCCGGGCGAGTTCCGCCCGCACCTCGGCCTCGGCCGGCCCGCCGTCACCGACCGGGCCGAAAAAGACCAGCAGCGGGGCGAGTCCCTTCCGGTGGAGCAGGATCCCGTGGAGCGCCCGGCGCATCGAGCTATTGCTCAGCACCCCATCGGGCATGACGCCACCCCCCAAGACGACGATCGCCTCGGCCGGCTCAAGGGCGGATGGACCGGCCGTGGAGCGGCTCAGGAGGTTCGGCAGGGGGGTGAAGGCGGAAGCCAAGAACAGGGCAAGCCCCACCCCTCCGAGGAGCGGGCAGAGATCCGCCCAGACCATGCGCCCACGGCGCCCCAGGGCTCCCATCCGTAGCGGCTTCATTGCCCTTTCCTTTCACCAACCTGCGTGCTGCCTCGACGGGTCGGCCGGACTACGCCAACCAGTCCGCCAGTTCCAAGAGCGTCCGAAACTCGCGGACGGCATGTCCCCCGTTCGGCCCCCGCTCGCTTTTGCGATTGACCCAGGCTACCGAGATGTCCAGTGACCGCGCCGGGCTGACATCGTGGAAAAGGCTCTGTGCGGCATGGAGCCACCGCCGCCCCCCCATCCACCGACGGGCCGCGTGAAAGTGACGCGGCGCGGGCTTATACGAGCGGACCTGCTCCGCCGTCACCAGCAGGTCGAACGTGACGCCGAAGTGACGAAGGGTGCCGGCCAGCAGATCATCGTCCACGTTCGACAAGATGCCGAGCCGATAGCCGCCAGCGACCAGCCGGTCGAGCGCCGGGTTCGTGTCGGCAAAGGGCTGCCAGTCGGGTAGGCTGTCTGCGAGGAAACCCGCCCGCTTTTCGGTGAGCGGCCAGCCCAACCGGACCGCCACGCGCCGGGCCGTCTCGGCGAGCACCGCCCGATAGCTGCGGTATCCTTCGGCTTCAACGGCGGGTTCCACTTCGCCATAGGCCTGCAGGACGGCGGTGTGATCCAACATCACCCCAGCCAGGGCTGCGGCGGCGGCGAACGCCGTCCCGATCCCCTCCTCCCAGTCGATCAGCGTCCCATAGCAGTCGAAGGTGATCACGTCGAAGGGCCGCTCCATCGCCCCTCCGTTCGCGGGCGATCTAGTACCGTTCCAACTCCTTGTCTCAACTCCCTTGCTACACGCGCCCGCGACAGTTGCGACACAGGCACGCTGATCACACGAGGCTCAGCCAGTTGGAACGGGACTAGTAGAGGAACCGGCGCATGTGGACGCTCATCACCAGCCCGATCCCGGCACACGTGACCACCAGGGAGGAACCCCCGTAGCTCAGGAGGGGAAGGGGGATGCCGACCACCGGCATCAACCCCACCACCATCCCGACGTTAACGACAAGCTGAACCGTGATCATGGCCATGATCCCGAAGGCCAGCAAGGCGCCGAAGATGTCCTTGGACTCCCTGGCAATCTCGAGCCCGCGCGTGATGAGGACGTAATAGAGGAGCAGAATGACGAGACAGCCGATGAATCCCCACTGCTCGGCCAGCACCGCCAGGATGAAGTCGGTTTGGCTGGCCGGAAGGAAGTGGAGCTGGCTCTGGCTCGCAGCTTTCAGCCCCTTCCCGAAGAACTCCCCCGACCCCACGGCGATCTTGGACTGGGCGATGTGATAGCCCGCACCGGATGGATCGAGCTCTGGGTACAGAAAAACCAGGACCCGACGCCGCTGATAGTCCTTGAGGAAGGACCAGAGCAGTGGCGCCATGGCAGCGCCGGCGGCGGCGAGGAAGACGAGGTGCTTGACCCGGAGCCCTACCAGCAGGAGGACCGACACGGTGAGGAGGCCGAGCAGCACAGCGCTGCCCAGGTCCGGCTGCGTGAGGACGAGGAGCATAGGGGGCAGCGCCACCATGGCGGGGATCAGCAAGAGGCGCGGGTGCCCCAGGCGCTCCTTGTGATCCTCGAAGTAGCGCGCCAGGACAATGATCAGGGCGAGCTTCATGAACTCCGACGGTTGCAGCGTCCATGCACCAATTCGGATCCAGCGCTGGGCCCCCCGGCCCACCTCCCCCGCCAGGCTGACCACGAGCAGGAGGGCGAAGGCAACCCCAAAAATGGGATAGGCAAACCGGGCGACCGTCCGATAGTTGATGAAGGTGGCCGTGAGGAGCACGAAGAGGGCGAGAACGGCGTAGAGGGCCTGCCGCAGATAGAGGGTCTGTTTCGGAGCAGAGGGGGAGCCCAGATTGGCGCTCCAGATGGTGAGAATTCCGACGCCGATGAGCGCCAGCGTGGTGCCAGCAATGCGCCAGTCAATGTTCGCGAGCATCCGGCGATCGAGATACACGGCACTGCCCCTGAGCTACTCCCGCGCCCCGGGCCCCTGCGCCACTGTCTCCCGCCCCCGGGGAGGGGCAAAAGCAGCCTCCAGGACCGCCCGCGCCACCGGTGCAGCGACCACGCCGCCAAAGCCGGCGTGCTCAGCGATGACCACAATCGCGATCTCCGGATCCGTGTAGGGGGCAAAGGCGACGAACCACCCGTGGTCCTTGGTCTGACCGGAGATGCCCGCCTCTTTCCTGACCACCTGTGCCGTTCCAGTCTTGCCCGCCACCTGGACCCCGCGGACGCGGGCCGCTCTTCCGGTCCCCTCGTCCACCACCCGGAGCATCCCCTGGCGGAGCAACTCCAACACCTCAGGTTTCAGGTTCACCTTTCGAACCGGCTCCGGCCCATACGCCGCAACCACCTCTCCCCCCCAGGACTCCACGCGCTTCACCATCCAGGGTCGGTGGAGGGTGCCGCCGTTCGCGATTGCCGCCACCATCGTTACGATCTGGAGCGGCGTGACGAGGATCATCCCCTGCCCTATCCCGGTGATGACGGTGTCCCCCGGATACCACGATTCCCCCAGGACTTTCCGTTTCCAGGCCGGCGTCGGAACGAGTCCGGTCGCCTCGTCCCCGACGGCGGCAATTCCCGTCTTCTGGCCCAAACCGAACTCCCGGGCGACCCGCGCGATGGCATCGATCCCCGTCTTCAACGCGGCCTGGTAAAAGTAGACGTTACAGGAGTTGGTTATCGCCTGCATGAGATCCTGCCGGCCGTGCCCTCCCTTCTCCCAATCGTCGAAGGTCGCCGCGCCCAACGTGAAGTAGCCGGGACACGTGAAGGTCGTTCCCGGCGTCAGCGCCCCGGTATCGAGTCCCGCGGCCATCACCACGAGCTTCAGAATCGACCCTGGGGCGTACTGCGCCTGCAGGGGACGATTCTGGAGCGGATGCGCCGGATCGGCAACCAGCCTCTCCCACGACTCGCGGCTCAAGCGCTGGGCGAAGAGATTCGGATCATGCGAGGGCCGACTGACCCACACCAGGATCTCCCCCGTCTGCGGATGCATGGCGACGACGGCCCCTCGCTTCCCCGCAAACGCCTTCTCCGCCGCATGCTGCAGCTTGGCGTCCAGCGTCAGCACCAGATTGAACCCAGCTTGCGGCTCGAGTCGATCGAGGAAACGAACCAATCGTCCACGCGCGTCCATCTCGATCTCTTCCCGGCCGTTGATCCCCCGCACAAAGGCATCGAAGAGCCGTTCCACCCCCGTCTGGCCCACGGTCTCGCCGGGCTGAAAATCCCGGTACTCCTCCCGGTAGAGCTGCTCCTGGCTCACCTCGCTCACATATCCCAGAAGGTGGGCAGCCACATCGCCGTCCAGGTAGGCGCGGGTCGGATGGACCCGCACACTGACGCCCGGCAGATTCATCTTGCGTTCCTCGATCGCCACCATGGTCGGCTCACTCACCTCCCGGGCCACCAGGACCGGGGAGGCGGGGCGAGCCTGCCCCGCACGAATCTTCGCAGCGACCTCCTCTGGGGCCTGCCGCAACACGGCTCCGATGGCCCGAGCAGCCTCGTCAACGTCCGGGACATCGGCGGGGACCACGTACACACTGAATGAGGGACGGTTCTCCACGATGACCGCCCCAGACCGATCAAGGATGAAACCCCTGGGGGCCTCCACCAAGCGGAGGCGGAGGCGGTTGTGGGTGGAGAGGGTGGCGTAGTGCCTCCCTTCTAAGATCTGGAGGTACCAGAATCGCATCAGCAGCAGGAGGAGGGCCACCGTGACCAGGAGGGTTGTCCGATGAATCCGTTGCTGGATCACCGGCGTAGGGGAGAGCCACGGTCGGCTCACAGCGTCACCTGCACGATCCGGCCCAGCCGGGTTCCGAACACGAGGAGTCCCCCAATGGCCGCCGTATACACTGCCCCGGGCAGGATGATCCAGAGAAGGGATTCCCCGAAATCCCGCCCCATCCCGAAGAAGGCCAGGACCCCCGAGGTCATCAGGCCCGCACTGAGGCCGGTGAGAAAGAGGAGCACCAGGTGAGGGATCAGGCGGTTTTGGTCCACCTCCTCCCGCACCCGAACCAGGACGTGACCCAGGAGGCTCAAGGTAAAGGCGTTCAGTCCTAACGGGGCGCCGGAGAGGGCATCCTCATACAGACCCAGCAGGCAACCCATCAGGCAGGCCTGCATGGGATTCATCCTGAAGCTCCCCAGGTAGAGCAAGAGAAGGAAGAGATCCGGCCGAACCTGACCGAGTTGCACCCACGGGGCAATGGTCGTCTGGAGAATCACCACGGCCAGAAGTCCGCCAGCGAGCCAGATCATTCCTCCCTCCGTTGAGACCGGGCGGGACGCGAACCCTGGCCGGTGATCACCAGGACCTCCTCTAACTGAGAGAAGTCAACGCTGGGTTCGACGGTGGCCTCCTGAAACAGGGCCCCGCCCCGCCCATCGACCGCCAGCACCTTCCCCACCAGGATCCCCTTGGGATATACGCCCCCGAGACCCGAGGTGATGACCGCCTCGCCGCTCTGGACCTCGGCCCGGACGGGAAGATACCTGATCCGCAGGCGTCCGGATTGGCCGCCCACCAACAACCCTGTCACCCGCGAACCCTGCAGCAGTACCCCCACCGAACTCACGGGATCGGTGATGAGCTGCACGCGGGCGCTCGAAGCGCTTGCCTCCACCACCTGGCCGACGAGTCCTGCGGGGGCGATGACCGCCGTGTGCCGTTCAACGCCGTGGCGCGACCCGCGGTCGATCAGGAGGGTATGAAACCAGTTGGTGGCATCCCTTCCCACGATCCCGGCGGCAACTACGTGGAATGCTTCTCGCTCTCGAAGCCCCAGGAGATTCTTGAGGCGCTGATTCTCCCGCTGCCCTTCCTCCACCACACCAAGGCGTGCCCGGAGGGCCTGGACTTCTTCCTGGAGGCGCACATTCTCCTGCCGCACGAACCGGAGATCCACATAGCTCTCCCAGATCTCTCCTGCGCTACGCTTGAGGTACGCGGTGGCCTTCAGGAAGGGGCTGACAGATTCCAGGAGGAGCCGCTTGAGGAAGGGGGTGAGCGTTTCGTCCCGGCGCACCTCCATGGTCAGCAGGAGGAAGGAGAAGAGGACGGCACTCGCGAGGACAACCGTCCGGCGATATTTCGCGACCAGCCGAAGGATCATTGCATCCCGTCAACCTCCGATCATGACCGATGACCGTTGACGGATGACCGATGACCGAAAGATCCCATCGCACATCTTCGCTTCAGATCGGGCCTCGGTCATCGGACGTCGGTGATCGGTGATCGATTGATCTTCAGCTCTCGAGACAGACCGTCTTCAACAGATCCAGCTCGTCCAGGACCTTGCCAGCCCCCAGCACCACACAGGAGAGGGGATCCTCCGCGATGGTCACCTTGAGGTGAGTCTCCAGGCCGATGAGGGTATCCAGCCCGTGCAGGAGGGAGCCGCCACCGGTCATGACGATCCCCTTTTCGGCGATATCCGCCGACAGCTCCGGGGGGGTCCGTTCGAGGGCGGTCTTCACCGCATCCACGATGGCGTAAATCGGATCGTGCAGTGCCTCCCGAATATCGCTGTCGGTGACCGTCAGGGTCTTGGGAATCCCTTCCATCAGGTCTCGCCCCTTGATATCCAACTTGCGCGGCTCATTGAAGGGATAGGCCGAACCGATCTGGATCTTGATGTTCTCCGAGGTCCGCTCTCCCACCAGCAGGTTGTACTTCCGCTTCAGATACTGGATGATGGCCTCGTCCATCTCGTCGCCGGCGATGCGGATGGAATGACTGTAGACCATCCCGGCCAGCGAGATCACCGCCACCTCGGTGGTTCCCCCACCGATGTCTACGACCATATTCCCCGAAGGCTCCTGGACCGGGAGATTCGCCCCGATGGCCGCCGCCATCGGCTCTTCAATGAGATAGACCTCCCGGGCACCCGCCTGCTCCGCGGAGTCCCGAATCGCGCGCTTCTCCACCTGGGTAATCCCGGAGGGGACGCCGATGACGATCCGGGGCCGGACGAGCGCCTTCCGGTTGTGGATCCTGACGATAAACGCCCGGATCATCTGCTCGGTGAGGTCAAAGTCGGCAATGACCCCGTCCTGGAGGGGGCGGACCGCGACGATCGAGGCCGGGGTCCGGCCCACCATCTCCTTGGCCTCCCTCCCCACCTTCAGCACCTGGCTCGTCCCCTTCTTCACCGCCACCACAGAGGGCTCGGAGAGGACGATCCCTTTTCCCTTGGCGTAGATGAGGGTGTTGGCGGTCCCGAGGTCAATGGCGAGGTCGTTGGAAAACATGCCGTGGATCCAATCGAAGAGCATACGCTGCGCTCCTTTCCGCTACCGCCCGGCGATCCCGCTCACACCCAGTGCGGATAGATGATTAGCATAGCCCCCATGCAAAGACAAGGGCTTTCCCCCCTGGGGCGCCGGACATGGAAAAAGTGTTGCGGGTCGGCCGGACCATTGGGTATCCTCTTTGGCAGTGCCTCTCCGGGAGAGACGTGATGCTCCGCTCCATGCGCCACAATATCAAGTACCTCAGCATCGCCCTGTGGCTGGTGATCGCCTCCTTCATCGCGACCATCTTCCTCGTCTGGGGCATGCAATCCGCCGGCCCCGGGGGCGGCCGTGATGCTGCCGTCGCGGCCACCGTCAACGGGGAGCGCATCTCCCGGCT
>JBOHQS010000028.1:0-19766 GCA_050732295.1 Methylomirabilales bacterium (SeqCode)
GTCCTGGAGCCGCGCGGTGATGATCTGGTAGAGATCGGCCCCGGGCGGAATCGGCGCCTGGGCGAGGAGTTCCTGCACCGTCACCGGCGGGCCAAAGATGATCGTCAGGGGATGGGGGCGGGGATACCCTCTATGCCGGGGCCAGACCTCGAACGAGCCGAGGATCCGGGCCGGGAGCAGGGGAAGGTTCATCTCCTTGGCCAGGATAGCGCCCCCTTTCTTGAAAGGCTTGATGGCGCCGTCAATGCTGCGGGCGCCCTCCGGGAAGATGCAGAGGATCTCCCCCTGCCGCAAGATCTGCGCCGCAGCGCGGAGCGCCTGGAAGAGGTGCGTCTCGGCATCCACGTGGATGACCCGGTAGGCCCGGCCGAACATGGCGGTAACCGGATGCAGGAAGAATTGCTGAAAGCCCAGGAAGTAGAGATGACGGACGATCCTCAAGGGGAGGGCGGCCCCGATGGCAAAGGCGTCGATATAACTGGCATGATTCGCGGTGATGAGATAGGGGCCGCGATCCGGCACGTGGGCCAGGCCGTGGACGCGAAAGCGACAGAAGAGCCCGAAGAGGAGGCGCAGGAGGTGATGGGAGAGAAAGGTGACGAGGACCGCCCAGCGCGTCTTGCCTGCCGCGATCTCGACCTGGACCGCTTCGGGGGGCTCACCGACCAGGATCTCGCTCCAGGAGGGGCGACGGGTCTCCCTCTCCGCCGTCACGCCCTCCGCACGATCCCCAAGATGCGCTTGCACCTTGCGCACCACATCCCGGACCGTGAACAACTCCGAGCCGATTTCCGCCGGCAGATCGATCCCGAACAGATCCTCCAGCGCCACCACCAGCTCGATGCGGGATAAGGAATCGAGGCCCAGGTCCAGTTCCAGGTTGTCGTCGAGACGGATACCGTGTTTCTTGCGGCCGACGACGGGAAGGACGGCGAGGGTCTTGCGGGTGACCGGGCTCTCCCACAGGAGCTGGTCGGCGTGAGACGGCGGCAGCCCCTCCTCCACCGCGGCGGGCACGGCCGCTTCCCGGAGGAACATCTCACGCACCAGGTGACGCTGGATCTTCCCGAGACGGGTCCTGGGAAGCGGGTCCTTCAAGATCTCCAGGCGCGTCGGGCGCTTGTAGGCGGGGAGCTCGCGCGAAAGGTTTTCCATCTCCCATCGGATCATGTCTTCGGAATTGGCGACGCGCTTCTCCCGCAGGTAATCGAAGTTGGGGACGACAAGCGCGGCGAGCCCGTCGGTTCGTGCGTCTCCCAACTCTGCGCTCCCGATCAGGCAGATCTCCTTGATATAGGGGCTCTTCAGAAAGTGGGCCTCGACCTCCTCGGGGTAGATGTTCTTCCCCGTCGAGAGGACGATCACCTCCTTCCGCCGTCCCGTAATATAGAGATACCCCTCGGCGTCGAGATACCCCAGGTCCCCCGAGAGGAACCAGCCGTCCCGGAAAATCTTGGCGGTTTCCCGGGGATCCTTGAAGTAGCCTTGCATCACATTGGGGCCCTGGATGGCGATCTCACCGACTCCGTCCGGACCGGGGTCCATGATCCGGACCTGGACACCGGAGAGCGGCACACCGACCGACCGAAAGCGGGGCTTCTCTGGCGGAGTGAAGGTGACGACCGGAGAGGTTTCGGTGAGACCATAGCCCTCGAGGACCAGAAAGCCGAGGCGGTGCAGATCCCGACCCACCCCGGGATCAAGTTTCGCGCCCCCGCTGCTGATCACGCGCAGCCTGCCGCCGAAGCGGCGATGGATCTGGGGGAACAGGAGGGGACCGGGGTTCCTCTGGAGGGTTGTCTGTGCGGCGCCGGCGAGGCCCAGGAGGAGGTCAAACAGGAGCCGCAGCGGCCAGGGTCTCTTCTGGACCTCCTGAAAGATCCCGCGATGCAACAGCGTCAAGAGCTGCGGGACCCCTACGAGGATACTGACGCCGGTCTCGCGCATGCACTGGAGCAGATCAGGAGGTTTCAGGCTCTGCAGGAACGTGACCCGAGCCCCAACGAGGAGGGGCGTGAGAAAGGTGATCATGAAGGGGTACACGTGGTGGAGCGGGAGCAGGGCCAGCAGGTTGTCCTCGGAGCCGCAGAACTCGAGCGCCCGCACGGCGGAGCTGTTTGACACGAGATTGCGGTGGGTGAGGATCACTCCTTTCGGGCTTCCCGTCGTCCCCGAGGTGTAGAGGATCGAGGCGGGCGACTCCGATGGCACCGCGGGCAACGGGCCCCTGGGGGAGCCCTGGAGGATCTCGGCGAGGGTGTACACCCCTGTGGGGGCCTTCTCATCGAGCAGGATGACCCGGGGACGGGTCGGAAGCCGGGCCATGAAGGGTTGCACTTTGTCCAGTTCGGCCTCCGAGACGACGATGGCTCGGCTCTCGGAGTGTTGAAGGAGGTTCTCAAGCTCCTGGACCCCGAGTTGGACGTCAAGGGGGACGGCGGTGGCCCCCGCGGCCACGATTCCCAAATAGGCGACGCACCATTCCGGCCGGTTCCCGGAGAGGAGCGCGATGCGATCGCCGGGCGAGATCTCGATTCGTCGGAGGAAGGTCGCGAGGCGATGCGCCTGATCTGCGACCTCGCCGTAGCTCCAGTGGACGGTGCGACCGTCCCGCTTGATCTGAAAGGCGACACTGTCTTGAAAGCGGGCGGCCGCCTCGAAAAACTGGACTGGGAGGTTCTCGGCTGCTACCATGAGCTGATGATAGCAGGAACTCTCAGGCCCGACAATCGAAGGAGTGACGCGACAGCGGGGGCGCCATGGGTTTCAGGGGTGTGGTGTTTGGAATCGTTATGAGTCTCGTGTCAAGCGCCTGTGTACCCATGATGCCGGCCGCCAGCGGCCGGGTGGGGGAGCTGCGCGGACGGATTGTCGGGATCGAGCGAGAGAAGGGATTGATCGCCGTCGCGACCGGACCGGACACGGAGGGACAGTGGCTCTCTCTGGTCCCGTCCACGACCGTGAGAGGTTCCGACATCTGGACCGTGGATGCGCTGCAAGCCGGCCAGCGCGTCTACGTACGCACCCTGCAGGAACCCGGGGCCGATCGGCCAGAGGTCCTCAGTATCACGGTCATCAAGTACACGCTGGCCCCGAAAGGCACAGGTCCGGGAAGTATTGGGATCCCGGGACTCTGATCCGGCTCCTGGCCCTGAAATTGCAAGTCCTTACCGCAGATGAGGAGACACGCGCACACGTATCTCGCGGTATCCTTCGTAACCTTTCTCCTCCTGGTGCCCCTGGCGAGGCCGGGGGCGGCCGAGTCCCCCTCCCCTCTCGAGAGACGCTTCCATACCTTCGGGAACGGCCTCGGGCTCTACCACGTCAAGGTGAAAGAGGCGACGAACTTCACGCTGTCGGCCACCGTCTGGGTCGGCAGCGTGGATGAGGATCAACGAACGAACGGAGGCGTGAGCCACCTGGTGGAACACATCCTTTTCCACCAGCCGGATATGCCGGAGGAGGCGTTCAACGCCCAGATCAGGTCGAGGGGCGGCACGTACAATGCGAGGACCTCCCGAGACTACACGCGATATCACGTCACCCTCCCCCGCCGTCATCTGACGCTGGGCCAGGCGTGGCTCCACAAAGTCCTCGTTCACGATCGCCTCGTCACGAGCCGCCTCGAGGACGAAAAGGAGATCGTCAACCGGGAAAATGGATGGTCGCCTCGCACGTGGTGGCACCAGCTCGCAGATCTCATCGATCCCAAGTACCTTGCACTCCCGGGGTTCTGGGCGCGCCAGTTCGGGCTGCGCGAGTATGACGAGCCCGTGGGAGGGACCTATGAGGTGGCGAGGAGATTGACGGCCTCGCAACTCGAGGCGCATTACCGGGCGTACTACTATCCGGAGAATATGGTCCTCCTCTACGTGGGACCACACAACCTCGAGGAGGTGGTCGCCGTCACTGGGGCAACCTTCGGGAGTGTCGCACCGACCGGACGGAAGCCGAATCTTCGCCCCCCCCTCCAAGACCGATCCCCCCGTCCCTACTTCGGCCACAAGCTCCCGCAGTTCTTCTCTGAACCGGACTACCGGATCGCCATCGGGCAAGTCTTGACCGGGCTGCATTTCTCCTCGCGCTCGGAGATGAGCCTGTACCATTTCGTGATGAAGGAGCTCTTGGAGGAGCGCTTTCGATACGGGGAGGGAAAGGCATACTCCGTGTGGGGGTACTTCGATTATTACCGGGGGGCGGGGTATCTCCAGTTCGAGCTGGAGGCCAGCCGGGAGACCTTTTGGGCGCAACTGAATGACATCAAGGAGCTCGTCTGGGGGGATCTGGGGAACCACTTGAGCCGAGCGGATTACGAGCGATACAAGACGACCCTCTTGGAACGCGTCACGTCCAGCCGGGCGCTCGAAGATGTCCACGGCCGGGTGTGGGCAGCGATTTACCAGCACGACTTGCACCGGCCTTCCCCTGAAGAGACCGATATCGCCGGGCCGTGGCGATCCCTCTCCCATGACGATTTTCTCGAATGGGCTCGCTCCTGGCGGACCGATACCGCACCCCTGTTGCAGCTCTCGATGCCCGGCGTTCCCTTCCCCTATGCCCATCTGGTGATCTTCGTCCTTTTCCTGGCCATCGGGACTCACTGGGCCCAGTCTCTCCTCCGGCGTCCCTATCCCCGCGAGCCGATCAGCCTCATCACGCGCGTGCCCTATCGCCTCGCGGGCTGGGTTCACGTGGGCCTGGTCTATGCGGGTGTAGCCTGCGTGTATTTCCATCTGTCCCGGATGAGCGCGTTCGGCGGCCTGTTCTTCAGCCGCGTGGATCTCCTCGCCTTACAGGGTCCCTATCTCCGATGGGTCTTCGATGGGATCCTCATCGGATTCGGGATCGTGATGGGGGGAACCCTGATCCCGCGGGAGGTCCTGGCCACCGATGGGGCGCTCGTGGTCACGATGCGGTCTCCCGTCTTCTGCCGCATCCCGCTCACGGATATCGAGAAGGTCGAACCGGTCAGCGGGTGGGCCGCCTGGAGGCACATCCTGAAACTCAAGGCCCTGCCCGTCTACCCCTGGTTCTTCCGGGGGCTTATCATCCACCGCAAGTCCGGGCGCAGCCTGGTGCTGCACACGCAGGATGACCACGACCTTCGAGAGTTCCTCGCTTCGCGCGTCCTCACCACCCCGGAGGTTTCGGTCCGCAAGGCGGCCCGGACGACCCGAAGCAGGACCCGCCTCCGCAAACCAGTGCCCGGCGCTTGACATCCTAGATATCGTTGGAGATACTGAACCGCCCGCGACCCTGAAACCCCCGCCTGCTGGTCACCCCGCTCATTGACCCATCATGCCAGGGGCGCGGGCAGGTGAGCATAGGGCTGTGATGGCGCGGCCAGGATCTCGGGCGGTTATGGCCCGGAGGAGTGTGATGGTGGGGAGCACGCTCCGAAGATGATCGTCGTCACGGGTGCCGCCGGCTTCATTGGATCGAACGTGGTGGCCGCGCTCAATGCGCGTGGGCGCCCGGACATCGTTGCGGTCGACAGCTTTCGCCATACGGCCAAGGACACCCCGTATCTTCACGCACTCCGCATCCACGGCACTGTGGATAAGGACCACCTGGGGAGGTGGCTGGACGAAGAGGGCGCGGCTGTCGAGGCGATCATTCACCAAGGCGCCTGCAGCGATACGACCCTCCGAGATCGCGACTATGTGATCGCGGTGAATACTGACTACACACGAATGCTGTGGCAATGGTGTACCCGCGCGGGCAAACCTTTCGTCTATGCTTCGAGCGCCGCGACCTACGGTGATGGGTTGCAGGGGTACGACGACCGGGCCGATCCGCGGACGCTGAAGCCCCTGAATCTCTACGGCGAATCCAAGCAACTGTTCGACCTGTGGGCGTTGGAACAAGGTCACGCGCCGCCGCGCTGGGCCGGCCTGAAGTACTTCAACGTGTATGGGCCGCGCGAAGCGCACAAGGGCCGGATGGCCTCCGTGGCGTTTCACGCCTACCAGCAGATCCGGGAGAGCGGTCGGGTCACGCTCTTTACGTCGTACAAGAAGGAGTATGCGGACGGCGGCCAGAAGCGCGATTTTGTCTACGTGGGAGATGCCGTGGAGGCGACCCTGCACTTGTTGGAGACGCCGGTGTCTGCGCAGGCACCGAACGGCCTTTATAACGTCGGGACAGGGCAGGCCCGCACCTTCGCGGACCTGGCCCGGGCGGTCTTCGCAGCGCTGGGACGCGATCCGGTGATCGAGTACATCCCGATGCCCGAGGATCTGCGGGATCGGTACCAGTACTTCACGCAGGCGAGGATCGATAAACTGCGGGGCGGCGGCTTCACGCGGCCCTTCCGCCCGATCGAGGAGGGTGTGCGGGATTACGTGGCGTATCTCCGAGCGCAGGAATCGTCTGAGGAGTGAGTGAACAGGGGGGCGGCATGGAGGTGATTCGGGCACAGGAGAGTGGGGCTCGACGGGGGGAGCGATTCACCGGCACCGCTTGGGTGGAGGCGCTGTTCAAGTCTCAGCGGCCGGGTGGCATGCGCGTGTACCGCGTGTTCTTCGAGCCCGGGGCCCGGACGCACTGGCACGCCCACGACGGTGAGCAGACCCTGTATGTGGTAGAAGGACGGGGACGGGTGAGTACGTCAGGTGGGCTGGGAAGGGAGATCGCCCCCGGGGACATCGTATACATTGGGCCGGGCGAGAAGCACTGGCACGGGGCGGGACCGGGAAGTGCGCTGATTCACCTCGCGGTCACGACCGGAAAAGAGACCGCGTGGATGGAGGAGGTCACGGACGACGAGTACACCCAGGCCTGACCGTTGGTCGCTTCACTGCACCCGGATAACGATCTTGCCCCGGGCGCGCCCCGATTCGCTATATTCGTGGGCCTGCCGGATCTGCTCTACAGGATAGATCCGGTCGATGAGCGGCTTGAGCTTGCCCTGCTCCGTCCATTGCGCCAGGAACTCGAGGTCCGGTCCGCTCGGCTTGATGACGATCCACCGGCACCGCTTGCCGTAGCCGACGAGGCCGAAGCACGAAGTGAGGAGACCCCAGACCAAGCTGCCGGGCCCGGGGACGGTGGTCACGTAGACCCCCGTCGGTGCCAGAACCCGGGAGCACGTCCCGAACGACTGGTTCGGCACCACATCGAAGATGACGTCGTACATCTCATCCTGACTCGCGAAGTCCTCGCGGGTGTAGTCGATCACTCGCTCTGCTCCCAGCTGGCGGACCAGTTCCAGATTCCGGGTACTGGTCACACCGGTCACTCGGCCGCCCAGGGCGACGGCGACTTGGACGGCGAAGGCGCCGACCCCGCCGGAGGCGCCGTTGATCAGCACTCGGTGTCCGGGCTTGAGTGCCGCCGTGTCCCGTAACACCTGCAATGCGGTGAGCGCCGCCACCGGAACAGCCGCCGCCTCCTCGAAGGAGAGCTTCTCCGGTTTTCGCGCCAGGGCGGACTCGTTGGCCGCGACGTATTCCGCGTAGCATCCACCCCTGCGGATGCTGGCGTACACCTCGTCCCCGGACCTCCAGCGGGTGACGCCGGACCCCACCTCTTCAACCACGCCGGCGACGTCGAACCCGAGGATGAAGGGAAACTTGAGGGGCCGGACGAAGCGCAGCATGCCTTTGCGGAGTTTCCAGTCGATAGGGTTCACGCTGGTGGCGCGGACGCGGAGCACAACCTGGTTCGTACCGGGCGCCGGCCTGTCGATCTCCCGGAGTGTCAACCGATCGGCGGATCCGTAGCCGTCAATCACCACCGCCTTCATCCCGCCGGCCTCCATCCTCCCTGCTCGCTTTCTCTTGAGAAGCGGTCGACTCTGTGCTCCGGGTGTCGTCCGGATGCGTGAACGTGAGTAGGCTTCGTCGATTGACCCCTCGCGTCGAGGGATACGCAGAGGAGGGGGGGCATTACAAGGGGAGATTGACCGCCTGGCCGGACTGGGCGCTCCGGGTTACTGCCTCGGTAAACTCCATGTACCGCACGCCGTCCTCGAAGCGGGTGCGTGTCACCTTTTCCGTGCCCCGTATGGCGTTGATGAACTCCTCCTCCACGCGCCAGCGTCCCTGCTCCTCCGGGGGGATCACGATTCTTTGCTGTTCCTTGTCCCGCCGCCGTCCGCCGTGAAGCTGCAAAGCGGAGGTGTCCAGTCGCAAGGTCCCCTCGGTGCCGAACAGCCATACCTCGTTGGCCGGTGGAAGGCCGGTGACGGTGCTGAAGCGGAGGTGGGCGAGGGCTCCACAGGCCAGATTGGCGATGATATCCACGTGGTCGGGGACGGTCACCGTCCGCAACAGCCCGCTCGTGTCCTTTCGCTGAGAGACGCAGAGCTTGGTCATGGCCATCACGCGACTGGCAGGACCCACCCAGCGCATCAGTGGCTCGTACCAGATCCCGATGGTCAGGGTGTTGAAGCCGCAGAGATCCGCATCCTGTCGCCAGTGGAGGAGACTGTCCCTGTCCACAAAGGTGGGCTGGAGCTGCCGTACCTCCACGGCCAGCACCTCCCCCAGGTACCCATGGGCGATGAGCTTCTCGATGGTCCCGTCGACGGGCAGGGTATGCGGGGCGGGGACCACTTGGGTGACGAGGTGGGGGTGCTGCCGGGCCGCCTCCAGCATGGCATGCGCCTCTGCCGCGTTCATCGCCATCCGCGCTTCGCACAGGACGTGCTTGTCGCTCTCGAGGGCCGCCAGCGTCACGGAGCAGTGCAGATAGGGCCACGTGCCGATGCAGATGGCGTCGGTATCGTCGGCCTCCACCAGCTCCAGCCAGTTGTCGTAGACCTTGGGGATGCCGAACTCCCGGGCCACGCGCTCACTCGAATCACGGCTGCGGTTAGCCACGCTGACGATGTCGACGCCCGGAACAGCCCGGAGTCCGGGGATGTGCTTCAGGCGCGTGTTCGCTCCCGCGCCAACGATTCCCACGCGGATCGTTTCGTTGGGCATAGTGTCTCCTTTCGGGGGATCATCGCTTCGGGGTGCGCGGCGGTGCGCCGGTCGCCTCCCGAAGGCGATAGATCACGCCACCATGATCGACGACGTAGAGTTCTGCCGCCTCGTCCTCGCCGAAGGAGCTGATGCGGAGGGGGGTGTCGAGAAGCTCTCGCATGGTCCACTCCCCGCGGTTGGACTTCCGGAGCCCCCAGATCCTTCCCGAGCAGTAATCGCCAAAGATGTACGTGCCGATCAGCGTCCGGACCTGTGTCCCGCGGTAGACGTAGCCGCCCGTGATGGAGCAGTTCTCGCCGGTGCGGTACGTGGCAACGGGCATAGTCAGCCCGGCCCGGGCACACCCGGAGGGGGGAGAAAAGCACTCCGTGCCCTCCATGATGTTCCACCCGTAATTCTCGCCGCCACGGCTCCCGGCCGGCTGGACGTTGACTTCCTCCCGGGAATTCTGCCCCACGTCGGCAATGTAGAGGTCGCCCGATTGTCGGTCGAAACTGAAGCGCCAGGGGTTGCGAAGGCCCAGCGCCCAGATCTCATCCAGGGGAGGACCCGGCCCGACAAAGGGGTTAGTCTTCGGGACGGCATAGGGGGGGACGTTGACATCGATGCGGAGCATCTTTCCTAACAGCGAGTTCGGGTTCTGTCCGTGGCCATGCGGGTCGCCCGCCGACCCCCCGTCACCCATCCCGATGTACAGGGTGCCATCCGGACCGAACTGGAGTTGCCCGCCGTTGTGGTTGGGATACGGTTGCGCAATGGTCAGCACCACGAGAGCGCTGGCCGCGTCCGCCCGGTCGGGATTGGCGGATACTGTATAGCGGGCCACGACCGTGTCTCCGACCCGGTCCGTGTAGTTCACGTAGAAGAGCCCGTTCGTAGCATATCGAGGATGGAAGGCGACGCTGAGCAGCCCCTGTTCCCCGCCCGAGCGTACCAGCGGGGAGATATCCAGAAAGGGAACCGGCAAGAGCTTCCCCCCCCGCACGACCCGGATCGAACCCTTCTGCTCGACAATGAAGAGACGGCCCGACCCGTCGCCGGCGTGCGTGAGATGCACCGGTTGGGAGAGGCCGGTGACGACCTGTTGCAGGTCGATTCCAGTCCGGGTCTCGCCCGTCGCCAGGGAAGGCAGGACGAGCAGCAGGGCCGTCCCGCTGAGGATCGCCGGTACACGCCGATGTCGGCCTACCCGGATACGGTCACGAATGCCCACCGCTGCCCCTTCTCACACCGCTGCAGCACATGGGGCCACGACTGGCAGACAGCAAGATCGAGCCACGAGTGAGACCCATCTATCAAAGGGACAGATCGAAGTCAAGAATGCGGGCGAAGGGAGCGTGTCAACTCTTGTCGTCGGTGGCGTCTGTGAAGAGGCTGAGGAATCTGTGGTTCTCGAGGGGGCCCTGGACGAATTCGACCCCGTGGCTGAACATCCCGGAATCATTGCTGGAATCGGACGCCCATCGCACCCTCGCGCGAATGCGGTCCGTGTGGGGGACGTGCAGGGCGATCTCGACCTTGGTGCGGGGGAGGAGCGGCTTAGGAAGGAAGATCAATGCCCCGCCTCGGCTGATGTTCCCGATCTTCCCCTCGAGGGCGGGGGTATCCGAGCTCGCGGGCTGGCAGGAGATGGGCAAGGCAAGGGGGAAGCGATGGAATGCCCGATGTTGCCCGGACTTTCCCTGGGCCAGAATCTTGAGGAGGGACTGGTAATACGGCGGGGAGAGTTGCACGAACTCCACGCCGTGATAGTAGAAGGTTCGCTGGCCTCCCGGTCGCACCCAGACGACGCGGGCCTCGGCTTCAACCACCTCTGGGTCCGCGAAGAGGACGAGGCCCAGGCGGCATCCCATGAGGAGAGGAGTCGGCAGCTTGAGACAGGCCCCCCCCTCTCCCAGATCCTCCGTCCAGCCCGTTCCCGTTTGGGCCGGTTCCTCCTGGTCGAGTCTTTTGTAAAGCACGGGGATCTGGATGGTATATCTCAGGAACCGTTGTCGCATGGGCCTGCATGCTTGCAACTCCGGTGCCAGACAGGACTGCCCCGATGCCCTCTCTAGCCTGCCCCCTGACAGATTGTCAGGGCCGGGCACCTCAAGCAACAACTTGGCAGAGGCTCCCCAATCGCCACGAGCCGCCTACGGGGGTGAAAAAGGGCTCTGGGCCTCTATCGAGCGGCGGAATCGAGCTCTTGGCACACTTTTCGCAATTGAGGTGGCCGAGGTCAACCGAAGGGGCAATTCGCAAAAGGAGGCAGGAATGAGGAGATGGACCAAGGCGCTCGCAATAACGCTCGTAGGGGTGACACTTCCGATCAGTGGTTTCTCCCAGGAGAAAGGAGCACAGCCGGAGGGGAATTCGCTACGCGTGGTCCGGGGCGTGGTGACGGCCGGGGTCGTCAACCGCGAACCGGTCGGTGACGGCAGCGTCTTCCCACCCTCGACGGGAGCGGTGTACTATTTCACCGAGGTCGAGGGGGCCAGCGGGGCGACGCAGATCACCCACGTCTGGTACTATCAGGACCAGAAGATGGCGGAGATCCCCCTTTCCCTTGAGGGTCCTCGGTGGCGGACCTGGAGTAGCAAACGAATCCTTGAGAACTGGGTCGGATCGTGGAAGGTCGAGGCGGTGGACGGCAGTGGCAACGTCCTCTCCTTCCAGACCTTCAGTGTTCAATAGGGGTGGGCGAGGGTAGTCCCTTTCGGTGAGATTTCGAAAGCAGAAGGCCCCGGATGTCCCGGGGCCTTTTCATTTCTCGCGCACGTGCTCTGCCTGTGACGGTGCTTGACACTCCTTTCGCTCGTACACCATAATTCACCCCTCTACAGCGTGGCATAGCCTTCGCCTGTACCGGGCGAGTTCGATGTCAGGTTCGCCAGCCATGTAAGGGAGGATGCTGCAATGGCGACCCGTGAGCTGACCGCCATACCCTTGATGCAGATCATTTCAGGTTTTTGGGCTTCCAAGACGCTCGCCGCAGCAGTAGAGCTGGATCTGTTTACCCAGCTGTCTGGCGGGGGCGCTGATGTCCGAGAACTCAGTCAGTTACTGCATATTCACCCCCGACCCGCCGAGATGCTCCTCAGCGGTTGCGCGTCGTTAGGTCTGCTCGACAAGCGGGGGGAGCGCTACTATAACTCCCCCCTGTCCGAGGAGTTTCTGGTGCGGGGCAAGGCGTACTACTTTGGCGGCGTGATCACCCTGCTGGACCGGCGACTGTATCTGCCGTGGAACCGGCTCCCCGAGGCCATCAAGACGAATCGCGCGCAGACCTGGGGAGATCAACCGGGAATTTTCGAGGCGATGTCCGCGAACCCGGAGGCGCAGCGGATCTTTACTGAAGGGATGCATAGCTTCAGCGTGCAGTCCGGGGAGGCGGTCGCCGCGGCTTTTGACTTTTTGCCCTACGCGCATCTGCTCGACGTCGGTGGCGGCTCTGGGGCGTACTGCATTGAGGCAGCGCGACGCTATCCACACCTCCGTGCCACGGTCTTCGACCTGCCGACTGCGTTGGAGATCGCTCGGGAGAAGATCGCGGAGGCAGGATTTGCCGATCGCATCACAACGCATCCCGGGGATTTTTTTGCCGAGGCATTGCCGAAGGGGGCCGATGTCGTTCTGCTCTCGATGATTCTCCATGACTGGACTCCCGAGAAGAACCGGGTGATCCTCACAAGGTGTTTCGATGCTCTGCCATCCGGTGGTGCGGTCATCGTGAGCGAACTGATGATGAATGACGAGAAGACAGGGCCTGCATCGGCCGCGCTGATGTCCCTGAATATGCTGATCGAGACAGAGGGCCGCAACTATACCTGGGCCGAATACACGCAGTGGTTGAAGGAAGTCGGGTTCAGAGAGATTCAGGGGCTCCCGGTGGAATCCCCTGGAGTCAACGGGATCCTCATCGGTCGGAAGCGATAAACGACAGGAAACTCAAGCCCTCCCAACTGGCGGGAGAGCTCGGGACGGTAGGGGACGCGGAGAACCTCCTTGATTTTACCGCCAGACTCCTCCAGCGGGCTGGGCAATAGCGGGGGAGGCTTCAGGATGTGCCCACAGAATAGCCTTCCCCTCACCTCTCACATATACGGCGCATGAAATACCTTGACGCCTTCTAGACCAAAGTTAGCACGGGTCGCAGGGGCGGCTTTATTCTCGGGAAGGGTGGGGCCGCGACCCCTCCTTCCATAGTTACACCCCCGTTGGAACATTTTCGACGTCAACTGCCGTATCTCCTTTGAAGCCCTTGTGTGGCTTCGGGAGGCGTGAAAATGACCAACGAACATGCCCGAGAGTTCTGGAAATCGTACCTTGCTGAACCCAAAGATCTTAGTCCCGACGTTTTTCCGGCCCTTTCCAACATGTCCGCCGCGTTCTTTTTCAGGTTCCTCCCGATCCCCCGCAAAGCGGCGCCGGTTCCCGAGTACGTATACGTGCGTGTCGCCCCACGCGACTGGAAGACGCAGGTGACGATCGCCGAGTGGAATATATGTTGGGAAGCCGGCGTCCTGCGTCACGAGATGTTCAAGAAGCTACCTCGAAAGTTACGCTGGGTTTCCCGATTCTCTGATCAGGACCTCCGTCTTGTACCTCTGCGTGGGGGGAGCCGTTACCCCGGATATGCGCTACTATACCACCTACTGCCTAGGCGTACCCTGAAACGGTTCGGGCTGCCGGCACTGAAGAGGGGGAATTGGCCAGCGCTCATCAACTTTGATCGTTGGGAAGGGATGGTGTTACCGGCTGACTTCGACTCCAGGCTATCTAGGGGCTTCGCATACCATATTTGGCCGTTGCTCTGTCCTGGTTCCCCCCCGTCAGCTTTTTCGCCTCGCGGGTCTATACAGATCATGGCCCATAGCCTGGACTATTGGCTCCCTTACGCCGATCGGGTTGCCCAAGATCGGATGCGCAGCCTTGGTAGGGTCAAGGTTGAAAGTAGGGAGCAGGCGGCTCTCCTCAAGAAGGCGCGCGCGGATGCCCCACCCGAATTTGTCCCTGCGCGCCCATTGTTTGGGGGATCAGTGTGGGAGGGGGAGGTCGAAGCCTGGGAGGCCACCCGGGAACTTATCGAGACGGCGGACCGCCACGGAAACCTGCGGGCCATCCTCGATGCCATCCGCTCGCACCAAATAGAAGATGACTTCTCGCCCAGGTGGAGTTTCGCGAAAGAGGATTTCGAACGGAAGCTGTATCGGAAGCGTGCGAAGGTGAAGGTGACGTTTGTCGAGTTGAGAGATACCATCCCGGTTCATGGCCCGGACGCAGAGGTGGAGGAGAATCTGCTCTGGCAGGACTTCCTTGCGATCCTGAATCTGAAAGAGCGTCGAATAGTGGTCTGCCTCCGAAGTGGCGTGACGAAAGTCGCGGAGATTGCGGCTCTCTTGGGGTACGCGAACCACAGCCCGGTGTCGAAGGCCCTGCGTCAAATCCGTCAAAAGGCCCAGAGTTTCCTTAATACTTGAGGCCTTAGCTCATCGGAGGGCCTCAGATGGGCAGAAAATTGATGATCGGAAGGTCGCGGAGTTTATTGCCCCTTCAAGCCCAGCCTCAGCTCTCCGTGTAACGAGTGATTGACATAACAGGCCGAATATCGTAACTTATCGCCAGCATTGATCGTAATTTCATTCCCGGACATACTGCACCACCGGGCGGGTCGTGCACCACCCCGGGGCTTTTCGTTTCTGAGGCAGAGGTCGAACAAAGGCGCGAGTCGGGAATTGGTCAACAAAAGATTTGACCCCTAAGGCATTGACCCCTGAGGCAGTAAGAGGGCAGAGATGTCGGCGATCTTAATTTCACCTACACGATCACTAGAAGAGCCCAAGCCTACGGACATCGACCTAGTTGTCGATATTAACGACTTTGGTCCGGTTAGCAAGGGAAGAGTGAGGCTTCGACCGTTAACTGTATTCGTCGGCCCAAACAACTCTGGTAAGTCGTATGTTGCAATGTTTGTTCACTCCCTCTTGAGGTCCCTTGGAGTTGGAGCGAGGCCACACAGAAGATTTTCACCCTCTTTTCCCGGCGAACTTCTTATTCGACCCCTTCTTATTAAGGACTTCACGGAACAAGTCCAAGATATAGCAAGATTGCAGGAAGGCCAGAGTATCACGATACCAGCATCGTCTGTCCAAAAAATTACGGCGGCCATTTTAGACTACCTCTGTGGAAAGCGATTAACAGAGGAATTGATTGGATCGTTTGCGTGCCCTATTAAGCAACTTGTTCGCGTCGGGCAAGAGAAGTTTTCCTTTAGGGTCAATCTTTCTGGGTCTGAGTGGCTCGTATCATCCCTAAAAACGAAGGTTCGCGTTGAGGATTACCCAAAGCACGACATGACCGTTCGTGTCCAGGTAAGGCCACAAACTCTAAGAAGTAGGATGCTCGGCGAACGCCCTCTTGAAGTGAGGGAGGAACCTGGGGAGATTATTATCCAAGCTCGATTTCGTAAAGATAGAGAAGTCGCGGAGGACTTGTTTGGCGAGATCGTGTCCGCAATTGCGAACAGACTTCTCCGGGGAATGGTACGGCGATCTCATTATCTTCCAGCGGCTCGGTCTGGAATCCTGCAGGGTCATAAGGCTCTCGCCGCAAGCATTGTAGATGCGTCCCGTTTTGTGGGATTGAGGAAGTTTGAGGTCCCACCATTTTCCGGTGTGGTAGCCGAGTTCCTTTCATCGGTCTTGCGCCTGCAAGGCGAAAAGGGACACTATTACAAGTTAGCCAGGGAGTTTGAAAAGGAGTTAGTAGATGGAGAGATACTGCTGAAATCGGTCGATAAGTATGGCTATCCCGAAATTAAGTATAGATTCGGGAGGCGTGAAATTCCCCTGCAACGTTCATCCTCTACTGTTTCGGAATTGGCTCCGTTTATCATGATGTTAAAATTCCAGCTTAGGCCGGGTAGTCTTGTCATCATAGAAGAACCCGAGGCACATCTGCATCCGAAGAATCAAGTCATTCTAGCCAGGTATCTAACCCGGCTGGTAAGGGAACAGGTAAGGATATTCATAACGACTCATAGTGAGTTCTTGCTGGGGCAATTGAGCAGTTTTATGCTACTTAGCCAGCTCCGCTCTAAGGGGATCGAGTCGGATTCCGCGCAGAAGACCGAAGATTATCTGCTGAAAGACGAGATCGGTGCCTATGTTTTTTCGAAGGATGAGACAAGGGGTGGATACCGAATTGACGAACTAGAAGTAACTGAGGAGGAGGGAATCTCTGAGGAGGAGTTTGTTAAAGTACATGACGCTTTGTACGAGGAATCTATCAGGTTAAAGCGTTTGTTGAGGCCGCGTCCTGAAGATGCCTCTACTACAAAAGATTAATCAGGAGTTCTCGCAGGCTGTAATAAAGAAATGCGCCGAAAAAGGGTGTGACTGTAGAGCTCACCGACTCAGAAAATACTTGATCTTGAAAGGGGAGCTAGTACGAAGTGAAGGTCGAATGTGCGACTGTTTGTTTTTCATTTCGAGCAATGGATCGTTGATTGTTGCGGCTGTGGAGTTGAAAGGTAAGGATACCGATGCGAGTGAAATAGCCGAGAAACTGCGTAATGGGACGCTTGCAGTTTCGGACGTGCTAGTGAAAATAGGGGAGGATGGAGTTCAACCTGAATTTTATCCCATGGTTTTGTCCAAGGGCTGGCGGTCAACACATGAGGTGGTAGCTATCAAAAAGGTGAAGGTAATCGCGTGGGGTCAGAGCTACGATATCATCAGAGGACGTTGCGGCGAGTCTCTATTAGAGATTATTCGTAGACATTAGGTGTTGGATCGCTTTCACAAAGTATCAAGCACATTCGGGTCCAAGCTCCATTTCTTTCTGATCCCAATTTCTTTCTGAAGAGAGCGGGGACCAGAAGGCGGACATTGTGAGCGCCATCTTAGGGACAGTCCTTGGTGCGGCTTCGACTTGGCTGCTTTTCTTCTTGTTCCCGAGCCCCGATGCCAAAAGGCTTGCTAACGCTCAGGAGCACATCGCTGAGATCGAGCAAGAACGAAGCGAGTGGGAGCGACGTTACAGGCGGCTGGTTGGGTTACCTCACCCCGGACGAAGAGGCGAGACTCCTTCAGGTCTGCCCGGAGCGATACAAGCCCTTCGTTACTGTGGCCCTCCATGCGGGGCTTAGGAAGGGCGAGCTTTTGGGCCTTCGGTGACGGGATGTGGATTTCGATGCCGGTGTGCTTACCGTGGAGCGGTCTGGGCACCGCGAGGCAAAAGCAGCTGCCAATAAACAGTCGAGTTGCGGAGATTCTTGCGAGACTTGCTCGCAACGGTCCCTATGTTTTCCCGTCGGAGCAGTATCGGTGGGTAGGTTAAGCCTTCCAGGGGATTGTTCGTAAGGCCAATATCTCGGATTTCCACTTCCACGATCTCCCGCACACGTTCGCATCGAGACTGGCCATGGCGGGGGTGGACTTGCTGACCATCAAGGAGCTTGGCGGGTGGAAAACATTGGGCATGGTCACTCGATATGCCGATCTTTCCCCGGACCATAAGCGGGCAGCTGTCGAGCGTTTGGTTTCCCGAGCAACTGGCACCGGTACTAGCACCGCCGAAACGGGTGGCTTGAGCGAAGCAGATAAGCTGCTGCAGGTAGAGGGCTTGAGCTAGTGGATGTGGCGGAGCTTCTTCGACATGTAGTCCATGTCCGGCTGGTAGTTTAAGATCTGCCCAGAACAAGCAAATACCGTGGTGACGCGGAATTCCCAGGTCATCCACCACGGCAGTCACGTTCGACCCCCGCAGCTTGCTGCATCCTGGCGACCGCAATTTGGGCTTGACAGGGAGCCTAGCTATCGGGGTACAAGAAGGGCAACTCTAGGTGACGCCTCGGCGAGCAAACCAGACGTTCTACCTGAGCGGGTTATGCCGCGCGGGTCTTTTTTCTGCTGGAGGCGCCACGGTGACGCGTATGACGACCTTGTCTACAATCGCAGAAGCGCTGGAGTTCGCGGTAGAGCGCAATACGTTCCATTCCAAGGTCATAATCGGCATTGCGACCCTTTTCGGTGTATCCGGGGTCATCTTGTTAAGTCGTGCCTTCTCGACCCAGGGCCCGCAGCGGATGGTGATGTTGGTCGGAGGGGGCCTCTTAATCGTGACGATTTTGCTTCTGTGCGAGCGGATTCAGAATCTCCGAAAGCAAAATCTTGTAATGGAGATGGTTGTCGCTGTCATCAGTCGAATTCGGGACGAGGCCACCACGGACAGAATCAGCGAGCTGGCGGGACAAATCGCCGAACTCGCTGGGAGAGGTGACACCGGAAACGGACCACTGGAAGAGATTTTGGAATTCGTCCGCCGCCTCGATGGCCGCCAGGTTCGGAGTCTAAAAGCCACATCTGTTGGCCTTCTTGTGGCGGCTGGGATTGCTGCGGTTACAGTGGGAGCATCCTACTTCGCGCTCAAGAAAGGTCCCGCCGATGAGACCGTCCTGAGTCAGGAACCTGGGCAGGTCGCGAGGGACCTTGAGCGGGTAAGCCGACCAGCGCGTCAAGAGAAACCAGAAACTCAGCCGGCAAAGGAACAAGAATTTCAGACGGCCGTACAAACTGAAGCGTTAAACAGTGGTGGTGCGTTGGCAAAGCAAGAAGCTTCGGCTAACCGCGAGAAGCCTGTTGTGCCACAGAAGCAGATAAGTGCATTGCAACAAGGGCTGTCAGTTGCCCAACCGCAGCTCAAGGAAGAGAGAAAGAAGGTGGACCTGCTTGAGGACGAGAGAGGGACTTCTCGCAGGGACGCAGGTGAGCTGGAAAGGCGCATCGAGGAGTTAGAAAAAACGTTAGCGGAACACGATTATCTCAGGCTGGTCAACGAAGCGCTCGCCTATACATATCGGAAGGAACCAGGAGATGCGGACCGGGCTGAGGCTGCCTACCGGAAGGCGATTGGAATAGCTCAGGCGCAAAGCATCCGTGAGCCTGTTGTCTATAACGCGTATGGAGCGTTCCTTGAAGAGCAGGGCAGATTCAAGGAGGCCGAGAAGTTCTACAAGATGGCCCTGGACATCAACCCACGCTACGGGCCGGCGTTGATTAATCTTGGGAGCTTGTACGAACTGACAGGGGAGATGGAAGAGGCCTTAGAAAAATACAAAGCGGCCGGCGAGGCAGGTGAAAAGTTGGGCGCGGAGAACTACTCGCGCTTGAAATCCGTCATCAAAAGATAAAATGTAAAGGCCCAGTTTCCGCGCCGGTTGCTCAGACCTTGCTCCTCGGCCAAAAGGCGTCACGGACTTCGCGGAAAACGCTCGTCGGGTGACGCGGATAACTTTGAAACTGTGGAGATTGGCTCAGTGGATGTGGCGGAGCTTCTTGGACATGTAGTCCATGAGGAGATACTGGCCGAGGGTGTGGGGGGTCGTGAAGTACGCCTTGCCCCGGGCGATCTCGGTGACCTTCTGGACGAAGGCCACCAGGTCGTAGTCACGGGCGAGCATGAAGGTGTTAATGAGGATCCCGGCCCGGCGGCACGCCACGACCTCCCGGAAGGTCTCATGGATGATGCGGGGGTCCAGTCCCGCGGGGTTCTTGTAGATCCGGCCGTCGGCAAGCGTCATGGCCGAGGGCTTGCCATCGGTGATCATCACGATCTGCCGCATGTCCTTCCGCTCGCGCGTCAGGATCTGCTGGGCGAGCCTGAGGCCGGCCTTGGTGTTGGTGTGGTACGGGCCGACGGTGACCCGGGCCAGGCGGCTCAGGGGGATCTCCTCGGCGGAGTCATGGAAGAGGACCATGTGCAGGCTGTCGCCGGGGTATTGGGTCCGGATCAGGTGCGAGAGGGCGAGCGCCACGCGCTTCGCCGGGGTAAACCGGTCCTCGCCGTAGA
>JBOHQS010000029.1:0-18420 GCA_050732295.1 Methylomirabilales bacterium (SeqCode)
TCCCAGCTCACGGAGACACTCGACGACTGGCGAATCAACGGCAAGGTGAGGAGGCTGTGGGCACGGGACGCCTCACTCTGGACAGGGACCGACGAGGGGAAGTGGCTCGGCTGGTTGAGCATCACCGAGGATCAGTTGGCCCAGATCGGTCACCTGACCGCCATCGCGGAGGAGGTCAAGGGCGCAGGCTTTCAGCACGCGCTGCTGCTGGGGATGGGTGGCTCAAGCCTGTGTCCGGAAGTCTTGAAGATGACCTTCGGCAAGATCCACGGACATCCCGAACTCCACATCCTTGATTCGACTGATCCGGCTCAGATCGGGGCGGTCGAGAGGAAGATAGACCTGGCCAGCACCCTGTTCATCGTGTCGAGCAAGTCGGGAACGACCTTGGAGTCCAACATCTTCAAGCAGTACTTCTTCCAGCGGGCCAAGGAGGTCATCGGCGCCGAAAAGGTGGGCGATCGTTTCATCGCCATCACCGACCCGGGGTCGAAATTACAGCAGGTCGCCGAGCGCGACGGCTTCCGGCACATCTTCTTCGGCATCCCGAGCATCGGCGGCCGGTACTCGGCCTTCTCGGATTTCGGCATGGTGCCGGCGGCCGTAATGGGCCTGGACGTCCGCCGATTCCTCGACCGCGCCGACGAGATGGTGCACAGGTGCGCGTCGGGTGTCCCGCCCGAGGACAATCCCGGCGTGGTCCTGGGCGCCATCCTCGGCGTCCTCGCCAGAAACGGCCGTGACAAGGTGACGCTCATCCCGTCGCCCGGCATTTGGGATCTCGGCGCGTGGCTCGAGCAGCTGTTGGCGGAATCCACGGGCAAGGAGGGTAAAGGGCTCATCCCGGTGGACCGTGAGCAGGCGGGCCCGCCCGAGGTGTACGGCGCTGACCGGATGTTCGTCTACGTGCGCCTCGAATCGGCTCCGGCTTCACAGCAGGACGCGGCGGTCGCCGCCCTGGAGAAGGCGGGGCATCCCGTGGTTCGGATCGCGGTCGCGGACCCGTATGACCTGGGCCAGGAGTTCTTTCGTTGGGAGATGGCCACGGCGGTGGCAGGATCGATCCTGGGGATCAATCCCTTCAACCAGCCGGATGTGGAGACGAGTAAAGTGGCGACGCGGAAGCTGACCGCCGAGTATGAACAGACCGGCTCACTCCCGCCTGAGGCCCCAGTCTTCAGAGAGGCCGGGATCACATTGTTTGCAGACGAGAAGAACGCCGCAGCGCTGGCCACGGCGACCGGGCGCGATCGGTCGCTTGTCGGCACTCTCCGCGCGCACCTGCATCGACTCACGGCTGCTGATTACTTTGCCCTCCTGGCCTATGTCGAGATGAACGCCGCCCACGAGGAGCGGCTTCAAGCGGTGCGTCGCGTCGTCCGCGACACGAGGCGCGTGGCGACGTCTCTGGGCTTTGGTCCGCGCCTGCTGCACTCGACCGGCCAAGCATACAAGGGCGGACCGAACACCGGAGTCTTTGTGCAGATCACCTGTGACGACGCGGCGGACCTGCCGGTGCCCGGCCAGAAATACACCTTCGGCGTTGTGAAGGCGGCGCAGGCCCGCGGCGACTTTCAGGTATTGGCGGAGCGGAATCGGCGGGTCCTGCGGGTTCATCTGGGTGCTGACGTGCTCGCGGGCTTAAGAACATTGGATACGGCCATCAGGCAAGCGCTGGCGTAGTGCGATCGATCAGGACCCGGGAGGCCGTATTATAATGAAGCAGGGGCGCTGCGGGACATGGTGCCGAACGATATCTTCCGGTGGGAGGATTGAGACATGATCCTGGCCGGCGACATCGGCGGGACCAACACGCGACTCGCATACGTCGGCGTCGATAGCGGCCACCTGACGCTGGTGGTAGAAGGCACCTTTCCCAGCCGGGAGCACCCCAACCTCGAATCGGTCCTGGCACAGTTCGTGTCGGCCCACCGCCTGCCCGTTGCCCAGGCCTGCTTCGGCGTGGCCGGACCTGTCCGGAACGGTCGGTGTCAGGCGACCAACCTCCCGTGGGTGGTGGATGCACGCCAGGTCGCACCCCGGTTGGGTCTTGAGAAGGCGCTCGTCATCAATGACCTGGAGGCAAGCGCCTACGGCATCGCCGTCCTGGAGCCGAAGGACTTCGCGGTGTTGAGCGAGGGGGCACCAGACGCCACAGGCAACGCGGCCCTGATCTCTGCGGGGACCGGGCTCGGCGAGGCCGGCCTCTATTGGGACGGCACCCAGCACCGACCCTTTGCCTCGGAGGGGGGCCATGCCTCCTTCGCCCCCCGCAATGACCTGGAAATGGAGCTCCTTCGCACCCTGCTCAAAAAGTATAAGCATGTGAGTTACGAGCGCGTCCTCTCCGGACCAGGATTACTCAACATCTATACGTTCCTTCGGGATACGGGGCGCGCCGAGGAGCCGGCCTGGCTCGCCGAACGGATGCGCCGGGATGATCCCCCGGCCGTCATCGCTCAAGCCGCCCTGGAGGGAAAAAGCGCGCTCTGCACTGACGCCCTGGACCTCTTTGTGTCGCTCTACGGGGCGGAGGCCGGCAACCTGGCCTTGAAGGTCTTGGCCACAGGCGGCCTGTTTGTCGGCGGCGAGATCGCGCGAAAGATCATCGAGAAGCTGAAGGAATCGACGTTCATGACGGCCTTCACAGCCAAGGGTCGGATGAAGCCGTTGCTTGACGCGATGCCGGTCCGGGTCATTCTGAACGACAAGACCACCCTGCTGGGAGCCGCCCGCCGCGCCACGCTGGAGGAAGCGGTCAACCCTGATCATAACGAGGAGGAGGAGCGGTGACGAAGCCAGTGCGCGAAATCCTGAGTTGGTACGGAAGTGACAACCCGGGGACGCTGACCAACCTCGCCCGACTGCTCAACCATGGCAAGCTGGCCGGGACGGGCAAGATGGTCATCCTGCCGGTGGATCAGGGGTTCGAGCACGGCCCGGCGCGCAGCTTTGCGCCCAACCCGCCTGCCTACGACCCGAGGTATCACTTTGAGCTGGCCATCGAGGCGGGCTGCAACGCGTTTGCCGCGCCCTTGGGGTTCCTGGAGGCAGGAGCGCGGGAGTTTGCGGGGCAGGTCCCGCTGATCCTCAAGGTGAATGACCGCGACGCCCTCCTCGAAGAGAAGGACCCCCACCAGGCGCTCACCGGCGGTGTCTCCGACGCATTGCGGCTGGGGTGTGTCGGCATCGGGTTCACCATCTATCCCGGTTCGGCCCACCGGATCGCAATGTACGAGCAGATCCGCGCCATTGCCGAAGAGGCGAAACGCTACGGTCTCGTCGTCGTGATCTGGTCCTATCCGCGGGGTTCGGGTCTGAGCAAGCAGGGGGAGACGGCTATCGATGTCTGCGGCTACGCCGCCCACATCGCCGCCCAGTTGGGGGCTCACCTCGTCAAGGTCAAGCTCCCCAGCGCCCACATCGAGCAGGAGGCCGCCCGCAAGGTCTATGAGAAAGAGCGGATCCAGATAGGCACCCTCGCCGATCGGGTCCGCCACGTCGTCCAGTGCACCTTCAACGGACGCCGCATCGTCATCTTCTCAGGGGGCCCGGCAGAGGCTGATGAGGCGCTGCTCGATGAGACCCGCGCGATCCGCGACGGCGGCGGGTTTGGGTCTATCATCGGGCGCAATTCGTTCCAGCGAAGGAAGGCCGACGCCCTGCGACTGCTCGACACCGTCATGAAGATCTACGCCGGGGAAAGTCCGTAGCCAGGGCGGCGAGCCTGGCGCGACGCGACAACGAGAGGCTGCACGGCAGCCTTCCAGTCGGGAACTACCCCTTCGGCATCGCCGTTGATGAGAAGGTGGGGGGCGCTGAAAAGCGAAGATAGGGGCGCCGTTGTCCGGGCGCGAGATCTTTGAGCGGAAGCAAGGACATCGGACGAATGGTCCTCACGCCATGACAGCGAAGGAGAAAGGCAAATCGTACGGGAGGGGGCACAACTGGTGGCGGCCGGTGCTACTGGTCGCCATCATCCTGCTGATGCTCGTCCTGGCTCGGATCTTCGGGATCGGAGAGCGGCTGGGCGCGCTACGGAGCTGGATCGAGGGATTGGGATCCTGGGGACCCGTTGCTTTTTTCTTTCTGTACGCCGCCGCCGTGGTCGCGGCCATCCCCGGATCACCCCTGAGCGTCGCGGCTGGAACCCTCTTCGGATCCGCTCTCGGGGTCGTGGTCGTGATCCATGCGGCCACGCTGGGGGCCAGTCTCGCGTTCCTCATTGCGCGATACTTCGCCAGAGATGCCATCGCCCGCCGCCTTGCGACCAATGAAAGATTCCAACGGTTGGATCGGCTCACCGAAGAACATGGAGCCATCATCGTGGCCCTGACTCGGCTGGTGCCCCTTTTCCCCTTCAACCTTCTCAATTATGGCTTCGGCCTCACGCGGGTCCCCTTCTGGACCTACGTCTTCTGGTCCTACCTCTGCATGCTTCCCGCGACCATCCTCTTCGTCGTCGGAGCAGACGCGTTCACCGAGGGCCTTGCCCAGGGCCGGGTGCCCTGGGGCCTGCTGGGCGCCATGATCGCCGTAGGGCTGGTCCTGACGTTCCTGATCCGATACGCACGCCGAAAACTGAAAGAGAGGGAAATCAGAGCGAAGATGGAATGAGATCATTGATCACGTGAGGAGCGTCCCCGTGAAACACATACCCGAGGTCCTGCCCAAAGACGAACACAATAGGGTGTTGCTTGCCAATGTCCATCCCCCAGACTGGGAAGACCCCGAACCTGCCGCCCGATACAACCTGGTCGTGATCGGAGCAGGCACGGCCGGGCTGGTGACGGCGGCAGGAGGGGCAGGCCTCGGTGCCCGTGTGGCCTTGATTGAAAAGCACTTGCTGGGGGGCGACTGCCTCAACGTCGGCTGCATCCCCTCGAAGTGCGTGATTCGATCGTCTCGCGTCGTCGGCGAGATCCAGAGGGTCCCCGATCTGGGGGTGCACGTGCCCCCGGGCACAGAGGCGGACTTTGCCGCCGTCATGGAGCGGATGCGGCGCCTCCGAGCCCGCATCAGCCATCATGATTCAGTTCGCCGATTCCAAGAGTTGGGCGTCGATGTGTTTCTCGGGGAGGGACGGTTCACCGGCCGGGACACGGTCGCGGTGAATGGCAAGACGCTTCGGTTCAGCAGGGCGGTCATCGCCACGGGGGCGCGTCCTGCCGCACCCCCAATTCCGGGACTCGCCGAGGCCGGCTATCTTACGAACGAGACCGTCTTCTCCCTGACCGAGCTCCCCAGACGCCTGGCGGTGATCGGTGCCGGCCCCATCGGCTGCGAGATGGCCCAGGCCTTTCGCCGCCTCGGGGCCGAGGTCTGGCTCCTCGAGGCCCAGGACCAGATCCTGACCCGCGAGGATCGCGACGCGGCCGAGATCCTGAAGCAGGCGTTCGTGCGCGACGGGGTACATCTGGTCCTGGGTTGCACGATCCTCAGGGTGGAAAGGCGAGGACCGGAGAAGCTGATCCAGTGTGAACGAGACGGAACCCAAGACGGGCTTGCCGTGGACGAGATCCTGGTCGGCGCCGGCCGCGCCCCTAACGTGGAGGGGTTGAACCTCGAGGCGGCCGGGGTCGGTTACACCCGAGACGGAGTCCAGGTGAACGATTACCTCCAGACGACGAATTCTCGGATCTACGCCGCCGGCGATATCTGCCTCCCGCACAAGTTCACGCACACCGCCGATGCCACAGCGCGCATCGTGCTCCAGAACGCCCTCTTTCTCGGACGGAAGAAGGTGAGCGCGCTGGTCATTCCCTGGTGCACGTACACCGACCCGGAGATCGCGCACGTCGGGATGTCCGAAGGGGATGCCTTACGCAGGGGGATAGCGGTTGATACCTTCGTCAGACCCCTCAGGGAGGTGGACCGGGCCATCGCCGACGGCGAGGAAGACGGCTTCGTCAAGGTGCACGTTAAGAAAGGAACCGACCGGATCCTGGGTGCCACCATCGTCGCGCGCCACGCCGGAGAGATGCTCAGCGAAATCACGGTAGCCATGGTGGGTAATCTCGGCCTGAAGACGATTGCAAACGTCATCCATCCCTATCCGACCCAGGCCGAGGCCATCCGGCAGGTGGCGGATGCGTTCAACCGGACGCGGCTCACCCCGTGGATCAAGAAACTGTTCAGCCTGTGGTTGGCCTGGACGCGATAGTCGACCGAGAGGGATCGGGCAGCGACATGAGACGAAACGCCGTCGCGATCATGGCCAAGGCGCCGCGGGTAGGTGAGGTCAAGACCAGACTCTCTCCTCCCCTGTCGGCCAGGGATGCAGCCGAACTCTACCGCTGTTTCCTCCTCGACAAGATCGAACAGGTGAGAACCCTCACGGCCGCGAGCCCCGCCATCGCGTACACGCCGCCGGACGGGCGGGGCTTCTTCGAAGGGGTGGCGCCCGACTTCCTACTTCTCCCGCAGCGCGGGCCGGACCTCGGGGCCAGGCTGGCCAACAGCTTCGAGCACCTTTTCGCCATGGGACATGCGGCGGTCTTCGCTATCGACAGCGATACCCCCACGCTGCCCACCGCCTATCTGGAGCAGGCCCTTGACCTGATTGCGACTCCCGGGATCGACCTCGTCCTGGGCCCCAGTGAGGACGGCGGATATTATCTCATCGGGCTCCGCGCCCTGTATCGGGAGCTGTTCGAGGATATGCCCTGGAGCACCGCCCAGGTCGTCCCGGAGACGTTCCGACGGGCCGAGGGTCAAAGGCTCAAGGTCGCGGCGCTTCCACCCTGGTTCGACATCGACACCCCAAAGGACCTGGAGCAGTTGGAGGCATCCTTGGCAGGTCCTGGGGGGAACGCGGCACGCCACACCCGCCGATTCTTCATGGAGCGGACAATATGACCAAGCCGTCGGAAACGCCCTGGAAAACCCTCTCGACACGCTCCATCTACAGCAACAAGTGGATCTCCCTGCGGGAAGACCTCGTCGAGCTGCCCGACAAACGGACGACCATCTACGGGGTCGTCGACTGCGGGCAGTGTGTCGGGATCCTCCCCTTCGTCGATCCCGACACGGTGCTCTTGATCCGGCAATACCGGTACGTGGCGCGGCGGGTGACCTGGGAGATGCCGACCGGCGGGGTCCATCCGGGGGAGTCGCTCGATGAGGCGGCCCAACGCGAACTCGCGGAAGAGATCGGCTATCGGGCCAGCCGCCTGATCCCCGTCAGCACGTACCACACAAGCAAGAGCGTGGTGGATGAGACAGCCCACCTCTTCCTGGCCGAGGAACTGGCCAAAGCCGACACGGTCCCCGATGCGACCGAGTTCATCGAGGTCCGTCCCTTCCCCTTTCGCCAGGTGCTTGAGATGGTCCTGTCCGGCGAGATCGTGGACGGCATGACCATCATCGCCGTCCTCCTCGCCGCTCGCCGCCACCGTCTGTAGGAACAAACCGCCTTGATATTCGGCCAGGGGCTGTGCCCGCGGGTTAACCGTCACTTCAGTAGCGCGTCAACTCCCGCCTTGGCAATCTGTCCGTCCTGCTCCGACGTGACGCCCGAGACGCCGATCGCGCCAATGATCTTGCCGTCAACGACGATCGGCAGCCCGCCATCGAGTGGTACCGCGCCTTCGAGCCTGAGGATCCGCAGGCCGGCTCCACCTGCGGCGAGTCCGTCTTGGAACGCCTTGGTTGGACGGCGAAAGAGCGCTGCCGATGAGGCCTTCTGCCGCGCTACTTCACCGGCCGCGTTCTGCGTGTTGTCCATCTTTTCCAACAGAACTAGCTGCCCCGCGGGATCGACGATCGCGACCACGACGTCCCACTTGTTCTTGCGGGCCTCCGCTTGAGCCACTGCCAGAGCCTTCTTTGCCTGGTCAAGCGTGATCGGGGGGCCGTAGGGCGGTGCGGTCTGCGCTCCGGCAAGGAACGGTAGCGAAAGCACGGCAACTACAGCCAGCAACTTGATGATCTTCATGGCGTTTCCTCCTTGTGATGAAACACCCGGTTAGCTGCCTCGACGATGCTTCAGGATCAACAGCTGACCCTTTCCGACCGGGACGAGGCACATGGAGCAGCTCGGTGTTCGCCGAACTGCCTCCGTGAACTGCTCGAACTCGTGCGTGTGGGAGATCGCGTTGTCGCATACGACGAGGCCCCCCGGCCTGAGCACACGCAGGACGTGGGGCCACCACGAGTGGTACTCGGTGCGCTCGGAGTCCAAGAAAACGAAGTCGTAGGTCGCGTCCGCCGCCGACGCCAGCACCTCAGCGGCATCCGCCTCGACCAGACTGATGAAACGAGAGAGGCCAGCACGCTCGAAGTTGATTCGCGCCAATCGAGCCTTTTCTGGATTCTTTTCGACGGTCTCGACGTTGCCATCGGCACCGGATACTGCATCGGCAAGCCACAGGGTCGAATAGCCGCTGGACGTGCCGATCTCAAGGACTCGCTTTGCGGGCTGCAGGCGGACGAGTATGGACAGAAACTGCCCTGTGTCCCGTGTGACGTTGAGCATCTTCTGCGAGCGATCCGTGACCCGCGCGTCGTTGGCCTTGCCAAAGGCTTCAATCTCCTGCAGGAGGGACGCGAGGCGTTCATTCATTGCGCAACAGGATTGTTCTGTGATCCCATTTCCGATCCCTGAGACATCCTGCCTCCGCCGGCGGAGTGGAGCGCGACTGTGACGCTATTTCATGGTGCTCGCTTCGAACCGTGCGAGCAGTGTACCACCGGAGTCGTACAGCTCGAGATGCTCACCGACGATGTTCCATCGCGCGGTCGACTCGAGGGCTTTCAGGAAGGCCTGTTCCGGTTCCATCCCATCGGGGCATGCCATCCGGGTCGTGGCGAGGCGCGCGAAGCGTAGGGTGTGTCCTGCGAGCTCGTAGGCTCCTCAAAGACGGTTACACCCGGCGAAGCCCTGAGCCCTTCTACCCTCGGGGACCAGGCGCAGATACGGTTCCGGCCGGCCCGGACTGACGATGACGGGCTGGTCGCCAAGGCGCACAAGCTTCCAATAGGTGTACTCGAGTTCGGCGGTGGAAAACCGGGCGCCGCACGTCCCGCAGCCAGCACCGAAGAATGACACGAGCAGCACCACAAGCCCGATCCGTGACCGCTGCATGGTTGACCTTCAACTCACGAAGGGACCGAGATGCCTCACTTGTGCTTAGGCGACCTGTGGTTCAAGAATCGCCTCTGCATCAATCGTGATCTCTACGAGGTCTCCAACCACCACGCCGCCGCTCCCCAGTTCAGCATTCCAACTGACGCCGAAATCGTGCCGATTGATCGTTGTTGTGGCAACAAACCCCGCTCGGGTCTTCGGTCCCTTGTCCACCCCATCCTCCCACCACGGGGTTTGCCACTGCCCAAGGTGCCTGACATTCAGGGTAACTTCACGGGTGATTCCCCGAATCGTGAGATCCCCCCGCACCTGGTAGTCATGACCTCCCATAAGATCGACCTTGCTACTCCGAAAAGTGATCACCCCGTGGCTCCCGGTGTCCAGGAAATCGGAACTCCGCAGATGGGCATCGCGATCGTTTTCCCCCGTCCAGATGGCCCCAGCCTGAATGGTCACCTCCACCCGAGAGCGCCGCGGATTCTCTGGATCGAATGCGAGCACGCCGTGCACATTTTTGAAGTGACCGCGAACATTCGTGACCATCATGTGCCGCACAGAGAACTCAGCTGCAGTATGTCCCGGTTCAAACACCCATCTTGCCATTGCGAAATACCTTTCTTCCCTGGTTCCAAGGTCGCCTAACTCTGGATGAGGCTGACCAGCCTCACACGCGGGCTGAATCCCGTTCGTGCCTTTTGGGGATCTTATACCACATCGTCTGCCAGGCCAACAGCCGAGAGGACCGGTGGATCGCCAGTTCACCCTTGACTCCGCCGTGGCCCGTCGTTAAACTCAGGCGGACGCACAGGGTCTTCTGCGAACCGCACACCTCACTTGAGAGATGGATATCGCCGCCGCCCAGGGCGTGGTCATCCTCGGCGTGCGCCCACGCGATCCGGCACAAGGGAAGTACGATGCAGGAATTTGAAAAGCTGGGCGTGTTCTATCTCGGGCGTCCCTACGACCTGAAGGCCAAGAAACCCAAGGACGGGCTCCTTCTCTACGACTCCAAGGACCTCGTCACGCACGCCGTCTGCATCGGCATGACGGGGAGCGGAAAGACCGGCCTCTGCCTCAGCCTGATCGAGGAGGCGCTGATCGACGGGATCCCGGCGCTCATCATCGACCCCAAGGGTGATCTCCCGAATCTCCTCCTGACATTCCCCGAACTGCGCGCCGAGAACTTCGCGCCGTGGGTCAACGAAGATGATGCCCGCAAGAAGGGGCTCGCGGTCAGCGCCTATGCCGAACAGCAGGCCGCGTTGTGGAAGAAGGGGCTCGGCGAATGGGGGCAGAGCGGCGAGCGCATCCGGCGGCTGCGCGACGCAGCCGACTTTGCGGTGTACACCCCGGGGAGCAGCGCCGGGTTGCCGGTCTCGATCCTCAAGTCGTTCGCCGCCCCGGCAGAGCCGGTCAGGCAGGACCCCGATCTGCTACAAGAACGGATCGGCACCACGGCGACCAGCCTGTTGAGTCTCCTCGGGATTGAGGCAGATCCCCTGCGAAGCCGAGAACACATCCTGATCTCCAAGATCCTGGAGTCTGCCTGGAGGCAGGGCCAGGACCTTGACCTCACCGGGCTCATCCAAAAGATCCAGACGCCGCCGGTCACCCGCATAGGCGCCCTGGACCTCGATGCCTTCTACCCCGCCAAGGAGCGATTCACCCTGGCGACAACCCTCAACAACCTGCTGGCGGCCCCTGGCTTCGATGCCTGGCTGCAAGGAGAAGCGCTGGACATCGACCGGATGCTGCACACGCGTGAGGGCAAGCCGCGAGCGTCGATCTTCTCCATCGCGCACCTCAGCGACGCCGAGCGGATGTTCTTTGTCTCGCTGCTGCTGAACGAGACGTTGGGCTGGATGCGCACGCAGTCCGGGACCACCAGCCTGCGTGCCATCGTGTACATGGATGAGATCTTCGGCTACTTCCCTCCGGTCGCCAATCCCCCGTCGAAGCTGCCGCTGCTGACATTGCTCAAGCAGGCCCGCGCCTTCGGCGTCGGGATCGTGCTCGCCACCCAGAACCCCGTCGACCTGGACTACAAGGGGCTCGCGAACACCGGCACGTGGTTCATCGGCCGCCTCCAGACGGAGCGCGACAAGGCCCGCGTCCTGGACGGACTGGAGGGGGCCGCCGCCGGCACCGGGATGCGATTTGACGTAAAGCAGATGGAACAGGTCCTCGCCGGGTTGGGGAGCCGGATCTTCCTGCTCAACAACGTCCATGAGGATGCCCCCGAGATCTTCGAGACCCGCTGGGCGATGTCGTATCTGCGGGGCCCTCTGACCCGCAGCCAGATCAAGGTCCTGATGGACCCGCGGAAGGCCTCCGCACCTGCCCCCGAGGCGACGAGGATGGCGCCAGCCGTCTCCCCGGTGGATGCGGCAGCCGGTGGCAAGCACGCACTGGCGCCAGCAGGCCAGCGACCGGTGCTGCCCCCCGACATCCCGCAGTACTTCCTGCCTGTCCGAGGAGCGCGACCGGATCGGAGCACCCTGGTCTATGTCCCTATGCTCCTCGGGTCTTCCACGGTGCGCTTCGCTGACGCGAAGACCGGGGTGGAGGTGGCGCAGGAGGGGATGTTCGTGACTCCAGTGACCGGTGAGGCCATCCCCGTCACCTGGGCGAATGCGGCCGAAGTCAACGTCGCCGTCACCGATCTGGAGAAATCCCCGCAGGAAGGGGCTCATTATGCCGAGATGCCGGGCGTGGCGGGGAGGGCCAAGAGCTACGAGGGGTGGAGCCGGGACTTCGCAACGTGGCTCTACGGGAGCCAGAAGCTCGAGCTGTTGAAGCGCCCCGGATCGAAGGAGCTGTCCAAACCCGGCGAGACGGAGCGCGACTTCCGGATCCGGCTGCAGGAGGCTGCCCGCGAACAGCGTGATCAGTGGGCGGAACAGCTCAGGAAGAAATACGCCTCCCGGACCGCCTCCCTCGAGGAGCGGCTCCGTCGCGCGCAGCAGGCGGTGGAGCGCGAGAAGGAACAGGTCACCCAGCAGGGGCTCCAGACCGCGATCTCGGTCGGCGCCACGTTGCTCGGCGCCTTCCTGGGACGAAAGGCCGTCGGCGTCACCAACGTCGGACGCGCCACGACGGCGGCCCGCGGAGTCGGCCGCGTGCTGAAGGAGCGGCAGGACATCGGTCGGGCTGAGGAGACCGTGGAGGGGATACAGCAGCAGCTTCGTGATCTCGAGGCCGAGTTCACATCCGAGATGGCGACGCTGGAGACCAAGACCGATCCGCTCACCGAACGTCTGGACAGCGTGGCCGTCAAGCCGAAAAAGATCGACATCGCCGTGCGGCTGGTCGCGTTGGCCTGGGCACCCCAGTGGCAGGACCTGCAGGGAAGATGACCCCCGCGTGGGGGTGACGTTCACTCTTCATGCGGACCACAACGAAAGCGGGACACACTTGGAGGGACATCGGAACGGGAGGGCGGGCGAAGCCATCGCCCAGAAAGGAGAGCAACCCATGCGCCATTGGATTGCTGTCGTATTCGCGGGAATCCTCGCCCTGACGGTCATCGTCGCAGGCCTCTCCATCGCCGCGACCGCCAAGCAGTACCAGTTCACCGGGACCGTCACCGAGGTGGACGCCAAGTCGTATTTGCTCCGTGTGGACAAGGGGGGAGACATCTGGGAATTCTCCACTGTGGGCATGGATCTCAAGGCAAAGAAGGGCGACAAGGTCACCGTCTACTACGAAATGATCGCGAAAAAGGTGGAAAAGAAGTAACGCGTCCGGCTGCCTCAGTGCTAGCGCTTGATCAGGATCTGTTCCGCCGTCTCGGGCCCTACAGGGACATTGTCCCCGATCACGCCGTTCCGCACGAGCAGGTAGGCGACGACGGCCCAGTAGTCCCTCTCGGGCAGGCTGTCCGGCGCATCAAGCGGCATGAGGAAACGGACGTAACTGTAGAGGATGGCGGCTGTCGGGTAGCTTTGCAACCGATTCGCCGGCTCGCCGATGAGGGCCGGCGCTTCGATGCCCTCCCCTTTCTCGCCGTGACATCGCGCGCAGTGCTTGGCATACACCGCACGCCCGGCCGCCACCTGGCCATCTCCAGAGTCAGAGGCGGCATGTGCCCATGAGATGGAGATGGGGACGAGCGGCGGCTCGCCCATCGCATGAGCGGCGGTCACACCGACCGCCACGCACAGGACGAGCACCCTCCTGAGAACCCAGGGTTCCCGCACGGCCATTGCTTGCACAGGGGAGCCGCACCTGTGGTGTGTGTTCGCCTTTACGTCACCTTGACCGGGTGGCGGATAACGGCCGAGAATTCGTAGCCCAGTTCGTTCCATCGGACCGTTTCGGGTTGGGTATTTCCCTTCTCATCCGTCGCCCGTGTCATTACCGCATAGTCCCCTAGCTTGGCGTCCCACCCAAATTCCCACCGCACGCCGGCTCGCGGGACATTGGGCTCCCGCAGGGAGGCCGCAGCCCAGGTCTTGCCGCCGTCCACGCTGTACTCCACCTTGACGATCTTTCCGTGGGGGGACCAGGCGTAGCCTCGGATCAAATTTTGGCCGGCGGACAAGGTGGCGGGCCACGGAAGCGCGATGGCGCTCTTTAGGGTCTGGAGGGTCAGTATGGGACCCTTGGCAGGGGGTTTCTCGGGAAAATCCGGGCCGATCAGCACGTAGTCCTTGGTGTTCTTCTCGACAAAGATCGGCTCCTCCGAGACGAGGAGGCTTCCCACCCATTTGATGTTCGCGATCCCTATCCACCCGGGGACCAGGACCCGCACGGGAAAGCCGTGATCTGCGGGAAGGACATCCCCGTTCATGGCATAGACCAGGAGCGTATCATCCTCCATGGCCTTGGCGGCCGACATGGGCCGCTCGATCTTGCGGGCATCGAGGCCCGTCGGCATGACGTCCACCGCCGTGCGCTTCAGCCCCGCCCTGTCCAGGATCTCCTTCAGCGGCACCCCGGTCCACTCCGCGACGCCGTAGGCCCCCAGACGCCACTGGGTTCCTTTGGCGGGCTTCCCGAGGACCTCCTTGAAGAAACCCCGCCCGTTCCCCGCGCACTCGATATAGCGGATGATCGACTTGGAGGGAAGGCCCAGGATCTGGTCATAAGTAAGCTCCAGGGGGCGCGCCACTCCGGGCCCTTCCACCTTGAGACGCCAGGTCTTGACATCGATCGCAGGCGAGGGATCGTGGTTGCGGATGAAGAACATGACATTTGGCGTGATATAGCCTCGGCCGTACATCGCCTCCCATCGCATCTCCTGATTCGTCCCGTGGTGGATGAAGAGCTCTGACGGCGTCGGCTTCGCGTGAATCTGGGGCTTGGCAGGTTGGGCCTGCGCAGGAGAACCGCTCTGCGCCCCGGCCGCCCGCGGGCCAAAGGTCGCCAGAACTGCCGCTCCCCCTCCCCCGGCCAAGAGGCTCAGGAACCGGCGCCGCGACAGACCGGCCGCCTTCGCCCACCGCCATAGCTGCTCTGTTTGCCGCTCCTCCCAATAGGTGCGCTCATCCCGCAAATCCTCTCTCATGGACCTTCCCTCCCTTGTGAACCGTGTCCGGGGCCAAGTATCTGGGGAGATATCCTCCGAGTAACATACCTGCGGCGGATTCGACAGAGACCTCGGCAGCCTCCCTCGGCTCGCGCGGGGAACGCTACCAGAGGCACAATACAACTGTCAAGCCAGGTTCTTGCCAATTTTCCACTCCCGCGGGCCAAAGTCGGTCAAGATGGCACGTCCGGGCTGATTCCGGCCATCCCTTCTCCCTCCCGCGGGGTGAATCCGGCTCACCCCCTTGGCCGTCTAACCGGAGGGAGGCGGATCTATGAAGGCTTGGCAGCTCAGGCCTTCCAAATTTTTCTGTAGAGTCAGGCGGCTGGGCGCGTGAAATTGCAGGCTGTGGCACGACGATTGCTGCTATGGCAGTGAGGCCGCCCCTTGGACCCCCAATCGGTGGCCGAAAATGCGACGCTTGAGGGGCGAGATGCTCAGTACGGTGATCCTGGTTGTCTTGGCCGTGGGTTTCTTCTTGTTTGTCGCGACGGACCAGTGAGTCCCTGGCCCATTCGGATCCGGACCCATCACGCGTAACCCCCGCCTTCCATTCGTCCTGAGCCACCTAGGCTGTTTTCCTTTGCATCTCTCGTCACGTGGAATACAATTCCCTGGGCCGCCGTTCTGAATAGTGCCCGGGCCCATCTCCACTTCAGAGCAAAGATCGAGGGAGGGTAAGTGCCATTCGACCCGGCACTGCCTGCTGCGGGTGAAGAGGGGAGGAGGAGCATGCAGCCCTTTGCCCAAAGAACGAGGGAAGCGGGCAACGGCCTGTGCAAGCGCAAGATCGATGTGCTCCAGATCAACATGGGCAAGTATTGCAACCAGGCCTGCATCCACTGTCATGTGGAGGCTGGGCCGGGGCGGAAGGAAATAATGGGGCGCGAGACGGTTGAAGCCACCCTCCGTTTCCTCGAGAGGTGGGAGATCCCCACCGTGGATATCACGGGCGGAGCGCCAGAGCTGAACCCCCACTTCGATTATCTCGTGGAGTCCTGCGTGCGCCTTCAGCGTCATGTGATGGATCGGTGCAATCTCACCGTCTTCTTTGAGGCAGGCAAGGAGTACCTGCCGGAATTTTTTCAGCGGAACCGCGTTGAGGTGATTGCCTCCCTCCCCTGCTATACCGAGGAGAACGTGGACCGTCAGCGCGGAGACGGGACGTTTGGACTGAGCATCCGTGCGCTGCATATCCTTAACCGGCTGGGCTACGGCGTTCCGGGGACCGGGCTAGATCTCCACCTGATGTACAATCCACTAGGCGCCTACCTGCCACCCCCCCAGGACCGCCTCGAACAGGACTACAAGAGAGTCCTGTACGAGAAATTCGGGATCGTCTTTAATCGTCTCTACTGCCTCACCAACATGCCCATTACCCGATTTGAGAGGCTCCTCAGGGTGCGCGGGGAATACGATCGATACATGGACCTCCTCGAGTCCGCTTTTAATACCGCCACGCTGGACAAGGTGATGTGCAGGAACCTGTTGAGTGTCGGATGGGAGGGCTCCGTGTACGACTGCGACTTCAACCAGATGCTCGATCTCCCCTTGCGAGACCGGGATGGGTGGCCGCTGCGGATCTGGGAGCTCTCACCAGAGGCGGTCGAGGGCCGGACGATCCTGATGGGCAACCACTGCTATGCATGCACCGCTGGCGCCGGGAGCAGTTGTGGCGGCGTCTTACTCCCGTAGCTGCCAGCTGTCAGCTATCAGCTGTCAGCAAATCGGGAGGCTGCCACCTTCAGTCATCAGTCACGAGCATCTAAAATATTCTTGCTGACTGCTGACTGCCGACAGCCAACTGTCAGGAGTAGACTGGACCGACCGTGGGAAAGATTCAGGACCTCAAGAACGCGATTCTCGTGCAGCTCTTCAAGCACCTGCCAGGGCTGGCGGAGCGCTGGGCGAGAGGCCACCGGTTCGTCGAAGGGCAAGGGATCCCGTGGGCCCCCCTCGGCAAACCCCTTCGAGAAAGCTGCATCGCCATGGTGACCACTGCGGGCGTCCACCTCAAGTCACAGCCGCCCTTCAACATGGAGGATCCGGATGGGGACCCGACCTTTCGGGCCTTCCCCGCCGACGCCGACACGAATGATCTCACCATCACCCACAAGTACTACGATCATTCCGCGGCAGACCGGGACATCAACGTGGTCCTTCCCATCGATCGGCTCCGGGAGCTCATGGAGGAGGGGTGTATCGGGCGGATCGCGCCTACCCTGTACAGCTTCATGGGCCACATCGACGGGCCGCACCTGAAGACACTCATGGAAGAGACGGCCCCTGAGGTCGCTGAACGCCTGCTGCGGGAAGGGGCCGAGGCCGTTGTGCTGACGCCCGCCTGAGGGCTCTGCAACCAGGCCGTGGGCCTGATCCAGCGCGTCATTGAGCTGCGAAAGATTCCCACGATCGGGATCACCCTTCAGAAAGAGGTTACGATGAAGGTCAAGCCTCCCCGGGCGCTCTTCCTTCGCTATCCCTTCGGTCATCCCTTGGGGGAGGCCTTTCACGTGAGGCAGCAGCGGAGGATCCTGATCGATGCGCTTACGGGCCTCGAGACCATCCAAGAGCCGGGGACGATCCTCACGCCGGGGTATGTCTGGCGGAGGCACGCCTTTGACTGAGGCAAGCCAGAAAGGGGTGAAGGAGGGCTACGACGGCGAGGTCGACCACCGGCGCATGACCCATCGATCGAGGATCTCCTCGAGCTTGGCCGGATTCACCGGCTTTGAGGCGTAGTCGTCCATGCCGGCCCGGAGACACTTCTCGCGATCTCCTGCCATGTTGTGAGCGGTCACGGCGACGATAGGCATGTGTCGCGTTGACGCCTCACGTCTCCGGATCTCGGCCGTCGCCTGGTAGCCGTCCATCTCGGGCATCTGACAGTCCATGAAGACGAGATCGTAGGGGAGCAGTTCGCACCTCTCGACGGCCTCTCTGCCGTTTGACACGACGTCCACGCGGCAGCCGAGCTCCTCCAGGAGTCCCGCGGCGACCTTCTGGTTCACGATGTTATCCTCCGCCACCAGCACGTACGCCCGGATGTGGCGGCTCGTCTCGGCCGACGGAGGCGCCTTCGCCGCGCGGGACTCGGCCAGGGTGTGGCGGGTCACCAGTCCGGTGGGCATCGCTCGGGTTTTGGCTCCCCAGACGGCAGCCAAGGCGTCGATGAGTTCCGACGGGCGCACCGGCTTGACCAGGTAGGCGGCAAATCCGGCCTCCGCCATACGCCTGGCGTCGCCCGGCTGGCCGATGGACGTGAGCATCACCAGCACGGTCTCCCGCAGGGCGGGATCGGCCTTGATGGCCTGAGCGAGGCTCTCGCTGTCCATACCAGGCATCCCGGCGTCCACGATGGCGATCTGGTACGGGTCGCCCGAGTCGCAGGCCGCACGGAGGGTCGCCAGCGCCTCCCCGGCCGACGGGCAGCTGTCGCTGCGCAGGCCCCAACTCCCCGTTTGTTCCTGGAGCACCTGCCGGCTGATCTCGTGGTCGTCCACGACCAGCACTCGGGCCCCTACAAAATCGGCCACCGGCAGGGGCGCAGGCGCCGCGTGAAGATCCAACGGCAAGCGGAGGTCGAGCCAAAAGATCGACCCTGCGCCGGGGCGGCCCCAGGCCCCAACGGCGCCTCCCATCAACTCCGCCAGATGCTTCGAGATGGCCAACCCGAGTCCGGTGCCGCCGTAGCGACGGGTGGTCGAGGCATCGGCCTGGGTGAACTTTTCGAAGATCCGTCCGAGTTGGTCCTCAGAGATCCCAATGCCTGTGTCTTCAACCGCCAGTCGAAACCTGGCGG
>JBOHQS010000030.1:0-17590 GCA_050732295.1 Methylomirabilales bacterium (SeqCode)
CTGGACGCCCTCGGGGGATACTTCGAGCGGGCCTTGGCCTCTTCCGAGATGCAGGTGGCGACCCTGCCGAAAGAACCGCTCCTCAGCCTCTGCGAGCAGGACCCGCCCCCGCTGCTTCGAGAGATCACCGGCCCCTACCTGGCATCGGCCGAGCTCTTGGGTCACCGGACCGCTGAACTCCACGTGGCCCTCTCTCAAGAATCGGAGGACGCGGCCTTCGCCCCCGAACCTATGACCGACTTTTACCGGCAATCCCTCTATCACGCGCTGCTCGGCGCGACCGACCGGGCCTTCCAACTCCTCCGTCAACGCCTAAAGGAGATGCCCAGGGGCCTCCAGGCGGACGCCAAGAGGGTCCTCGATCTCGACGGGGAGATCCGCAAGCGCTTCCGGCAGATCCGCGACCGCAAGATCACCGCGATGCGCATCCGCGGCCACGGCGACTATCATCTCGGGCAGGTGCTCTACACGGGGAAGGATTTCGTCATCATCGACTTCGAGGGGGAACCCGCGCGGCCCCTGAGCGAGCGGAGGCTCAAGCGTTCGGCCCTCAGGGACGTGGCCGGCATGCTCCGTTCGTTCCGCTATGCGACCCGTGTCGCCCTGGTGGAGCAGGCGGCGACCGGGCTCATCCATTCGCGCCCCGAGGCCATCGCCGGCCTGGAGGAGTGGGGTCGGTTCTGGACTCTCTGGGTCTCCGCCGTCTTCCTCAAGGCATACCTCGCCGTCGCAGGCGAGACGCCACTGATCCCCCGGAACCGGGGGGAGCTCCAGGTGCTCCTCGATGCCTTCCTCCTGGAGAAGGCCCTGTATGAGCTAGCTTACGAGTTGAACAACCGGCCGGACTGGGTGCGGATCCCCATCCAGGGCATCCTGGAATTGCTGGAGGGTGAGGGATGAGGCGACCGGCATCCCTGCACGCTGCGCCGCTCCGTGCGCTCGCCCGCCTGTACGGGGTGCAGACGGCGTACGACGACGCCGCCCGTCGTCGGAGACCGGCCTCACCGGAGGCCCTTCGGCTGGTGCTCAGGGCGCTGGGAGCGCCCCTCGAGTCTTTTCACGACGCTGCCGCGGCCCTTCGGGAGCGCCGGGAGAGCCTGTGGAAGCGCGGGGTAGAGCCGGTCACCGTGGCCTGGGAGGGAGGGCCTGCCGCCCTCGAACTGCGGCTGCCCGTGGATCAGGCCACCGGCTCTGTGGCCTGCCACCTCACCCTCGAGTCCGGCGAGGTCGAGAAGTGGGCCGTGCACTCGGCTCGGTTGGCGTCGGTAGGGGCTGTCGAGGTGGAGGGTAAGCGCTATGTGGGCAAGAGGCTTCCCCTTCCTCATCGGCTGCCCTGGGGATACCATCGGTTGACGCTGGAAACCCATGGGAGGCTCTTCAATTCCATGATCATCTCTGCTCCCCTGCGGGCGTATGCCTCCCATGAAGACTCCGCGAGAAGGCTCTGGGGCGTCTTCCTTCCCCTGTATGCCCTTCACTCCGGGCGGAGTTGGGGGGGTGGCGATTTTGCCGATCTTGAGGACTTGGTGGAGTGGGTGGCCCGTCTGGGGGGGAGCGTGGTGGCGACGCTACCACTCCTCGCGGCGTTTCTGGACGAGCCCTGCGATCCGAGTCCGTACGCCCCGGCCAGCCGCCTCTTCTGGAACGAGTTTTATCTGGACGTGGCGCGGATTCCGGAACTGAAGGACTGCCCACCCGCCCAGGCCCTCATGGCGTCAGGCGGAGTTCAGCGGGAGCTCGAGGCATTGCGAGCCTCGCCCGTGGTGGACTACCGCCGTCAGATGGCGGTGAAACGCCAGGTGCTCGAGGAGCTCGCGCGCTCGTTCTTTCTCGATGCGTCCGGACGGTCGGTTGATTTTCGGCGGTTCGTCGCGGCCCATCCTGAGGTCGAGGACTACGCCCGCTTCCGGGCCACGGGCGAGCGGCAGCGCGCCCCCTGGCCGTCGTGGTCTCGGCCCCTCTGTGACGGCGTCCTCACGGAGGGAGATTATGACGAGCGGGCTCGACGCTACCACCTCTACGTCCAGTGGGTGGCCCGTGAGCAGATCCGGGTCCTCTCGGAGCATTCAACGCGCGCGGGCGTGAGCCTCTATCTCGATCTTCCCCTCGGGGTCCATCCGTATAGCTACGACGTCTGGCGGGAACGGGAGGCGTTTGTCCTGGGCGTGTCCGGGGGTGCCCCTCCGGACGACGTCTTCACCCGGGGCCAGGATTGGGGCTTTCCGCCGCTCCATCCTGAGGCGATCCGGGAGCAGGGATACCGGTACGTGATCGCCTACCTCCGGCATCAACTCCAGCACACCACCCTCCTTCGGATCGATCATGTGATGGGGCTTCATCGTCTCTTCTGGATCCCGAAGGGGCTGGAGGCGCGCGACGGGGTGTATGTGCGCTATCCTGCCGAGGAGCTGTACGCAATCGTCTGTCTCGAATCCCACAGGCACCGGGCGTCGATCGTCGGTGAGAACCTCGGGACCGTCCCCGCGTATGTAAATTCGGCCATGGCGCGGCACAACCTGCACCGGATGTACGTGCTGCAGTACGAGTTGGCTCCCGGTCCGCGCCAGGTCCTTCGAGCCGTCTCTCACGATGCGGTGGCGAGCCTCAACACGCACGATATGCCCCCCTTTGCCGCGTACTGGGAGGGACTGGACATCGTGGACCGGCTCCGGCTGGGGCTCCTGGATCCAACGGGCGCGCGGATCGAGCAGGAAAACCGGCGGTCACTTCGGCCCGCCCTCGAGCGCTTCCTCGAGCGTCAGGGATGGCTCACGGGGGATTCACCGGGCTTGGCACCCCTCCTCCAGGCGTGCCTGCGCTTCTTGGGCGCGAGCCCGGCCCGTGTTGTCTTGGTGAACCTGGAGGATCTGTGGCTCGAGAGAGAGCCTCAGAACGTCCCCGGCACCCGTGAAGAACGGCTCAACTGGGGACGCAAGACCCGCCACAGCCTCGGGGCGTTTCGCGAGATGCCGGCCGTGGTCGACCCGCTCTGCGGCGTCAACGATCTGCGGCAGGGGATGACGAGCTCGCGGAGGAGGAGTTCGAAGCGCGAAGGCGCCCAGAGGGGAAGGACGATGGGAACTCAAGAAGGCTCGCGGAAAAAACCCGCGAGGGTCCCGGGGTCGAAGAAGCCTGTCCAGTCGAAGGCCAAACCGGTCACCTTTCGGTGGACGGTTGCAACAGCGAAGACCGTCACCGTTGCGGGGGACTTCAACAATTGGGACCCCCATGCCCACTCGCTCAAAAAGGGGAAGGACGGAACGTGGAGGGTGAGCCTCCACCTCAAGCCTGGCCGGTACGAGTACATGTTCGTTGTTGACGGGGACTGGAGGGAAGACCCGCTCAACCCGAACAGGGTGCCAAACCCTCATGGAGGCTTCAACGCGGTGTGCGACGTGGCGTGAGGGAGGAAGGCGATCGTGGTCGGTGAGGAGAGGGGCACGATGGCCGACGGGAGAGGGCCGACGGGACAGCCTCAGGCAGAGGCACAGCCCCGGTCGGTCGTGCATGACGTCACTCGGCTCTCCGAGGATGATCTCTACCTTTTTAATCAGGGGAGCCACTTCCGCCTGTACGAGAAGCTCGGGGCCCACCTCATGACGGCGGACGGAACCCACGGGACCTATTTTGCCGTCTGGGCGCCCGGCGCCGAACAGGTGTGTGTGACGGGGACCTTCAATGACTGGAACAGGGCCAGCCACCCCTTGCGGCCGCGAGGGCAGTCGGGGATCTGGGAGGGCTTCATCCCGGGCGTGGGTCACGGGACCCTGTACAAGTACCACATCATCTCCCGCCACAACAGCTACCGGGTCGACAAGACAGATCCCTTCTCGGTCTTCAACGAGATCCCGCCCAAGGCGGCCTCCATCGTCTGGGACCTGGAGTACCCGTGGGACGACCAGGAATGGATGGCGGCCCGAGAGCGGCGCAACGCCCTGGACGCGCCGATCGCCATCTACGAGGTACACCTCGGATCCTGGAGGCGGGTGCCCGAAGAGGGGAACCGCTCCCTGAGCTACCGGGAGCTGGCCCCCGTCCTGGCGGAATACGTAGGGCAGATGGGCTTCACCCATGTGGAGTTCCTGCCGGTGATGGATCACCCCTTCTTCGGCTCGTGGGGCTACCAGACCACAGGCTACTTCGCGCCCTCGGGCAACTACGGCACTCCCCAGGACCTCATGGTGCTGATCGATTGCCTGCATCGGCACGGCATCGGTGTGATCCTGGACTGGGTGCCTTCGCACTTCCCGACCGACGAGCACGGGCTCGGCTATTTCGACGGGACGCACCTCTACGAGCATGCGGATCCGCGGCAGGGCGTCCACCCCGACTGGAACACCCTGGTCTTCAACTACGGGCGAAGCGAAGTGCAGAGTTTCCTCCTGAGCAGCGCGCTCTTCTGGCTGGACCGGTACCACGCAGATGGTCTCCGCCTCGACGCGGTCGCCTCCATGCTCTACTTGGACTACTCGCGGAAAGAGGGTGAGTGGATCCCCAACCAATATGGCAGCCGCGAGAACCTCGAGGCCATTGCGTTTCTCCGGCGGTTGAACGAAGAGGTCTACAGGGGCTATCCGGACGTGCAGACCGTCGCGGAGGAGTCCACAGCGTGGCCCATGGTTTCCCGGCCGACCTATGTGGGAGGGCTGGGGTTCGGCCTGAAGTGGGACATGGGGTGGATGCACGACACGTTGGAGTATATGTCGCAGGATCCCATCTTCCGGAAGTTCCATCACAATCAATTGACCTTTCGGATGCTTTACGCCTTCCATGAGAACTTTATTCTGCCTCTCTCCCACGATGAGGTGGTGTATGGCAAGGGGTCGCTTCTCGGCAAGATGCCTGGGGACGACTGGCAACGGTTCGCCAATCTGCGGTTGCTGTTCGGCTACATGTACGCTCAGCCGGCCAAGAAGCTCCTTTTCATGGGGGGCGAGTTCGGCCAGTGGCGGGAGTGGGCCCACGATGAGAACCTGCAGTGGGACGTGCTCCAGTATGCCCCGCAGGCAGGCCTGCGACGATGGGTGACGGACTTGAACCGGTTCTACCGGAGCGAGCCGGCACTCTATGAGCTTGACTGCGACCCAGCGGGCTTTGAGTGGATCGACTGCAATGACGCCGAGTCGAGTGTCATCAGCCTGATCCGGAAGGGGCGATCGAGGGGCGATATCGTGCTGGTGGCCTGCAACTTCACCTCGGTGCCCCGTCATGCGTACCGGTTAGGCGCCCCCCACGGCGGGTTCTGGAGAGAGGTTTTGAACAGTGACGCAGCCGACTACTGGGGGAGCGGCCAGGGGAACCTGGGCAGGGTTGACGCGGCCCCGATCGCTCTGCACGGCCGCCCGTATTCCCTCACGTTGACCCTCCCTCCTCTCGCCGCCGTGTTTTTCAAACACGAGCGGTAACGGCGATCGAACGGATTGATCTTCCCGTCTTTCAGGAGATCCCGGAACGACGGGCCGAACGGCCAACAACCCCTGCGAAGGAAGCGCCGATTCAGCAGCAATGAAAAGGAGTCGGTGACGTGGCCTGGGGGCGCGGTGGACGTGAGTTCGTCTCTGACACTGGGTGCAACCTCCGTGCGGGGGCGGCTCGGGTCAAAGAGGTGTGGCGGTCGCGAGGGACTTGATGAAAGCACTTCTGTTGACCCGAGAGTATCCGCCGGAGATTTACGGTGGCGCCGGCGTGCACGTGGACTACCTCTCGCGGGAACTGGCCAAGCTGATTCCCGTGGAGGTCAGGACGTTCGGCGATCAGGAGATGCGGGCCGGAAATCTGGTGGTTCGGGGCCACCGATTTGCCCAGGCCGTCCCGGAGATCGCCCCCGAAAAGTTCCTGATGGCCCTCCAAGCGCTTCGGGTGTGCACGAGCTTCGCCGCCCGGCCCATTGACGCCAATGTGGTCCACTGCCACACATGGTATAGCCACTTCGGAGGGCTGTTGGTCAAGATCCTCTGCGGGATCCCTCTCGTCATCACGGCCCACTCGCTCGAGCCGCTCAGACCCTGGAAACGGGAGCAGCTGGGCCGAGGCGCGGACCTGGCCGCCTGGATTGAGCGGACCGCTCTGGAGGCCGCCGATGCCGTTGTGGCGGTCTCCCAGGATATGAAGGTGGATATCCTGCGGCACTTTCGCGTCGCGCCCGAGAGGGTCCACGTGATCCACAACGGCATTGATACTGAGGAGTACCGTCCGGTCCAGAGCCGCCAGCGCCTCCAGCAGTACGGGATCGACGCGGGGCGCCCGTATGTCCTGTTCGTCGGCCGGGTCTCGCGGCAGAAGGGGATCGTACACCTGGTGAATGCGATTCCTCACATCGACCGTGAAGCGCAGGTGGTCCTCTGCGCTGGCGCTCCGGATACGCCGGAGATCGCCACGGAACTCGAGGATGCGGTTCGGCGGGTTGTGGCCACGAGGGACCATGTCGTCTGGATCCGGGACATGGTCGATCGCCGGACGGCGATCGAGCTGTACTCCCATGCCGCGGTCTTTTGCTGCCCGTCTCTCTACGAACCCTTTGGGATCATCAACCTCGAGGCGATGGCCTGTGAAACGCCCGTGGTGGCCAGCGCCGTCGGCGGCATTCCAGAGGTCGTCGTCCACGGCGAGACCGGCCTCCTTGTCCCGGTCGAGCGGCAGGCCGAGAGCTCCTTCGAGCCCGCCGATCCGGCCCGGTTCTCGCGCGACCTGGCCGGGGCGATGAACGCGCTCCTGGCCGATGCGGCGCTCCGGAAGGCCATGGGCAAAAAGGGGCGGCAGCGGTGCGAGGCCCTCTTCAGTTGGGGCGCGATCGCCAGGAGGACCCTTGCCCTCTATGAGGTCCTGGTTCGAGAGGCGTCACCCGCCTGAGCGTGTTTCCGCGTGAGTTGACTTCTCCAGCGTGGTACGCTATAGATTAACGTCTTGTTCGTTCATCAAGGGGCCGTAGTGTAGCCCGGTTAACACGCCGGCCTGTCAAGCCGGAGATCGCGGGTTCAAGTCCCGTCGGCCCCGCCATCCCCTAAGCTGTCAGCTATCAGCAGTCCGCTGTCAGCAAGAACCATCATGACCTTCTAGTCCCCGCGCGTCTCTGCTTATCGCGGACAGCTGACAGCCGACGGCTGACTGCTTGCTCAGAGTCCCGTCGGCCCCTCCACCCACCAAGCTGTCGGCAAGCGGCGATCAGCAGTCAGCACCTATAAAAAGCAATCAGCTGTTAGCCGCCAGCGGGAGATCCTCCTCTCTCGTGCTGACAGCGGACAGCTGACTGCTGACCGCTGGGTTGTGTCAGTACGTCATGCTGATGCCGAAGGTGCCGACGGCCTCAAAGCTGTCGCCACGATTCACCGTTTCGAGGTTGTCCCCGAGGAACAGGAAGTGTACCCCCGCGTGGATCTCCCACGTCCCGTAGGCGGCGGGGATAAAGGACAGGGGTATGCCCACGACCAGGCCAAGGTCAAAGTAGCCGAAGGTGCTGTTGTTGCCCGTGTTGAACTCATAGTAATCGTCGAGACCCAAGCCCAGGATCATCGGAAACGTCACGCTGATCGGATATTTCGCGTCCTCGAAGAGCTTGAATCCCGGCTGGATGCCGAGCTGCACGTACAAGCCCTCGTCGGAAATCAGGCCGGCATCCGCCTGGCCATCCAGCTCGAACGCGAACAGGACGCTCGGCGACAAGGCAAAGGCCCCCAGCAGCTTGCTGTCGTCAAAGGCGAGCTTGAACGCGATTTCCTGAACGGTGCCAAACGAACTGTTCGGACTGATGTAGGCCGTGTAGATGACCCCGGCTTGAAGCTTGTCGAACAGCCCGAACGTCAGTCCACCGTAAAGGTCGGCTTCGTACCAGCCCGTCGGATCGCTCGGGATCCCAGGGGATTGCGACTGAAAGCTGTTCCAGATGCCCAGCTTCGCGCCCACGCTGTTAAGCGGGCCCTCCCCCTCATACACCTTAATGTTCGTTTCCAAGAAGGGTTGGGCGATGAAGCCCCTGTCCTCCTGGAGGATGCCGCGGAAGAAGTAAGCGGTGGGGAATTCGACCCCAAAGCTGACCGAGACGTTGCCCCTGTTCGGGCCCTTGGCCTCTTCCGCAGCCTGGGCCGGTGCCGTGTGGAGGAATAACCCAGCCAAGGCTAGTGTGCTCACGACGAGAGCCGCGCATCTCCAGTTTTTGTGTGACATGTCCTGTCTCCTTATGCGTACAGGTTGTCCTGGCGTCCCACTTCCCTCTCCGTCCCGGATGCCAACTATCGGCTCCCCTCGCGGGCCGGGGCTATCGCCGGCTCGCGCGTCATCCCCCTGGCAGCTCCCGGAACGTGCTCGGTCAGAGGAGTTTGAAAGTCGGGGTAAGCGCTGATCCCGTGCTCACCGATGTCCAGGCCCTCCAGCTCCTCTTCGGCGCTGACCCGGAGTCCGACAGTCGCCTTGATGATCGCCCAGAAGAGGAGGCTGATCGCGAAGGCGAAGACTCCCACGGCGGCCACACCAATGAGTTGGGCGTTGAAGAGCTTCCACCCGCCCCCGTAGAGGAGCCCGTTGCCGGTGGTGTTTGGCATGAACTGGTCTTGGGCGAGCAGGCCGAGCATCAGGGTCCCGAAGACCCCGCACATGAGGTGGACCGAGATCGCCCCCACCGGATCATCCACTCTGATTCGGTCAAAGAAAAGGACCGAGAGGACCACCAAGACGCCGGCACCGAGGCCAATGATCAGCGAGTCTGCGACGCTGACGAAGGCGCACGGCGCGGTGATTGCGACGAGACCCGCCAGGGCGCCGTTGAGAATCATGGTCAAGTCAGGTTTCTTCAGCAGAAGCCAGGCGGCGAGAGAGGCGCTGACGGCCGCCGCCGCCGCCGCGGTGTTGGTGGTGGTGGCGATCCGCGCGATGGCGTTCCAGTCCGCGGCCATGGTGCTGCCGGGGTTGAACCCGAACCAGCCGAACCAGAGGACGAAGACCCCGAGGGTGGCGGAGGTGATGCTGTGCCCAGGGATCGGGTTGATCTTTCCATCCTTCCCATACTTCCCGATTCGAGCCCCCAGCATGATGGCCCCGGCCAGTGCAGCCCAGCCCCCGACCGAGTGGACCACGGTGGAGCCGGCGAAGTCGAACATCCCCAGCTTCGCCAGCCATCCTCCCCCCCAGATCCAGTGGCCAACGATCGGGTAGATGATCCCGACCATGAGGAAGGAGAAGATGTAGAAGGAACCGAACTTGATCCGCTCGGCTACCGCGCCCGAGACGATGGTGGCGGCGGTCCCGGCAAAGACCAGTTGGAAGAAGAACTTGGCCCACAGGGGCGTCCCTGTCCAATTGAGGGAGCCGTACAGCCCTTGATAGGCGTCCCCGGTGGCCGGGCTGTTATCGGGACCAGTGAGGAAGAACAGCCCCTGCGTCCCGAAGAAGGGGGTGCCGTCGCCAAACATGAGCCCGAAGCCCAGGATCAGAAAGGCCAGGGAAGCGGCGCAAAAAACGACGAAGTTCTTGGCCAGGACCGTCACGGTGTTCTTGGCCCGACAGAACCCAGACTCCACCATGGCGAAGCCCAGGTTCATGAAGAAGACCAGAAACGCCGTGAGTAGCGTCCACATGGTGTCCATGGCCACCTTCGAGTCGGTAAGTTTATCGGCCAGCTCCTTGGTGAAGGGGACCAGCTCGGGGGCCTTTGCCGCCTCGCCAGCCCAAAGCAGTCCCGGGAGAAATGCCCCCAAGACAAGAGCGACCGACAGCCACATTGGAATTCGCCTGTACATTTGGTCTCCTCCTCTCTCTTGCGTGGTCAGGTCGACGCCTCGGTCCCGCGGCCCCTCGCCGGAGGTCGAGGGGCGTCATAGATCGCTACAGCGCAGCCTCTCCGATCTCCCCCGTCCGGATGCGGATCACCTGGTCGAGATCGTAGACAGAGATCTTGCCATCGCCGATCTTTCCGGTGCGGGCCGCCTCCATGGCCACCTTGATCGCCTCATCCGCCATCTTGTCTGAGACGAGGACCTCGATCTTTACCTTCGGGAGGAAGCTGATAGTATACTCGGCTCCCCGGTACAGCTCTGTCCGGCCGCGCTGTCGTCCGAATCCCCGGACCTCCGTTACTGTCATCCCCTGAATCCCCATCTTGGTCAGGGCGTCCTTCACGTCGTCGAGCTTGTGGGGTCGGATGATGAATTCGATCTTCTTCACGGGCTCCACCTCCCTTCGTCTAAAAAAGAAAGGACGCCTCACCTTACGTGAGGCGTCCTTGCCTCTCCTCCGGTCGTCACATTACGCCGGAGATCCTGGGGCAACCTGATTCAGGAATTGTGCCAAGGGCGATTAAATGAGCCCCGGCAGCTTGAAGTGTTGAAATCTCAACGCCTTGCGCGGATTCCGACCTCGGGTCCCGTCGCCCAGCGACTTGTCCGTTCTGCTCAATGCTTCCTCATTTCCGATCGGGGATGCCTACACGATAGGCATCCGCAGAGACCCCGTTCCGCTGTATTCCGGGATCGTGCGCCTCCGGTGCCTCTGCGCCACAGAGGGGACAGAATGACATGCACAGGACGCAGAATCGCGTCTCACAGGTCGTACAGGTTATCGACGTCGGCTGGTGAACTGGCTCCATGCGGTCCATACGTCCCTCCATGACCCGACTATCCCTGGGAATCCGTGTCCACGTTCCCCGGGCGCTTTCCAATCGTTATCACCGCGTTCAGGGAGCGCGGCCGTCATCGTCTTAGATTGTTTGTCGTCCCCCCCGACACCTCCTCGGCGGTGAGGAGCGCTCGGGCGATCTCGACCATGGGCCTCCGACTCTTCATGCTCGCCTTGCGGATACGGGTGAACGCCTCGCCTTCTGCCAGCCCCTCTCGCCGCATCAGGATCCCCTTGGCTCGCTCGATCACCTTCCGCTCCTCCAGCGCCCTCTTGAGGCCCGCATTCTCCTGGCGGAGGGTCATGAATTCGCGAAACCGCCCGATGGCCATCTCGATGGCCGGCTGCAGCTCCTCTTCCCGGACGGGCTTGATGAGATAGGCCATCACCCCTGCCTCGGTGGCCCGCCGAATCGTCTGCGAGTCCCGGTGGCTGGTGAGGATGACAATGGGAGTCGGGACCTCCTCCATGATCTGCCGGGCAGCGGTGATGCCATCCGCTCCCGGCAGCCCCACTGCCATGAAGATCAAGTCCGGCTGGGTGGATCGCGTCAGATCCAGTCCCTCTTGAGCCCCTGCGGCTTCACACACCACGGAGCAGTCCAGGCCCTTGAGGGCATCCCGCAGGAAGACCCGGGACGATCTGCTGTCGTCAACGATGAGGACCCGCCGTGCTCCCATGTGCCTCCACGTGTGTCTCTCACCCGGTTGCGGTTCGGTTGCGAAGGGGACAGGTCTCCATTTAACTTAGATGTCAAAGTACAGCGCGAACTCCCAGGGATGGGGCCGCAGCCGGATGGCATCGACCTCATTCTTTCGCTTGTAGTCAATCCAGGTCTCGATCAGGTCCGGGGTGAAGACGTCCCCCTTCAGCAGGAACTTATGATTCTCCTCCAAAGCGTCCAGGACCCGATCCAGGCTCCCCGGGAGCTGCTTCACCTTAGCTGCCTCCTCCGGCTCCAGCTCGTACAGGTCTTTATCAATCGGCTTCCCCGGGTCGATCTTGTTCTGGATCCCATCCAGGCCCGCCATCAGCATCGCGGCGAAGCAGAGGTACGGGTTACAGGAGGGATCCGGCGTCCGGAACTCGACCCGCTTGGTCTTCTCGCTTCGGCTGTAGACGGGGATCCGGGCGCAGGCACTTCGGTTCCGCTGGCTGTAGACGAGATTGATCGGCGCCTCGTAGCCGGGCACCAGCCGTCGGTAGCTGTTGGTGGTCGGGGCGATCAAGGCACACAGCGCCTCGGCGTGCTTGAGGAGCCCTCCGATGTAGTGGAGGGCCATCTTGGAGACATCGCCGTAGCCTCCAAGCTCGAAGAAGAGGTTCTTACCCTTCTTCCAGAGGCTCTGGTGGACGTGCATCCCCGAGCCGTTGTCCATGAAGATCGGCTTGGGCATGAAGGTCACCGTCTTGCCCCACTTTCTTGCCACGTTCTTGGTACAGTACTTGTACCACATGACGTTATCCCCCATCCGGGTCAGGGTACCGAAGCGCATGTCGATCTCCGCCTGCCCGGCGGTCCCCACCTCGTGGTGGTGGACCTCGCACTTCACCCCCACGCTCTCGAGGGCCAAGAGCATCTCACTCCGGATGTCCTGCTGCTTGTCCATGGGGGGCACCGGGAAGTACCCCTGCTTGTAGCGCGGCTTGTAGCCCAGATTTGGCCGCTCCGGGGTCCCCTCCTTGCCGGAGTTCCAAAAACCCTCCTCGGAGTCGATATGGTAGGACCCGTGGTTGTAACTCTGGTCGAACCGGATGTCGTCGAAGATGAAAAACTCGAGCTCGGGCCCGAAGTAGCTGGTGTCGCCGATCCCCGTCTGTTTGAGGTAGGCCTCGGCCTTCTGGGCGACGTAGCGGGGATCTCGGCTGTAGGGCTGGCCTGTCACCGGATCCTTGACGTTGCAGATGAGGACAAGAGTCGGGACCGACAGACAAGGATCCATGGCGGCGGTCGCCGGATCGGGCACCAGGAGCATGTCGGATTCGTGGATGTGCTGGAAGCCCCGGATCGAGGAGCCGTCGAACCCGATGCCCTCCTCGAAGAGCCCCTCGTTCAGCTCTGAGGTAGAGAGTGAGAAGTGCTGCCAGAGCCCGGGCAAGTCGATGAACCGGAGATCGACGATCTTTGCCCCTTTCTCCTTCGCCAGCTTGATGACCTCCTTGGCTGCCATAATCTCCCTCCTCAGAAGACTGGGCCCGTGAAGGGCCACGGTGGTTGAAACGCCTCGTTGCGGAATCACGGCGCAGGAGACACCAGGGTCTCCGACTCACGGTGCGGTGCGGGGCTTGGTCTTCTCCACAGGCTGCTGAAGGGAGGCACCCCCCACCCGGGCGTACTCGCCGTAGGCGGGAAGGTCCAGGGAATAGGCGCTCTCGCTATGCTGGGAGAGGTCGAGCCCCTGGATCTCGTCCTCGTCCGAGACCCGCAGTCCCATGGTCACATCGAGGACCTTCAGGATGATCGTGGTGCCGACGAAGGCCAAGACCCATGTCGCCACGACGGCGATGATCTGGGCCTTCATCAAGCCAGGGTTGCCGTAGAAGAGCCCGTCAGCGCCCGCCTCATTGATGGCCTTGGAGGCGAAGAGGCCGGTGGCCAACGCCCCCCAGGTCCCGCCGACGCCGTGGACCCCCACCACATCCAGGGAGTCGTCGTAGCCGAGCTTCGTCTTTAGATTACAGGCCGTGTAGCAGAGGACCCCGGCCCCAACCCCAATGATGATCGAGGGGAGAGGCGCGACGAAGCCGGAGGCCGGGGTGATGGCGACGAGCCCTGCCACCGCCCCCGAGGCCGCGCCGAGGACGGTCGGTTTGCCTTTGGCAATCCACTCGGCAAACATCCAGGAGAGGGTCGCTGCCGCCGTCGCGGTGTTGGTGACGACAAAGGCGCTGGTGGCTAAGCTCCCAGCCCCCAAGGCGCTGCCCGCGTTGAAGCCAAACCACCCGACCCACAGCAGCGAGGCCCCGATGACGGAGAAGGGGAGGTTATGCGGCGGCATCGGTTCTTGCCCATAGCCGCGGCGCCTTCCGATGATGATGGCGGCGGCCAGGGCCGAGATCCCCGAGCTGATGTGCACCACCGTCCCTCCGGCGAAATCAAGCGCCCCCAACTCCCGGAGCCAGCCCTTTACGCCCCACACCCAATGGGCAAGCGGATCGTAGATAAAGGTGGCCCACAAGAGCATGAAGACCAGGAAGGTGCTGAACTTCATCCGCTCGGCGAAGGCCCCGGTGATCAGGGCGGGGGTGATGATGGCGAACATGAGCTGGTAGATCATAAACGCCTGGTGGGGAATCGTCGCGGAGTAGTCCGGATAGGGTTCCAGGCCCACCCCCGTCAGCCCGATCCAGTCCAGCCCGCCGATCAGCCCCGCTTTATCCGGTCCGAAGGCGAGGCTGTAGCCCCAGAGGACCCATTGGATGCTGATCACGGCCGCGAGGATGAAGCTATGCATCATGGTCCCCAGGGCGTTCTTCCTGCGCACCAACCCCCCGTAGAAGAGGAAGAGGCCGGGGATGGTCATCATCAGTACCAAGGCCGAAGAGGTCAGCATCCACGCCGTATCGCCCGAATCGATCTTCGGAGGCGGGGGAGCAGCCTGCTGGGCCTCTTGGGCAAAGGCGGCCCAGGGGACGAGAAGGGGAATAATCCAGAAGACTAGAAACATCACGAACAGGGGCAACGCTCTTCTCACCACGATGTGTCCCTCCCTCCGACTTCATTGGCGGTTAGAGGCATGAAATCTCCCTGCTGAACGAAAAGTCCTCGCCCGCGTAAGCATCCGGCATGCCAGCAGGCCAGGACGTTGTAAGTCATTGGTCTTGTTGTTTGGGACCCAGAGGGGCCTCCGTTCGGATCGCCCAAAAGGAGAGCAAGGGGCGGGCAAGTCCCAAGAGGATGCTTATATTGTAGGCAATCCGACCTTTCACCTTGACAAGGGGGCGAGGCTGTCGCTATAAGCTATGAAAGGCGCCAAAGAGATGCGAACGGGGATCATTGGCTTGATCCCCGTTCCTGTTTTCAGGGGGGGGCGCATGCGGGTCGCCTGGGTCGCTTCGGAAATGACACCGTTTGCCCAGACGGGCGGATTGGGCGACGTGGCCGGGGCCCTGCCGGCCGTCCTGGCGGGGCTCAAGCACCAGGTCACGGCCTTTCTCCCCAAATACCGGACCATCGATCTCGAGAGACATCTGTTCACGAGTCGCCCGGGGGAGATCCGGGTGCCCCTGGGAGATCGAAGGGAGGTCGCCCGCCTCTGGGAAGGGCAGAGGGAAGGCGTCCGCGTCATCCTCCTTGATCACGACGGGTTCTACGATCGCGAGGGGCTGTACCAGGAGGAGGGAGCAGATTATCCCGATAACGCCGGGCGGTTTATTTTTTTCTCCCGCGGGGTCCTCGAAGCCGTCAAGGTGCTTGACCTTCAGCCCGATGTCATCCACTGCCACGATTGGCAGAGCGGTCTTATCCCGGCGTACGTGAAGACGGTGTACGGCAGCGACCCGTACTTTGCGGACGTCGCCAGCCTGCTGACGATCCACAACCTGGGCTACCAGGGGGTCTTCCCCGCCGCGGTCTTCCCTCTCACCGGTCTCCCGGGAGACCTCTTCACTCCTGGCGGCGTGGAGTTCTGGGGAAAGGTCAATTTCCTGAAGGCCGGGTTGGTGTTCGCCGACCTCCTGAGCACCGTGAGTCTCACGTACAGCCAGGAGATCCAGACGCCGGAGTTCGGGCACGGCCTCGACCCGGTGCTTCGGCAGCGGGCGGGAGACCTCTCCGGCGTGCTGAACGGCGTGGACTACCGGGACTGGAATCCCCGGACGGATCCGTATCTCGTGGGCACCTATTCGCCCGAGAATCTCGCTGGCAAGGCGGCCTGTAAGCGCGCTATTCAGGAGATGGTGGGACTGCCAACTCGTGCAGCCGCCCCCCTGTTGGGTGTCGTCTCGCGGCTGGTCTACCAGAAGGGGATCGACCTCATCGTGGCGACTGCGGAGCGACTCCTGAGCCTCGATCTACAGATAGTCATGCTGGGGACGGGGGACGTGGAGCTCGAGCGAGCGCTGCAGAATCTGCATCGGAGATTTCCCGACCGGCTCGCGGTACAGATCCGCTTTGATGTGGCGCTGAGTCACAAAATCGTGGCCGGGGCGGATGTCATTCTCATCCCCTCTCGGTATGAGCCGTGCGGCCTGAACCAGATGTACGGCTTGGCGTACGGCACCATCCCCGTCGTCCGGGCCACGGGGGGGCTTCATGATACCATCATCCCCTTCGATCCCGGGGCGGGCACGGGGAACGGCTTTACCTTCAACAAGGCCGAGGCCGGGGATCTCCTTGAGGCTGTCCGGCGGGCGATCGCCCTGTTCCATGACAAGGTTGTCTGGGGGCGCCTCATGAAGAACGCCATGGCGGCTGACTTCTCCTGGGAGCGACCCGCCAGGGAGTACGAGCGGCTCTATCGGCTGGCCGTCGAACGAAGACGCTCTCCTTGAACGCGGAGGTTAAACCCAACAGACCCAACAAACCCAATAAACTCCCGCGGCGGAAAGCTGACGGCTTTCTTTGGGAGAGGAAGGCGTGACGCACGGGAAAACGATCGAGCGGGGAGAGGTGAGACGCGAGGTCCTGCGCCTCGCCCTGCCCGTCACGGTGTCGAACCTGCTCCACCGGATGGTGACCGCCGTGGACATCTTCCTCGTGGGGGGTCTCGGTGCTCCGGCGGTGGCGGCCGTCGGGCTCGGCCAGTTGCTGGTCTTTATCAGCATGACGGTGGTGTGGGGGCTGAGCACCGGGACCATGGTTGCGGTGGCGCAGCGGTGGGGAGCGGACCGGCGAGCCGAGGCGGGACGGATAGCGCTTCACGGGCTCGTCGCGACGCTGATCCTGACCGTTCCCCTCGCGGCTGCCGGGATGGCGTTTTCGGCGGAGGCTGCGGGGTTGCTGGGGGCTCAGCTGTCGGTACAGCTCCTGGTCCAGGAGTACTGTCGATGGGTCTTCCTCGCCTTTCCCGCCACCGCTGTGGTCCATGTCCTCACCTCCACGATGCACGGGGCCGGCGATACCCGGACGCCGATGCGGATCTACGTGATCCTGAACCTCTTCCACATCAGCCTGGCTGTCCCGCTGATCTACGGGTACCTGGACCTTCCCGCCCTGGGGGTTCAGGGGGCGGCCATCGCGGTCGCATCTGCGGAGGTGTTAGGGGTCTTGCTTCTCTGGTGGCAGGGCTGGGCCAAGGGGTATCTGGCCAAGGGGGGATGGGAACTGGCCTGCATCCGACCTGTCCTCCATATCGGGTGGCCGGTTGCGATGGATCGGATGATGTGGCAGGCTGGCCAGGTGGTCTATGCCAAGATCCTGCTCCTCTACGGGACCGCGGCCTTTGCCACGCACCAGTTAGGGGTGAACGTCGAAGCCCTCTCGTTCATGCCGGGGCTGGCCATCGGCGTGGCTGCAGCGACTGTGGTTGGACAGAGCGTGGGGAGGGGCGATGTCACCCGGGCCCGTCTCGGGATGGTGGAGGCCAACCGCCTGGGCATCTTCTTTATGGGGGGGATGGGCGTTCTGTTCTTTCTGTTCCCGGGGCCCCTCTTGCAACTGTTCACGAGCGATAGCCAGGTGATTCGGCTGGGCGAGGTCTTCCTGCGGATCGCGGCGCTGAGTCAGATTCCCCTCGCGGTGACGTTGGTGCTTCAGGGGGCGCTCCGAGGGGCGGGAGATACCCCGTACATCCTCGGGGTGACGATCCTCGGCATCTGGGGGGTCCGCATCCCTCTGGCCGCCACCGCAGCGTGGTGGGGCCTGGGGGTGGCCTACGTGTGGTGGGCGTTCCTCTTGGACTGGGTGGCCCGGATGGTCCTGCTCCAGCGGCGCTGCCGCTCTTCGCGCTGGGAGCGGAGAGATGTGGAGGTCACTCCGGTTGCTTTAGATCCAGTCGCCGGGGATCGCTGACGGGGAGTTCCCAAGGTGGAAGGGAAACGCGCCTGG
>JBOHQS010000031.1:0-17196 GCA_050732295.1 Methylomirabilales bacterium (SeqCode)
ATCGCAGAGCACGGGCTGAGCCCTATCCATCGGCGGACCTTCGCGCGGGTCCGGCAGATCCCGCTTCCCCTGGTGGCGGCGGGGAGGCAGCGGTGCTAGATCGGCGGGCGGTCGGGATCGAGGGGGAGGCGGTGGCCCGCCGGTTCCTGGAGGACCTCGGGTTCCGTATCGTGGAGAAGAACTTCAGCTGTCCGCTAGGGGAGATTGATCTCATCGCCGAGGAGGGGGACGTCCTCGTCTTCGTGGAGGTGAAGACAAGACGCTCCGCCCGTTTTGGGACGCCGGCGGAGGCCGTGCATGCGAGGAAGCAGCGGCAGATCCTGCGGGTCGCCGAGGCGTATATGAGAGAGCGCCGCCTCCGGGGTCCCTGTCGTGTGGATGTGGTGGGCGTCGAGTTTCCGGGGCAGGGGACCGAGGCGCGGGTCGAGCTGATCCGGAATGCGGTCCAGGGGACCGGGCGGCAGTGGGGGGGAGCATGAAACCGACGGGTGCCGGAGAGGCTGCGGAGGAGAAAGACCGGATCATTGCCTACACGTGCCACGCCTGTAGGAGCCGAGGGGTGGACCCCCCGCAGAGTAAAAAAGGGAACTACACCTGCCCCGAATGCGGCGACCAGGTCGAGATCAGTGAGAAGCGGGTGATGAAAAAGAAGGGGCGGTAGGGCGGGTTGATGGCCGCCTCCGCCTGTGGTATCCTCAACAGACCCTTGATGGCAAGGGTTTCTTTTTGGGGCCGAAGCTTACCGAACGGTAGGTAAATGACGACCAAAGCCCGGATCGCACAGGTGGCCAGACGGGAGTTCGCCCGGCGGGGGTTCGACGCGACGTCGATCCGCCAGATCGTGGCCGAGGCCCGCGTCACCAAGCCGGTCCTCTACTACTACTTCAAGAACAAGCGGGATCTCTTCCTGAGTCTTCTCGAGGAGGCCGTCGCCCCCCTGTGCGATGAGGTGGAACGGATCGCCAGCGGTGACGGCACGCCGCGCGATCGGATGGTTGAGATCATCGCGGCCGTCCTCCGGTTTGTGGAGAAGAGGCCTGACGAGTTCATGCTCCTGCATCGCGCGGTGGAGCGCCGTGAGCGGGAAGTGCAGGTCCTCGCCCAAAAGTACTTCCGTCGAAACTTCCAGGCAATTTCGGGCGTCCTCCAGGAGGGCGTGGACCGGGGAGACTTCCGCTCCCTCAACGTCCCCCAGGCCACCTTCAGCGTCATTGCCATCCTGATCTACTTCCTGACCCGTGAGCATGTCATCGATGAGGTTCTGGGGGAGCGGGGGGCGTGGAAGGCCCTGATGGAGACCTTGCATGGCCACATTCTCGCCCTCGTGGCGGTCTGAGGTGCGGACGTGACCGGCTGGCGCGGGGTGGCGGCAGGAGCGGTGCTGGGGCTGATGGTGGCGGGGAGCCGGGCGCCGGTCCATGCCCAGGGGCCGCCGGCCGTTGCCGTCGAGGTGGCGCCGGTCGTCGAACGGGCGGTAGAGCGCGAGATCCAGGCGGTGGGGACCGTGGAGGCAAACCTCACTACGACGGTCAGCGCCGAGGTGGCCGGTGCCGTCGCCCGGTTCGATCTCCGGGAAGGGGAGCACGCGGTGAAAGGTCAGGTCCTCGCCCGCCTGCGCCGCAGTGACCTTGAGATCGGGCTCAAGGAGGCGGAGGCGAACCTGGACGAGAAGCGAGCGCTCTTCGTACGGGCGGAGCAGGACCATCAACGCTTCCAGGCCCTCTTTACCGAGGGCGCCATCAGCGCGGCCGAACTCGATCGCGTCGGTGCGGGCGCGCGGGCGGCCAAGGCACAGAAGGAATCGGCGGAGGAGGCCTTGCGCAGGGTCGCGGACCAGCTCCGCCGGACGACCGTGGTCGCCCCCTTCAGCGGCTACCTGGTGAAGAAGCATGCCGAGGTCGGTCAGTGGATCGAGGAAGGGGGGAAGGTCGCGGACCTGGTGGACATCGACATCGTCTACGCCTTGATCCCCGTCAACGAGCGGGACATCGGCAGGGTCCGGCAGGGGAATGAGGCGACCCTCACGGTAGATACGTATCCCGGTCGGGTCTTCCGGGGTCGGGTCACCCACATCGTCCCCCAGGCCGACGTAACGAGCCGGAATTTTCCCGTCCGGATCAAGGTCGATAACCTCCCCGATCGCCTCTTGAAGGCGGGGATGTTCGCGCGCGTCGCGGTCCGATACGGGGAGCCGCGGCAGGGTCTCTTTATCCCGAAAGACGCCGTGGTCATCCGGGGGCGGGACCAGGTGGTCTTTGTGGTCCAGGATGGGAAGGTCCGCATGCTCCCCGTCAAGGCGGGGCGGCCGCACGAAGGGTTCAGCGAGGTGGTCGAAGGCAGCCTGAAGTCGGGTGACACTGTCGTCGTCACGGGCAATGAGTCGCTGTTGGATCAGGCGGCCGTCGTGGTGAAGGAGCGTCTGCGCAAATGAGGAGCCCGCCGTGAAGCTGGTCGATTTCTGCATCCGATACCCCGTCACGGTCATCGTCGGCGTGTTGCTCGCCCTCCTCTTCGGCGTGATCTCGCTCTTCCGCCTTCCCCTGCAGATGACCCCGACCGTGGAGCGTCCCGAGATCTCGGTGGAGACGATCTACCGGGGCGCCGCGCCGCAAGAGGTTGAGCACGAGATCGTGAACCGACAGGAAGAGAAGCTCATCTCGGTGCAAAACCTCCGGGAGATGGTCTCGACCTCGTCCGAAGGCCGCGGCCTGATCACCCTCCGCTTCGACTGGGGGGTGAACAAGGACGTGGCGCGTCTCGACGTGGCCGAGAAGCTGGACCTGGTGCAGGAGGTCCCCCTGGACGCGGAGCGGCCCGTCATCCGGGCGGTCAGCTCGGACGAGGAGACCCCGATCGCCTGGATCATCGTGCAGACCACACGGGATATCAACGAGGTGCGGCTCGAGGCCGAGGACGTCATCAAGCCGCGCCTGGAACGGATCGAAGGGGTGGGGTCGGTCTTGATGTTCGGCGGGGAAGAACGCGAGGTACACGTCGTCCTGGATTATCAGGCAATGACCGCTCGGGGGATCACCATCGCCCAGGTCCGCGAGGCCTTGCTGCGGGAAAACCGGAACACCAAAGGGGGGAACATCGACGAGGGGAAAAAACGCTACCTCGTGCGCACCGTCGGCCAGTTCACGGACCTCCGACAGATCGAGGAGGTGGTCGTCGCCACTCAGAACGGGAGGCCGGTGTATGTCCGCGACATCGCCGCGGCGCGGTTCGGCCTGAAGGAGCGAGACCGGGACATCCGCGCCTCGGGCGTCCCGACCCTGGGCTTCGGCGTGCTCCGGCGGACCGGGGCCAACACCGTCGAAGTGATGAAGGGGATTAAACAGGAAGTGGTCCACCTGAACACGGTCTATGCCGACAAAGGGATCCGGTTCCGGCAGGTCTATGATGAGACCGACTACATCTACGATGCCCTCAGCCTCGTGACCGATAACGTCTATGAGGCCTCGCTGATCACCGTGGGGGTGTTGCTCTTCTTCCTGCGCAGCGTGAGCAGCATCCTCGTCATCGCCCTGTCGATCCCGGTCTCGGTGATCGCGACCTTCGTCGTCCTGGATGCCCTGGGCCGGTCCCTGAACATCGTGATGCTCGCCGGGTTAGCCTTCGCCGTCGGCAATGTGGTGGACAATTCTATCGTGGTGTTAGAGAACATCTTCCGGCATCGGGAGATGGGGAAGCTGCGCGTCCAGGCGGCCCTGGACGGGGCGACCGAGGTCTGGGGGGCCATCCTGGCCTCCACGCTGACCAACCTGGCGGTCTTTCTCCCCATCATCTTCGTGAAGGAGGAGGCAGGGCAGCTCTTCCGCGACATCGCCATCGCCACGTCGGTTTCGACCGCCTTCTCTCTGGTCGTGGCCCTCACCATCGTCCCGATGATGGCCTCCCGGATCCTGAAGGTGGGCACCGAGGTCTCGCGGTATCCTCGCCTCCATCGGATCCTGGATGTCCTGCAGTTGAGCTGGCTGGGCGAGGCGTTCAGCGCCGGCCTCATTCGCTGCCTCTCCTGGCTGCGCCAGGGGGTGAGGCGCCGCCTCCTCGTCGCCGCCGGGATGACGCTCGGTTCCCTCGGCCTCAGCCTCCTCTTGATGCCCCCCATCGACTACCTGCCGAAGGGGAACCGGAACCTGATCCTCTCCATCGTGAAGGTCCCGCCGGGGTTCAACATGGACCAGATCGATCGCATCCTCGCCGAGCTTGAGCAGCGGTACATGCGGAGGCCGGAGATCGAGCGCCTCTTCGCGGTGGTTCGCACCGAGAGCCCGCTGCTCGGGGTCATTGTCAAGAGGGAGTATGCGGATATCCAAGGGATGCAGCGCATGGTCCGCGAATTATGGCAACTGTCCGCTGGGATCCCCGGAGTGCGCGCCGTGTTCGTGACCCAATCGCCGCTGTTCCGGCGCTTCCGGCAACTGGTGGGCGGGACCAATATCGAGATCGATGTGAAGGGGCGCGGCCTCGACGAAGTGCGGGAGATCGCGGCCGCCATCGAACAGCAGGTCCGCCCCCTGCCGGGGGTGAATTTTGTGGACACGAGCTTCGAGTGGGGCAGCCCGGAATTGCAGGTCACCGTGGATCGGAAGAAGGCCGCGGATCTGGGCCTCGCCGCAGCTGAGGTGGGCTACGCGGTGGAAACGCTCATCGCGGGGACCTTGGCAGGGAGATTCCGGGAGCAGGGGCGGGAGCGGGACCTGACCCTTATCGGGACGGCTCGCGGGGACATGCGGACCCAGGGGCTGGACAATGTTATTTTCTACCCACCGAAGGGGGGGCCGCTTCGCCTGACGGACATCGCCCAGGTTCAGGAGGCGGAGGGGCCGACCAGGATCGAACATATCGACCGCGATCGCGCCATCAAGCTGACGGTGAACATCAAGGATGAGGTGTCCCTGCAAACCGCCATCGAGACCATCAACGGCCAGGTGCTGTCCCAGGTCCGCCGGCAGCTCCCCCCGGGCTACAGCATCAACGTCACCGGGCAGGCCCGCGACCTGGATCAGACCTGGGACTCGCTCAAATGGTCGTTCCTGCTGGCGCTGGTCATCACCTACCTGGTCATGTGCTCCCTGTACGAGTCCTTCACCTATCCCTTCATTATCGTCTTCAGCATCCCGCCGGCGATGATCGGCGGGGTGTTGGGTCTCCGGATCATGCACACCATCGAGCCGACGGTGAAGATGGACATCCTCGCCATGCTGGGGTTCATCATCATGGCCGGCGTCGTGGTGAACGCCGCGATCCTGCTGGTCGAGCAGGCCCTGAACCACATGCGGGAGGGGATGGCGCCCCAGGACGCCATTATCGAGAGCGCCCGAAATCGGCTGCGCCCCATCTTCATGACCGCGAGCAGCATCTTCGGCTTTCTCCCGCTGATCGTGTCGAGCGGCCCGGGCTCAGAGCTGTACCGGGGGATGGGCGCCGTTCAGCTCGGGGGCATGGCGCTCTCAACCCTGTTCACCCTTATCTTGGTCCCCACGGTCTTCTCCCTCTGGATCGACGCCGAGTCAGCCCTCCTCGCCCTCCGCAGGCGAAAGCGCAAGCGGGAGGAAGCGCCCGGCGGGCTGGCCCCCGGCGTGCCGAGTCATCAGCCTCCGGAACCCGTCGCGGCCGCCGTGAGCGATGGCCCGGTGCACCGGGATCGGGATTAAGTTTTGCTTGATCGAAAGCCATTGCATCCACTAAGATGAGCCGCATTTCGCCACCGCCGGGGCTCGATGAAGGGAGTTCCTATTACTCTCCATGAGAAGGATACGAGATCTATTTCACCATCAAGAGAAAACGTATTCGTTCGAGCTCTTTCCGCCGAAAACTGACAAAGGGTTTGAAAATCTGCTGAAGACCATCGCACAGCTCTGTGAGCTGAAGCCCGATTACATCTCGTGTACGTATGGTGCGGGTGGAGGGAATCGGGAAAAAACCTTTGATGTCGTCCAGCACATCGAAGCACATCATCAGGTCATTGGCATGGCGCATCTCACCTGTGTTCTCAATACGAAAAATGATATCAGGGCGATCGTGGAAAACATTCAATCCCGGGGAATCAGAAATATTCTGGCCCTTCGCGGTGATCCACCCAAGGATCACCCGGACTGGCAACCGACCGACGACAATTTCAAATACAGTAGTGAACTCGCTGCGTTTATCCGCGCGAAGCACGGTGAGTATTTCGGAATTGCGGTGGCTGGATTTCCCGAAGGACATATGCTGTGTCCGGACAGAGAGAGGGATGCAGAATTTCTGAAATTGAAGGTTGACGCCGGAGCTGATTTTGTCATTACGCAGTTGTTTTTTGATAATAAGGATTATTTCGAGTACGTCGAGAGGCTACGCACCATTGGCGTTGAAGTGCGGGTGATCCCGGGAATTCTGCCTATTACAGATTATCGGGCTTTGCAACGATTCTGTGCGGTATGCGGCGCAACCGTCACCGACGAAGTGAAAAAAATCTTTGCACCATTACAAGATGATCAGGAAGCTACGGTACAGGCGGGTACTGAGTTTGCCATCCGCCAGTGTCAGGAACTCTTGGGTGGCGGTGCTCCTGGGATTCATTTCTATTGCCTCAACAAAGTGCATCCAACTGCCGAGATCTTGGAAGCGGTGAGATAGCGCCGCCGGTTATCTTGGCCGTTTCTCTGCCATTCTGACGGAAAGATGGCGGGGGCCATTGAAAACAGAGAAATTGTGACCATTTCCTCGATGTGGTCTGAAGATTGCATGACATGTTGTCATGACCCTACGGAAGGGTTGATTTCCAGGGCATTCGGAAAGGGCAATGATGGACGACCGTGACGAACTAATGCAACTCGAAACACTGGCATCCACCGATATTGGCGAAGATGCCGGGCTGCTGCACGAAACGAATGGAGGCAGACGGCGTTATCGCCGGTGGATCATCCGGGGTGGCCTGAGCGGGTGCATCGACGCCGCGCATGAGGCCTCCTTCGTCAATATCAGCCTGGGCGGGGTCCTGATCGAGCACGCGAGCATGATCCGGCCAGGGAGCATCGCGTTCCTGACCCTTGCCTTCCAAGGACAAGAGGCGGGGCTCAAGTGCCGGGTGGTCCGCTCAGAGGTCCATCGCTACGGCGTCAGGCCTACCGTGGAGAGACACCTCGTCTATCGGTCTGGTCTTGAGTTCGTGGACACCTCCGAGGCGTCCCTGCGACTGATCGACAAGACCATCGAGTCCTTGAAAGTCGCGGCCTAGTCTTAGGCTACCGGTTTACATAATCCCATTGCGCGAAGAGAGGGCCTCTCTGTCACCGAGTCGGACCAGCGGGTCCAGCTGAGCCACAGCCCGAGGATCGCCAGGATCAGGAAACCCTCCCACATGACAGAGTGGGCGAAGTCGAAGGCGGCCGGATGATGCACGCCGACGTAGAACAGGTGCACGAGGCGCGTCAGGTTGAGCGCAATCAAGACGGGCACGCCGACGACCAGTCCGACGAGCTTTCGTCGCCAGCGTCCGGGAGTGGCCAGGATGGCCGTCGTGAGGAAGGCAACCGGCAAAAATCCGGTGCAGCGGTAGTAGATCTCGTAGGCAAAGCCGCTCGGGTGGCTGACCACGGTTGCCACCCGGGTTGCCTCCATTCCTAACCAGTGAAGCAATGCGAGCGTCACCCGTGCCGTCCACATCGTCAAGGGCGCAAGGAGGGTCCCGAGGACGTCCTCACGGTACGTGAGCAGGACGGCGCCCGCGAAGCCCGCCATCACCGCGACGAAGCGGAGATTCAGTTGCCGGGTCAGGTGCATGGGATACTCCTGAGCCTACTTCTCCGCCGGCCGTGACCGCCTGCGAAGTAACCCGAACAGCAGAACAGAGACCACGAGAACAACAATTCCGATCAGCGACAGATCAGGCACCTGTACAGATTTGGAGGCGGTGGCGCCATCGGCACCCGCCGTCACCGTCGTGTTCCCTTGCGATGCGCCCCGCACCGTGACCTGCGCCCTCCCGCTCGCATCGGTTACGGCAGAGGCCGGCGAGACGGAGGCCACGCTGGAATTTGCCGTGCTGAACGTCACCGTCTTCCCCGCCTGCGGCGCCCCGCCCCGTGTGACTGTCGCCCTGGCGGTCGTCGTTTCGCCGGGCTGGAGCGTCCTATCGGGGTCGAGCACCAGGCTCACGGCTAACTGGGGCCCTCCTCGGAGCGCGCTCAACAGACCTGCGCCACAAGGCTGGGGACACTGGCTCGATGTCCTGGGAAGGGCGTTGCTCTGGAGCTCGGCGGTGAGCTGCGCCGGGGTCAGCGTGGGGGTCTGGGCGAGATAGAGGGCGGCCACGCCCGCCACGTGGGGGGTCGCCATCGACGTGCCGTTATAGCGTGCGTATGTTCCAGCGTTGGGGTGCACCATGCTGAGCACGCCATCGTTGTTGCCGTCCCCATTGTCGTCCCGCTGCACGTCTCCGCCGGGTGCCATCATCTCGACCGTCGCGCCGAAATTCGAGTACCGGGTCACCAGGTGGCCGCGAGCGTCGCTCGCTGCCACGGTGATCACATTGTCGCAGCTCGCCGGGAAGACCTGGGACGCATCCACCGCATCATTCCCGGCGGCTACCACGACTGCGGCGCCCGCGCCCACAGCGTCATTGATCGCCGCCTGGGTGGACGGGGAGGCCGAGCAAGGATTACCGGGTGGGGTCCCGAGGCTCATGTTGATCACCCTGGCCGGGGTCGAATTGGTCGGCACGCCGGGAACAGCGAGCCCTGCGGCCCAGCGGATGCCGTCGTTGATGTCTGCGATGGTGCCCCCACACTTGCCCAGCACCCGCACGGCCTGAACCCGCACGGTCCAATTGGCGCCTGCGACCCCGACACCGTTGTCTGTCCTCCCCACGCCGATCGTCCCGGCCACATGGGTCCCATGCCAGCTCGCGGGTTGGGCAGGATCGCCCGGGAAGCACTCGCCCGCGGCGACGGCATCGCCGGGATCCGTGGGATCGTTGTCGCGACCGCCTCCGTCGTTTGCGATCGCCGGGTCGCTGATCATGTCAAAGCCGGCGATCAGGTTCGGGGATCCCGCGATGTCGGGATGGTTCGGGAGGATCCCGGTATCGATGACCGCGACGACGATGCTACTGCTTCCGATGCTCGCATCCCACGCTCTGGGCAGGTTGATCCCGCCCGGAGACTGGCCGGTGCCGGTGCCGTTGTCGCGGTAGTGCCACTGCTCAGGAAAACGGGGATCGTTCGGGGTTCTCACGATGCGCAAAATGTAATTGGGTTGCGCATACTGGATATTGGGGTCTGCGCGGAGCTGCCGGAAGACCTCCAGTGTTCGATCCCGCGCCTGGGTGGGCGAGAGGGTCTTCAGGGTGGTCGGCGGGATGCGGTAGAGCAGCTCGCCGCCGGATGTCACGCGCTTGCCGTCCTCGACGCCGAACCGCTTGAGGTCCGCGGGGCCAAGGGTCCGGGCCGGCTTCATCTTCACGATGACCTCTCCGGGGACGAACTGAGCCTGAGGGGGGATGGTCCTGCGCTCAAGAAGCCTCCGGACCTGCTCCGGCGTGAGTTCCTGGGCGGTCGCGGGCAGAGAAGTCAAAACAGTCGTGACGACCATGAGGGCGAGTCCAAGCGTCTTCATTGCATCCTCCTCCCTGTCGCTGTAGACTAGTGCCGTTCCAACTTTTCTCACCCAATACACGGGTGTGCGATACCAAGACCAGTGCCGTTCCAACTTATTGTGCCTGCTGCCTAGCCCGGTTGCTCCTGTGCACGGAGGCATAGTCCATGGGCGCTGCTTCGCCTTGACGAAAATAGTTGGAACGGTACCAGGCCTGCTGGCTTCCTTGGCCCGTTCCTTGGTCGGAACGGGCCCAACATGCCAGTACAACCCAAAGACGTGAATGTGGGTAACGTCATGACCGGGCTCCTCGGCCTTCTGTTGTCGGCCCTTCTCCTCGGGAACGCGCCGCCGCCCCGGTTCGTCCCGGGAGAGGTCCTGGTGAAGTTCGTTCCCGGGACGGAGGGCAGCGCTGCCGTCGCTCGAGCCAGCCGCACGAGCCCTCCCGATCTCGGGGTTCTGGCTCCGGTGATCCAGCGCTTCCAGGCCGCAACCGCTGTCCCGCTCAAGGCCAAACAGGTGACCGGCGGCCAGTGGATCCTGGTTTCGGTCGATGGGGAAAGGCTGACCGACGAGCTGGTGACACGGCTCCGGGGGCGAGCCAATGTGGCGGAAGTGCGGCTGACCCCTGATCCTTCGGGCGAAACCCGGGACGCCTCAAGATCGAGAGGGATTAGCGTCAGGTTCTCGGCCGGAAGCACCGAGGCCGAGGCGATTACCCGGAAGTGGAGCGGGGGGGACGATACTCCGGTCTCCCAGCTCGTCCGCGCCCTGGAGAAAGATATTGGCCTTTCGCTGAAGGGCGAGGCCACAGCGGACACGACCCTGCTGCTCCACGTCGATCTCGGGATGCTCACCCTGAAGCTCTCCGAACAACTCAAGGCCCTGGCTGACATCGAGTCGGCCCAGCCCAACTATATCCTCCGGATTCAATAACTCGATCTCACCGGTCCGATCCCGGTACATCCTGTCAGGCTTCCTGCACGGCGGATACGGTGATGAGATTTTCCAGCATCCTCTGGTTGCGGTAGGCCAATTGCTGGTCTTCAAGCGATACCGCGGGATCCCAGTAGGACGAAACCCGCAGCCGCGAGCCCACCTGAATCATGATGTACTTCCCTGTGATACTGCGAATGGCGGCGGCCTATGGCCGTGGTCAGGGGGAAATCGGACGTCCGGGATCAGCTCAACGCGTACTGTGGCTCGAAGGACCTGCCGAACGGGGATGACGCTACCCGAGGGGCATGCGAAAGTCAAATGCATCGCCAGCCCACCCGGAACAACGTGGGTAAAAAGCAAGTTCGGTGCCAACAACGACATATTGACTATTTGGTGCCCGCTAGGCACCGCGCGGACCTATGGGCCGGCCACCCCGACCAGCTGGACTGTGATGCAAATCCGCTATTCCGTGGTTGCTTTCTACTTGCGACAGGCCAGGAATTCGGGTAAGAGTATCAGGCACTCCGCTCCTTCGTCTGTCACCTCCCGGAGGGCTGAGCCAAGCCCTGTGCGTGTAACACGCTGGCCCATTGACGAGACGGTCGAAAAGGAGAGGCAACGATGCGACACAAGGCCATGAGCATGCTGGTCGGCGTCACCCTTGCTACCCTTGTCCCGCTGGCCCTTCCGGCAGGCACCGCTGCGGCGGAGCCGGTTTTGCAAAGGATCACTCGGACCGGAAAACTTACGGCGGGGACCCGGACTGAATCGATTCCCTTCGCGTATCTGAACGACAAGAAAGAGTGGGTTGGTTTCTCCGTGGATCTGATCAAGGAAATCCAGGGGCGCCTCGAGCGCAACCTCGCAAAGAAGATCAAGCTGGAGCTGAAAGCAGTCACGCCCGAGAATCGTTTTCAAATGGTGGCCGACGGCACCGTTGATCTCGAGTGCGGCTCCACCACGTATACGCGGTCCCGGGACGAGACCGTGGACTTCAGCATCAATTACTTCTACTCCAGCGGCCAACTCCTCATCAAGGCCGATGGCCCCATCAAGGTTCCCAAAGACATCCCGGGCAAGCGGATTGGTGTCGCGCGGGGGACTACCACCGAGAAGATCATCCGGACGAAGTTACCCCAAGTGAACGTCGTGTTGGTTCAGGACCACGGCGAGGGGTTCCAGGCCCTTCAGCAGGGCAAGATCGATGCCTATGCCAGTGATGGGATCCTGCTCGCGGGCCTCGCCCTCAAGGCCCCCGGTGCAGAGGCCTTCGCAATCGTGGGGGGCTTCAGCTTCGAGCCCTACTCCTGCATCGTGCCGGAAAACGACTCCAAGTGGCGGGATTTCGTCAACCACACCATCATGGAGCTCATCGAGAGCGGCACGTACTTTGAGATCTACGACAAATGGTTCGGGGCAAATGGGGTTGTCCCCTACAAGGCGCCCGACGAGGCCAAGTTCCTGACGCTGATGCAGGTGATGCCCAGGTAGTCGCCTCCTTTCTTCCCCCTGCGTTCGCGCTTGCCGTGCGACCCTGAACCCTCATCCCTCATCCACGCGTAACTATACTCTTTGGACTTGCGGGCCGCGGACGAATCGGGTAAGAGTAGGGCACCCATTCCCGCCCGGTTGGGGCTGGGTGCCTGCCGTGAGAGTCCCATGTTAGCCAAGGTCCTCAGTAGTGCGGTCCTCGGGGTCGATGCCTACACGGTCGAGGTCGAGGTGGACATCGCCCTGGGACTCCCCTCCTTCAACACCGTGGGCCTCCCTGACGTGGCCGTCAAGGAGAGCCGCGACCGGGTCAAGGCGGCTATCAAGAACTGCGGCTTTGACTTCCCCCCGCGGCGGATCACCGTCAACCTTGCCCCGGCCGACATCAAGAAAGAGGGTGCCGCCTTTGATCTGCCCATGGCCATCGGGGTGTTGGCGGCACAGGGGATGGTGAAGCCCGACCGCCTCTCGCAAATCCTGGTCCTCGGCGAGCTGGCGCTGGACGGGCTCGTCCGTCCCGTTCGGGGGGCCCTGCCGATGGCCGTGGCCGGAGCCGAGGCGGGTCTCCAGGGGATCGTACTTCCGGTCGACAACGCCCCGGAGGCCGCCGTCGTCAAGGGGATCAAGGTCTACGGGGTGCACAGCCTGTCCGAAACGGTGGGGATACTCAATGGAGAGATCAACATCGAGCCGACCACGATTGATCTCGAGGCGGCGTTTGCTGAGTCCTCCCAGTATGCCGTCGACTTTACCGACGTGAGGGGACAAGAGCATGCCAAACGGGCCCTCGAGGTGGCTGCGGCGGGAGGCCACAACATCCTGCTCATCGGTCCCCCGGGGTCGGGGAAGACGATGCTGGCCAAGCGCCTGCCGACCATTCTCCCCCCGCTGAGCCTGGAGGAGGCGATCCAGACCACCAAGATCCACAGTGTCTCTGGACTGCTCCCACCCCGCGCCTCCCTTATTGCCATCCGACCGTTCCGGGCCCCTCACCATACCATCTCGGATGCCGGGCTCATCGGCGGTGGAAATATCCCCCGCCCGGGTGAGGTGAGCCTGGCTCATCACGGGGTGCTCTTCTTAGACGAACTCGCGGAGTTCAAACGGCACGTCCTCGAGGTGCTTCGGCAGCCTCTGGAGGACGGCCAGGTCACCATCGCTCGGGCCGCCACCTCCCTCACCTATGCGGCGTCATTCATGCTGGCCGCCGCCATGAACCCCTGCCCGTGCGGATACCTGACCGATCCCCAACGGGAGTGTGGTTGCACCCACGGAGAGATCCAACGCTATCTCAGCCGGATCTCCGGGCCCCTCCTGGACCGCATCGATATCCATATCGAGGTGCCACCGCTCAGGTATCGGGACATGACGGCGGAGACGGCGGGCGAGCCCTCAGCCGTGATTCGGGAGCGGGTGCGACGGGCCCGGATCCTCCAGGCCGAGCGCTTCAAGAAGAGCAAGATCTTTTGCAATGCGGCGATGAGCCCGAAACAGATCCGCCGCCATTGCCAGGCGGCCGGGGAGGGGCAGCGCCTCTTGGAGACCGCGATGGAGCGCCTGGGGCTCAGTGCCCGCGCGTACGATCGCATTTTGAAGGTCGCCCGCACGGTTGCCGATCTCACCCACGAGGAGACCATTCGCCCCGAACACATTGCCGAGGCCATTCAGTACCGGAGTCTGGATCGCGGAATTCGGAGGAGCTGAGCCATGAGCGCCGTTCCACCCAAGTGTCTTCAGTGCAAGCGTGATCTCCGCTACGATCTGGCCCACCTGCGATACCGCTGTCCCGCGTGCGACGCGACCCACGCCGCCGGGGATATCTGGCGGATCGGGGGAGAGACCTTGGGGCGCCAAGTTGCCCGCCTCGTGCACAAGCTCGGACAGTGGCTTGGGAAATGAGAGTCCGGCTCGACCTATGAGGCACGGCCTGCTCCCGTTCGGCGTTGCCATCGTCCTCCTCGGCCTCGGGGCCTGTGGGACAGGGGAGGGGCGCTCCGCCGCCGCGGTGGTGGCCGCCATCGAGACCAATCCGGTAAGCCTCGATCCCCGAGTCGCCACCGATGCCCTCTCCCTGCATATCACCGGATTGCTCTTCAATGCCCTGGTCCGAGCGGATGACCATCTCCGGGTCGTCGCGGACCTCGCACGCCGGTGGGAGCAGCCCGACGACCGAACGGTCATCTTCCATCTCCGCCAGGGGGTACAGTTCCACCATGGGCGGGAGCTCACCGCCGACGATGTCCGGTTTACTTTCGAATCTCTCCAGACCATCGGTTCGGCCCACACGCCCCTCCTCCAGGAGGTCAAAGAGATTCGGGTCCTGGACCGCTATCGGGTGGCCTTTCACCTGAAACGCCCCTTCACTCCCCTCCTGTACCATCTGATGGTGGGCATCGTCCCGGCGGACCTCGCGAGTCAAGCGGGCTTTGGTCAGGCGCCGGTGGGCACAGGGCCCTTTCGATTCACACGGTGGGGCCAGAATGAGCAGGTCGAGCTCGAGGCCTTTCCAGGGTATTTCGGCGGGAGTCCCCGGATCACGAGGCTCAGACTGCGGATCATCCCGGATGCGACGATCCGATTCCTCGAACTGAAGAAGGGGAACATCGATCTCCTCCTCGGGTCGCTCCCCCCCGAGATCGTGTCCCTGGTGGACTCGCTCCCGGGGGTTCAGACGGCCACGGGCCCCTCCAGCAACTATACCTACGTGGGCTTCAACCTCCGGGACCCGATTCTGGCTGACGTCAAGGTTCGCCGGGCCATCGCCCATGCCCTTGATCGAAAGGGACTCATCGCCCATCTCCTCCGGGGGCAGGCGACGGCGGCCACCGGACTCCTCTTTCCTCAGCACTGGGCCTACGAACCGCAGGTGGTGACCTTCCCGTTCGATCCCGAAAGGGCCAGGCGGCTTTTGGATGAGGCCGGTCATCCGGTAAGAAAAGGGGGCGTGCGGTTCGCCCTCACCTTCAAGGCGACGACGGGCGAGCTGAGCCGAGCCATTGCCGAGGCGATACAGTTTCAACTGGCGCAGGTCGGGATTCGGGTCGAGATCCGGAGCTACGAGTGGGGGACGTTCTACGCCGATATCAAGTCAGGGAATTTCCAGCTCTATGTCCTCACCTGGGTCGGCATCGCCGATCCCGACTATTACCAGTACGTCTTCCAATCGGACTCGCTTCCCCCCCTTGGGGCCAATCGGGGTTACTACCGGAACTCCGAGGTGGATCATCTGCTCCTCCGCGGTCGGGGGACCTCGGACCCGGGTGGGCGAAAGGCAACCTACAGCCGAATCCAGCAGATCCTCGCTGAGGAGCTGCCCTATATCAGTCTCTGGCACGAGCTGCGTTGGGTCGCGCACAAGGCGCGGATCCGGGGGTTCTCCCTGATGCCGGGAGGCGACTTCACCCCGTTGAAGGATGTCTGGCTCGACGACCACTAAGGACGGTTCATGGTTCACGGTTCAGGGTTCATAGTTGGCCCTATGAGTTTGGTGGAATTGAGCCATTACCATGAACCATGAACTCTGAACTATGAACGTATTGGGCGGTCATCGGACTTCGGACCACTGACGTCGGACGTCGGACATCGGACTTGGGACTCCGCTGATGGGACGCTATCTCCTGCGAAGACTGGTCCTCCTGCTCCCGGTGATGTGGGGCGTATCCACGTTGGTCTTTCTCCTGATCCATCTGACTCCGGGGGATCCGGTGGAGGTGATGTTGGGCGAGACCGCCCTCCCTGCGGCGAGGGAGGCACTCCGCCAGAGCCTCCGGCTGGACCGTCCCCTTCCAGAGCAGTATCTCCACTTCCTTCATGGGCTTGTGACCGGGGATCTCGGCACGTCTCTCTTCTCTCGGGAGCCGGTCTTTGCCCGGCTCCTGCAGGCGCTGCCCGCCACTGCCGAGCTGGCGGTGACGGGTCTCGGTGTGGCCCTCATGATCGCCGTCCCTCTGGGGACTGTAGCGGCGGTGAGGCGGGGGTCTGGCCTGGACCACGGGAGTCGGTTCGTAGCCCTCTTGGGGGTTTCGGTCCCCAACTTTGTTCTCGCGCCGCTCCTGATCCTCGCCTTTGCCATTGAACTCAACTGGCTGCCGGTGTCGGGTCGCGGCGGCCTCGGCCATCTCATCCTTCCGGCCCTGACGCTCGGGATGGCTTTCGCCGGGATCCTCTCGCGGATGGTGCGGGCGAGCTTGCTGGAGGTCCTGGGTCAGGAGTACATCCGGGCGGCCAGGGCCAAGGGCCTTTCCGAAGGACGGGTGATCCTCCGTCATGGCCTGATGGCTTCCCTGATTCCCGTCATCACCATCGTGGGGCTACAGTTTGGGGCGTTGCTCTCGGGCGCGATCATCACCGAGACCATCTTTGCCTGGCCCGGCCTGGGGAGACTGACGCTGCAGGCGATCCAGGCTCGGGATTATCCGCTGGTGCAGGGCTGTATCCTGGTCATCAGTTTCGGGTATGTCTTGGTCAACACCGCGACGGATCTGTTGTACGCCTATGCAGACCCCCGGATCAGGTATGACTAGCCGCAGTCAGCGGCTAGAGACCGGAGACCGGAGACGGGAGACATGAGACCGGAGGGGAGGAACCCGACAGCCAAGATCCGACCCAGCGTGTATGTTCCAGCTCCTCACTCCAGTCTCTGGTCTCCAGTCTATAGCTGTTAGGAGCGATGGCGCGCGTGCGGAAAAATAAGAGATGGCCCAGCGGGTTTCTGCTGGTGACGGGGGTGATGCTCTGTGCATTGCTGGCCCCGATCCTGGCCCCTCACTCCCCCACGGATCAGGTGTTGGCCGAGGGGCTCAACGGACCAAGCCTCACACACCCGTTTGGTCAGGATCGCCTCGGCCGCGATCTCCTCTCCCGAACCCTGTATGGGGGCAGAATCTCATTCTGGGTTGCCACCGTGGCGGTCAGCATCTCTTTAGGGATCGGGCTCGTGGTCGGGGCAGCCGCCGGCCACTTCGGCGGGTGGGTGGACGAGCTCGTGATGCGTTTCGTGGACATCTTGCAGGCCTTTCCCGGAATTCTCCTCGCTATCGCCTTTGCGGCCATTCTGGGCCCGAGCATCACCAACGTGGTCATTGCCCTCTCCTTGATCGGCTGGGTAGGATATGCCCGGCTCACCCGCGGCCAGATCCTCGTGGTCCGGGAGATGGAGTTTGTGGCGGCAGCCAGGGCCTTAGGGGG
>JBOHQS010000032.1:0-17115 GCA_050732295.1 Methylomirabilales bacterium (SeqCode)
GCCTCACGTTGACCTCCTCATCAATCACAGGGCACGCACCGGACGGAAGTCCGCTCCATAAGAGGGCGAAAGCCTCGATCTTGTCAAGCCATTTCGGCTCTCGACCGAGCCGCCACGGCTTTATCCAGGTGATCGAGGCACATGATAAGCGCGTCTTCCGCCGGCCCGGTATAGTATCGGCGTCTCCGTCCCACGACGGTGAAACCGAAGCGTCCATAAAGGGCCTGGGCCGTCAGGTTCGACGCCCGAACCTCAAGGATAGCCACCGTCGCCCCGACGCGAGCGGCTTCACGTAGGGCCGAGAGGAGGAGCGTCTTGCCCACCCCCTGGCGTCGCATGCGGGGGTCAACGGCGATATTGTCGATGTGAAATTCCCCCGCCACGACCGATCCGCAGAGATAGCCCCACAGCTCATCCGCACCGGACCGCGCCACCAGCGCCACAGCAACGCCGGGGATCATCTCCTGCTGGAACATCTCCCGGGTCCACGGCTCGGCAAAGGAGGCTGCCTCGACGTGGAGCACCTCGTCGAGATCCTCCGGCTGCATCTGTACGATCCTGACTGCCCCCCTAGACACCCTCACCCTCTCTCCCGCCGCTTCAGCTCTGCCTCCGAAGGCCGAATGTACCGGGGGACTAACTCGTCGACCTGATCCCTGTCGCCTCGCAGCAGCCGCCGCCGCCCGAGATCCGCCACGGCGGCCGGCGACGCCCCTCGCAGGGCGGGGGGTGGGATCGCCAGCCCCCCGAGCGCCTCCCGCAAGAAGGCCCCATAGACGTGCCACCCATCACCGACGAAGAGGGTGGGCTGGCTGATCCACTGCACGAGCGCCTCGGGAACGAGGGCCCTCTCTTCCTTCAGGCAGACCAGCTCGACCCCCCGATACTCGAAGAGGGCGCTGTAGAGCTCTTTCTTCCGGGCATCCAGAATGGGGCAGACGGGGTAGCGGCAATATGGCAGGCTCCAGGCCAGGGCCTGGAGCGTTGGGATTCCCACCACCGGCTTTCCCGTGGCGAGCGCCAACCCCTTGACCGTGCTGAGTCCGATCCTGAGGCCGGTGAAAGAGCCCGGCCCGATGGAAACCGCCAGCCCCTCCACCTCGTGGATGCTCATCCGGGCATCGTGAAGGACGCGGTCGATGGCCGGCATGAGACGCTCGGCATAGGTCGCTTTCACGTTCAAGACGTACTCGGCGATAACCCCCTCTTCCCCCACCAGGGCCACCCCCCCCTGAGGACTGGCGCTCTCGATCCCCAGGACCATCACCGCGCGCCCCAGATCTTCCGCACCTGCATCACCGCCTCCTTTGAAACGGGGATTCTAACACGGAGATGATCTCCTCCGCCTCACCGGCGGGTAAAGCCCGCAGAGTGAGGCTCGCCATCGTGACCGAAGACGACCTCGACGAGGAAGGGCTGTCTTCCCTCGATCTGATTGAACTGCAGATCGAAATATTGAACGACTGGACCCACCGCACCCTGCGTGACGGTGACGACCGGGAAGCGGGCGAACCACCGAAAGAGGGCTACGACGTCTTCCTCTTCGGCCCGCCGGATCACGGGGCTCTGGTGAGGGGGCTGATACACTCGAAAGGACTGATTCGCTCGGTCCAGGAGGGAAAAGATGACATGATACGTGGCCTCATCCGTGGCAACCACACCGGACCAGCGGAGGGGACCAAAGGGCATGGGGAAGGCAGCCAGCTTTGTTGCCGGGAGCTGCTGCCGCTCTACCTGGCCGCGGAGCCGAACCAGGGCCAGCTGATGCGCCGCCGCGGCCACGAAGATGTAGCCGGCCAAGAGAACGAGGGCCGTGCGCCCCACCCGGATCGAGCGGGATGGCCAACGATACGCCAGGACAATGCCGCCGATGATGATGCCGGAGACGAAGACATCGATGATAAAGAGGGTGTCCCAGGCGATTCTCTGTCCACTGAACGGGAGGAAGATCATGGTCCCATAGCTCGTGAAGAGATCGAGGACAATATGGCTCAAGATGCCGAGGTAGCAGAGCCCGACGAGTCGCCAGTACTGCTTGGTTGCACTGAAGCGATAGAAGAGGGCAGCAAGGAGCAATGCCAACACCGCGCCGCCGACGAAGGAGTGGGTGATGCCTCGATGGACCGAGAGGTAGAAGGCGGTATCCTGAAAGCGCATGAGCCCATCAATGTCCGGCGCAGCGGCACTCACGGTGAGGGCACCCGTGGCGACCCTCCCCATCCGCTGACGAAAGCCGGCCTGGGCGATCAAGGTCCCCGCCAGGGCATGCGTCACCGTATCCATCGGTCCTCCCGTCCCTCAGGCATTCCGAACGATCCGCGCCAGGTCCGGTTCCCCAGTGCCTGTGTCGACGTTACACGATGGACGGCGGATGTGTTTGCCACCGGGACGCTCTTCACACCTCTCATGAATCAGGGTCGCGAGTGAGGGAATACACTTCAACTATCTTATAAGAATTATTAGGGAATGTCTAGAATGTAGAGGCAACGGACGACCATCCGGAGAGCTTGAGCTGATCGGCAATGCCGCGTAACGGGGGCGGGGGGCGTGTTGCCGCTTTCCCCTTGACCTTCCCTGCGGGTCGCAATAGACTACGCTGGAGCATCGAGGTTCACGTGCGTTCAGGTCTCTCCATTCGCCCGCCAATCGGAGACGTTCCCCTGTCCCTTCCAGAGGACAGGGTGTCGCCTGGGCACAACGAAAACCTGAAGGAAAGGGAGGACAGCAATGGCCTACGAGTGGAAGCTCACCCCGCGCCCGTACACGGATCAGGAAGCAAAGACGTTGCTCACCAGCCTCATCAGCCCTGAGACGACCGATTGGCATTACAACACGCACCACAAGGGCTATGTGACGGCGCTGAATAATATCGAGAAAGGCCTCGAGTCGGCGGATCGGGCCGCCGCCAATGGCAACTACAGCATCGTCGGAGAGCTCAAGCGCCGCTTCACCTGGAATCATGCCGGGGCCCTCCTCCACGATGTCTATTGGGAAGTCATAGGGGGAGACGCCGACCCGAAGAAAGGCGCCGACGTCCTGAAGGCCATCGAAAGGGACTTCGGCTCTCTCGACGCGTGGAAGGCCGACTTCAAGGCGACCGGCATTTCGGCCAAGTTGAGCGGCTGGGCCCTCCTGGTGTACGATGCCCTCTGGTCTCGGCGCCTCTTGAACGTCGAGGTTGACGAGCACCAGTACGGAGCCATCTGGGGTGGCGTCCCGCTGATCGCGTGCGACGTCTTTGAGCACGCCTACTACCACAAGGATGGCCCCGGACGGGCAAAATACATCGATAACTTCCTCGGAAACCTGCACTGGGGCCGCATCAACGACCGCTTCAAGAAATTTGTCCGCTAAACGGATCGACAAAAAACCAGGCCCCTGCGCATCCGCGCAGGGGCCTGCCGCTTCTCCGTATCGCCACCCGTGATGTCCTGCAGTTCTATCCCTGTTTCCCGACCGCCACGTAAAAGAAACTCGTGCCGCGCTGCATCAGAAAGAGGTGGACCTGTCGCTTCCACCCTTTCAGCGCCTGGTGCACCTCCTGGACGGTCTTGACCGGCTTCTGATCAACCTCCGTCAACAGATCGCCCGGGCGGACGCCCGCCCGCGCGGCGGAGCTCCCCTTGGTCACCTCCGTCACTATCAGCCCCTTCTCCACGCTCAGCCGGAACTTTTTGGCGGTCTCGGGCGTCAGCTCCTCAAGGGTGAGACCCATGACCTCCTTGGGCGCTGGCTCCGGAGTCCGCTCGGGACGCGCCAGCGCCTCTACTTCTGGGCTGAACTCCCCTATCACGACGGTCACGCTCTGGACCTCACCTTGACGGAGGATCCTGATCTTTGCCTTGGTCCCCACCGGAGTACGGGCCACGCGTTGCTGAAGGGTCCGCACATCCGTAATGTCGGTGCCGTCAAACTCCACGATCACATCCCCCCGCTGAAGCCCCGCCTTCTCGGCTGCCAGCCCCGGGAGCAGGTTGGTCACCAAGGCCCCCTGCTTCTTGGACATCCCCAAGGCCTGCGTCAACGGTCCGCTGAGCTCCTGGATTCCGATCCCCAGAAAGCCCCACGAGACCTGGCCCCGCGCCTGGAGCTGGGGCAGGACCGACTTGGCGAGGTTGATCGGGACGGCGAAGCCGATCCGCTGCCGGGGGATCACGGCGGTGTTGATCCCGACCACCTCCCCCCGCATATTCACCAGGGGGCCTCCACTGTTCCCCGGGCTGATGGAGGCGTCGGTTTGGATAAAGTCGTCGAAAAAGCCGAGCCGTCCGAACCCATGCCCCTTCCGGCTCACTACCCCGACGGTCACGGTGTGCTCCAGTCCAAAGGGATTGCCAGCCGCAATGACCAGCTCGCCGATCTGCACCTTGTCCGAGTCCCCTAACGGGAGGACCGGCAGGGAGCCCCCGCCATCCACCTTCAGGAGGGCGAGATCGGTCCGGCGATCCTTGCCGACCACCTTGGCGGGGAGGGTCCGGCCGTCGTGCAGTTCCACCTCCACCTCTCGGTCCTCACCGATGACATGGTGGTTAGTCAAGATGTACCCGTCCACGCTGATGATGAATCCCGAACCCACCCGAGGACGTTCTGGTTGTTCCTCGGGAAGGGGAGGATGGTCCTGCGGAACCTGATCCTCTGCTGCCCGCTCGACCCCGATCTGTACCACCGCGGGTTGGATCAAGGCCGCCAACTGGGTCAGGGAACGATTGAGCCGCGCAAGATCCGAGTTCGGTTCATCGACCAGGCCCCCCTCACGCCAGAACGGCTTCTGGGCATGAACCAGATGGAGACCCACGGCAAGGCAGGCGAGCATCGCAGCCGATGCGGCCACCCAGAGACGGCACTGTCTTCTGCACTCCATCTCCTTCCCCCCAAACCAACGCTCACATGGATGTGCCCGGCCGAAGGGCATGCGGCATAATGAAGCGCTCAATTACCTAACATGGAATCTCGACGCACGCAACCGGAAAAGGCTCAGCGACCTCCCCGCATCGCCAGGGCCTTGACCAGAAGGTGAAACCGGCGGCCGTATCCGACCAGGACAAGACGCCGTCGTCGTACCCCCTCCCTCACCAGAACAACGTCGAGGCGCTCCTCCGGAAGACGTTGCCCAATCCTCTCGGCCGCCTCGATCACCGTCACCCCCTCCCCCCAAAGATACTCTTCCCATCCGATCTCCTCCAACTCCTTCCCCCGAAGGCGGTAGAGATCAATATGATAGATCGGGTGCCTTCCCTTGTACTCATGGACCAGGGTGAACGTTGGGCTCCGGACCCCTTGTCCCCGGGGAACTCCCAACCCCTCTGCGATCCCCCGCGTGAAGAGGGTCTTCCCTGCCCCCATGTCTCCCGTGAGGCTTATCACGTCCCCCGCCTTCAGGCGCCGTCCCACCCATACCCCCAGTCGCTGCGTCTCGGCCGGAGAGGTGGAGATCACGGTAACCTTCTTCCCATTCCGCTTGACCGCCGCAACATGCTCCATGCTCTCCTCCCCCCGTGTGACATCACGGGGCGAAGACCTCAAGGACGAAGAGGCGTCGCCATCGGGAAGTGTGCTATACTTTCCCCCGGCCGGCGGATCCACAATCAACCCCGAGGAAGGTGAGGATGCAGCGCCGGAGAGGCTGGCTCACTGCGGTATTGCTGATAATCCTTTTTGTCCGCTCGACTCACGCAGGGACGCAGGCGCCCGCCCTTCAGGTCGACGCGAAGGCAGCACTGCTCCTCGATGCCGACTCCGGACAGGTCCTCTTCGACCAAAACGCGACCGTGCGAATTGTTCCTGCCAGCCTCACCAAGCTCATGACCGTCTATGTCGCCTACGACGCCCTCCGGGGGGGGGCCGTTCGCCTGGATGAGCAGGTCTCCGTCAGTCAGCAGGCCTCAAAGATGGGGGGGTCCCAGGTTTTCTTGCAGACGGGAGACCGGGTGAGCTTCGAAAAGATTTTGCAGGGGGTGGCCATCGTCTCCGGAAATGACGCCACGATTGCCCTTGCAGAACACATTGCAGGGTTTCCGACCGCCTTTGTGGCTCGGATGAACGCCAAGGCGTCAGCACTGGGGCTCAGCGATACCCAATTCCAGAACTCCCACGGTCTTCCGGCCGAGAATCAGTATAGCACGGCCCGCGACATGGCACGCCTGGCGCTGTACCTCATCCAGGATCATCCGGCCGTCCTGCAGCTTCACTCCATGAAGCACTTCGAATACAACGGGATCAGACAACAGAACCGGAACCACCTCCTTGGGAAGGACCCCCGCGTGGACGGCCTCAAGACCGGCTGGTTGGAGGAGGCCGGCTATCACATCGTGCTGACCGGAAAGGAGGGGGAGCGACGACTGATCGCTGTCGTCCTTGGGGCGCGGAATGAACGGAGCCGGCACGAGATCGCGCTCCGCCTCTTCAACTACGGGTTCAAGAACTTGCACAATGTGCACTTCTTCCGTCCAGGGGACCGGGTGAAGAATCTGCCCGTCTGGAAGGGGGCGGAAGATCTCCTCGCCATCTCGGCGAAACGGCCCGGCATCGTCACCGTCAGGAACGGGGCCCCCGAGCCAACCCTTGCCTACCAGCTTCCCGAGAAGCTCATCGCGCCCATTTCCGAGGGGCAGAAGGTTGGAGAAGCCGTAATCACCGCCGAAGGCCAGGAGATTGCGCGCGTCGACCTGGTCGCGATGAACGCCGTCCCCCGAGGAGGGTGGATGACGTGGATCCTCCACAGCTTCCTCCTCCTCTTCAACTGATCGCCGCCCGGCATGACAGTTTTCCCTCGTCACGGAGTTCTTGTCTGAACTCTCATCCTTGTTTCGAGAGACCGAAAGACTGTGAGGAGATGCCGAACGCCAGGGCTGCAGCGCTCGGGTCAGGCTCACGCTACGTTGACGCGCCGGCTTCCCAGGATGCGTGACGAAGAAAAGGTGTGCGGCGAGGCACGGTCCCGTCCTTGAGGGCGCGGATCGCCTCGGGAAGCTTTTCCAGCAGATCGCTGGCGATCATGGCCTCGGGACCGAGTTGCTGGCAGGCAAGGTCCCCCGCCAACCCGTGAAGATAGACCCCCACTACGGCAGCTATGGCCGGCGCTAACCCCTGGCTGATCAGGCCAGCGATCACGCCGGTCAGCACATCGCCGACCCCCGCCGTCGCCATCCCGGGGTTGCCGGTCGGATTAATGTGGACGGCGCCCCCAGGCTCAGCGATCAGGGTCCGGGCCCCCTTCAAGACCAGGGTCACATTGTAGGTCGAGGTGACCTTCTGGGCAATCGGGATCCGTTTCTCTATGACCTCCTCCTTGGGGACCCAGAGCATGCGGCCCAATTCACCTGGGTGGGGTGTCAGGATCACGGGGACCGAGGCCTTCGAGAGCACCTCCGGCTGACGGGCCAGGGCGGTGATACCGTCCGCGTCGATGACCAGCGGGATCTTCGCAGCCTGGATCAGGGAAGCCACGAGACGGACGGTCTCGGGATGGGTGGAGAGACCTGGCCCCAGCGCAAGGACCCGCTTCCCCTCCATGAGACCGAGCAGCGCGTCCCTGGCCTGGAAGGCGACGGTCCGTTCCTCGGTTTCGGGAAGCCCAACGGTCATCACTTCGGTCAGCTTGACCTCCATGAGGTCGTTGAGCCCTTCCGGCACGGCCAACGTGACGAGCCCCGCACCCGCCCGTAACGCGGCAAGGCTGCACAGCGCCGCTGCGCCGGTCTTGCCGGGCGATCCGGCGAGGACCAGGACATGACCGTAGGTCCCCTTATGGGCATCCGGGTCCCGCGGCGGGAGTGCCGTTCTTATCTCTTCCGGCTCGGTGAGATCCACCGGCAGCTTGGAGTCCGTGAGGAGCACCCGAGGGATGCCGATGTCCACCACCCGGACCTCCCCCGCGCACCGAGCCGCCGGAAAGAGGAGCAGGCTCCGCTTTGGCAGGGCAAGGGTCAAGGTGAGCTGCGCTCGAATGCATGGCTCCTGGATGAGACCATCGTCCGAGCCGAGGCCGGAGGGGAGGTCTAAAGCCACGAGGGGTCGCCCGAGGCTGTTGAGGAGCTGGATGGCCTCGGCGGCGATCCCCTGGGCCGGCCCGGTGAGACCAGTCCCCAGGATCGCATCAACAATCAGATCGGCAGTGACGAGGGACTCTCGATGCTTGTGGAGGTCCCGGCCACTGGTCACCTCGGCGAGGGAAATCCCCGACCGCTCGGCGATCCCCAGATTGACCGCCGCATCCCCCTTGATCTCCTCCTTCTTCGCCAGCAGGAGGACCTGGACGCTGGCCCCGCCGTTGACGAGGTGCCGGGCCACCACCAATCCATCGCCGCCGTTATTCCCCTTCCCGCACACCACCACCACCCGAGACCGATACAGTCGCGGGAAGTGCTGTTCCATCACACGGACGGCTCCGGTCCCGGCATTCTCCATGAGGATGCGGGAAGAGATGCCGTACTCCGCCTCAGCCCGGCGATCCAGCTCCTGTATCTCTTTGGCGGTAACGACCTTCATGAGGGAAGCTCGGTTGCAGTCAGCTATCAGCAGTCAGCTGAATGATTTAAATGCCGACAGCCGACTGCGGACTGCCGACAGCGTTTCAGGTCAGTCGGTAGCGACGACAAAGGCGACCGCGTAGTCCCCATCGTGGCTCAGGCTGAGGTGCAGGTGACGGATCCCCTTCTCTTCCGCCACGAGACGCGCCCGGCCGGACAATCTCACCTCCGGCGGCCTCCCTCGGGGTCCAACAATCTCAACCTCTCGCCACGCGACGCCCGCCCCCCACCCGGTCCCCAGCACCTTCAGGACCGCCTCCTTGGCGGCGAACCGGGAGGCAAAGTGGAGCTCCGGGAGAGGACGCTCCTCGCCCTCAGCCCTCTCCTCAGCTGTGTAGAGGCGCCGACAGAGCCGATCCCGGTACCGTGCCAGCACCGACCGCATCCGCGGAATCGAAACGAGGTCAGTACCCACTCCCACGATCATCGTCTGGCGAACACCCTCCCCTATCGAACTTGGCTCAGTCCTCGTTACGCAGTCCTCAGCACTCAGGACTGAGGTTACCGGCCGCTCCGAATGAGATCCAGCATCTCACGGACGGCTCGATCCATCCCCACCAGGGATGCCCGCCCGACGATGCTGTGTCCGATGTTCAGCTCTTCCACTTCCGGAATCGCCGCCACGGGTGTCACATTCTGATAGGTCAAGCCGTGTCCGGCACCCACCCGCAGGCCCAGGTCTCGCGCGAGCCGGGCAGCTTCCATGATCTTGAGGAGCGCCTTCTGCCGATCAGCCTCACTCTGCGCCTCTGCATACCGCCCCGTGTGAATCTCCACGAACCGGCCCCCGGTACGCTTCGAAGCCTTCGCCTGCTCAGGCGAAGGATCGATGAAAAGGCTGACTCTGATCCCCCCTTCGGTCAGCACGCGGACCACCCGAGCCACCCGCTCTTCCTGCCCGACGACATCCAGGCCCCCCTCGGTCGTCACCTCCTGCCGTCGCTCGGGCACGAGGGTAGCCACATCAGGGAGGATCTCGAGAGCGATCTTGACCATCTCGTCCGTCGCGGCCATTTCCAGGTTCAACTGGGTCTTCACCACCTCCCTGAGCAGCCGCAGGTCCCGATCCTGGATGTGGCGCCGGTCCTCCCGAAGGTGAACAATGATACCCGAAGCCCCCGCCACTTCGGCGAGGATGGCCGCGGCCACCGGGTCAGGCTCTGACCCTCTCCGCGCCTGCCGAAGCGTCGCGATGTGATCCACATTGACCGCCAACCTCGGGTGCATCGCCTTCGCCATCCGATCACCGACGACCGATGACCGTTAACCGATGATCATAAACAGACTGGAGACATGAGACTGGAGCAAAGGCTGCGGGCACCTGAAGGTCTTGCTCATCTCTCGTCTCCGGTCTCCGGTCCCTGGTCTGAGCTTTACTGCCCTAGCTCTCGCTCAATGACCTGCGCAATCGATCTTGCCAGAAGTCCCACCTGCTCGGCGTCCCGTCCCTCCACCATCACCCTGGCAACTGGCTCGGTCCCCGAATAGCGCACCAGGACCCGCCCGCTCCCGTCAAGCTGCGCCTCAGCTTTCGCGATCGCCCCCCGCACGGCGGGGACCGATCCCAGGTCCTGCCTCTCGGTCACCCGAACGTTGATCAAGACCTGGGGATACACGGTCATGCGCCGCCGAAGCTTCGAGAGGGGGTCCTGCGTCGTCACCATCAGAGAGAGGACCTGCAGCGCCGTCACCACTCCGTCTCCAGTCGTATTGTGATCGAGGAAGACGATATGTCCTGACTGCTCCCCGCCTAAATTGTACCCGTGCCGGAGCATCTCTTCTAGGACGTAGCGATCTCCCACCAGGGCCCGCACGACGGCGATGCCCGCCTCCTTCAAACAGACTTCGAGCCCCACATTGCTCATCACCGTCGCCACCACGGTATCCGACCGGAGGAGGCCCCGCCCCTTCAGATCAAGGGCGCAGATGGCTAGGATGTGATCCCCGTCAAGTACCGACCCGGTCTCGTCCACCAGGATCACCCGATCCCCGTCCCCGTCGTGCGAGATACCCACGTCCGCCTTGTGTTTCAGGACCGCCTCTCTCACCGCCTCTGGATACAAGGAGCCACAGCCGTCGTTAATATTGACCCCGTTCGGCTGGACGTTCAAAGGGATGACCATGGCTCCGAGCTCCCTGAGAATCGTGGGGGCCACCTTGTACGTGGCCCCGTGGGCGCAATCCACCACAACCTTGAGCCCTTGAAAGGAAAGCCCCGTGGGGACGGTCCCCTTGGCAAACTCGACGTATCGGCCAGCCGCATCGTTGACTCGATAGGCTTTGCCGATCTCAGCGGCGAGCGGGCGAAGTCGCTCGATCTCCCGGCTCTCAATGAGCTCCTCGATGCGGTCCTCCATCTCATCCGGCAGCTTGAGCCCTTCCCCGGAGAAGAACTTGATCCCGTTGTCCTCAAAGGGATTGTGGGATGCGGAGATGACAATGCCTGCATCTGCCCGCAGCGTCCGCGTGATAAAAGCGATCCCGGGAGTCGGAAGGGGACCGACCAGCAGGACATCCACCCCCATCGAGCAGATCCCGGATGTCAGGGCGCACTCCAGCATATAGCCGTGGAGCCGCGTATCCTTCCCGATGACGATCTTGTGCCTGCCCGCCCGCGTCTTGAACAGATAGGCGGCAGCCCGGCCGATCTTCACCACTGTCTCCGGCGTCATCGGCTCTTCGTTAGCAACGCCGCGCACCCCGTCGGTCCCAAAGAGCTTCCCCACGAACCGCGCTCCTCCGCTTCTACCGCCCTTTGACAAGACTTCGGCGAGCCGCTCAGGGCTCCGGCGCCCTTCGACTGCCCCTCAGGGCTCATGCCCCCCGAATGGCTTCGGTCATTCGGGCGACCCGGACCATGGCCCGGACATCGTGGACCCGGACGATATGGGCACCCTGCCAGATGGCCACGGCGACCGCAGCCGCCGTTCCCTCCGCCCGCTCCTCGACCGGCAGATCCAGGACCCTCCCGATGAAGGACTTCCGGGACGGCCCGACCAGGATAGGCTTCTTCAGCCCGTGAAGCCCCGGCAGGCATTTCAGCAAGAGCAGGTTGTGCTCAACGCTCTTCCCAAAGCCTATTCCGGGATCCACCACGATGGCCTCAGGATGGACGCCGGCCGCCTCGGCCAGGAGGATCCGCTCCCTAAGATATTCTCGAATGTCCGCCAGGAGGTCGCTGTACCGCGGATCCTGCTGCATGGTCCGGGGCGTCCCACGAATGTGTGCCAGGATGAGACCGGCCCCCGCCTCTGCCACCACCGACGCCACGCGAGGATCGAAGCCGAGGCCGCTAATGTCATTGATCAGATCAGCCCCCTCCGCCAACACGGCGGCCGCCACGTCGGCCTTGGTGGTGTCCACGGAGACGGGCACGGGAAGTTGGTCCACCAGGTGTCTGAGAGGCGGAAGGATCCGGCGAAGCTCCTCTTCGGCCGAGACCGGCAGGGAACCCGGTCGCGTCGACTCTCCGCCCACATCGATCAGATCGGCCCCCTCCTCGACCATCTGATGGGCGTGCTCGACCGCGCGGCCCGGATCGAGATACCGTCCGCCGTCGGAAAAAGAATCGGGGGTCACATTGAGGACCCCCATGATCCGCGTGCGGGCCGCCACGTCGAGGGAGAAGCGCCGGCACCGGAGCGGGGGCAGCCGATCGCCGGGAGGGACCCAGGTCTCAGGCGGGTGCCCCGGTGATGATGACATCGACCTCCGCTCCCTCCAGCACCTCGCGCTCTAACAGGGCAGCAGCCAGGGCGTGGAGTGCCCCGACCCGGGACTTGGCCAGCTCCTTGGCCCGCTCATACGCCTCGATGACAAAGCGGCGGACTTCCTGATCGATCTCCTGGGCCGTCTGTTCGCTATAGTCCTGATGCTGGGCGATCTCCTTCCCCAGGAAGATCATCTCCTCCCGCTTCCCAAAGGTCAGGGGACCCAGCTTCTCGCTCATCCCCCACTCACACACCATCTTGCGGGCGAGATCCGTGGCGCGCTCCAGGTCGTTCCCCGCCCCGGTGCTCATGTGCCCCAGCACCAGCTCCTCCGCCACCCGGCCCCCCATAAGGATGGCGATATTGTCCAACAGATACTCCCGATGGTAATTGTGCTTCTCGTCCATCGGCAGCTGCTGGGTAATCCCGAGGGCCCGGCCTCGCGGGATGATCGTCACCTTGTGGATCGGATCGGTCCCTGGGATGAGCCTGGCCACCAGAGCATGCCCCGCCTCGTGATAGGCCGTGGCCCGTCGCTCCTCCTCACTCAAGATCAGGCTCTTGCGCTCCACCCCCATGAGGACCTTGTCCTTGGCGCTCTCAAAGTCCTTCATCTCGACGAATTTCTTATCCTCCCGCGCGGCCAGGAGGGCCGCCTCGTTCACGAGATTCGCCAAATCCGCCCCGGAGAACCCCGGCGTCCCTCGGGCCAGGACCGCCAGGGTTACATCGGGTGCGAGGGGGATCTTCTTGACGTGCACCTTCAGGATCTCCTCTCGGCCACGAATGTCGGGCCGCGCCACCACCACCTGTCGGTCGAACCGCCCCGGCCGAAGCAGCGCCGGGTCCAACACGTCGGGCCGATTGGTGGCGGCGATGAGAATCACCCCTTCGTTCGACTCGAAGCCATCCATCTCGACCAGGAGCTGGTTCAGCGTCTGCTCCCGCTCGTCATGGCCGCCCCCAAGTCCCGCCCCCCGATGCCGACCGACCGCGTCAATCTCATCCATGAAGATGATACAGGGGGCATGCTTCTTCCCCTGCTCGAAGAGGTCGCGGACCCGAGAGGCCCCGACGCCCACAAACATCTCCACGAAGTCCGATCCAGAGATGGAAAAGAAGGGGACATTGGCCTCACCGGCAATGGCGCGGGCCAGCAAGGTCTTCCCCGTCCCCGGCGGCCCCATGAGCAGGACCCCCTTGGGGATCCGACCACCGAGCTTCTGGAACTTCTGGGGGTCCTTCAGAAACTCGATGATCTCTTGCAGCTCCCCCTTGGCCTCGTCCACGCCCGCCACATCCGCAAAGGTCACCCGGTTCTGTTTCTCCGTGAGGAGTCGGGCCCTCGCCTTTCCAAAGGAGAGGGCCTTGGCGCCTCCGCCCTGCATTTGGCGCATGAAGAAGACCCAGACGCCGATGAAGAGGAGCATCGGCAGCCAGTTGAGGACCAAGCTCCACCAGGGGGTCTGTTCCACGGGCTTGGCAGAAATGACCACCCCCTGCTTGCGGAGCCCCGGGACCAGCTCGGGGTCCTCGGCGGCATAGGTCTGGAAGGGGGTGCCATCTTTGAGCTTCCCGGTGATGGCCGACCCCCTGAGCTCTACTTCCGCGACCTCCCCCTGGTCGACGCGCGCGAGAAACTCGCTGAAATTGAGCTCCTTCCTTCCCGTCTGACTCTGGCTGAAGATGCCGAAGAGGAGGATCATGCTCAGGATGATCACCAGCCAGAGGGCCATATTTTTCATTAGCGGACTCAATTCCCAACCCTCCTTCGGGTCCGGGACTGGGCGCCACCAGAGCACCCATCACCTGGGAGTATAGAAAATAGCATATCACTCACGAGATGCCAAGACCCATGGGCGAGGCGAGGCGTCCCCGAGGCCTCCCTCGCGGTGCAATGTCAGGACCAACACCTGCTCGGTCGCTCCCCCCACTCGCCCCCGTTCATCGATCCGCAATCCGGACACCCACAGAATCCCCTGCTGATCCGTGACGATGGGGACCTGTTCCCGCCTCTCCCGGGGGACCTTGGCATCGACGAAGAAATCTTGGAGCTTCTTGCTCCCCTTGAGCCCCAGGGGGTGAAAGCGATCGCCCGACCTCCAACTGCGTACCGCGAGCGGAGGAAGGACCTGCTTCCAGTCCACATATGCCCGCTCGGGGCCGGCAGCCCGGAGATCGGTCATCGGCACGGTCTGGATCGCGGCCTCCACCCTGACCCCCCACCCGGGGATGAGCACCTCTCCCGGCACCGGCAACTCTTCCCGGACTGGTGGAGAGCGCCACTCCGGGCGACGCCTCCCCACATAGAGGAATCCGTGAGACCTCCATGCCCTCAGGTTCTGGGGAAGCGATGCCGCTCCAGGACCACCGGGCGTCGTCAGTCTGTCGACCGCCTCGAGATGGGGGGCGGTGAGATACGCGCCCGGGGTCACACTTCGAATCGCCCGCTCAAGAATGCGGCGTCGAATTGCGGGCGCCAAGGCCTGCAGAGAGCTCAGCCTCAGGCAGATCCTTTCCCCCTCGATACCCACGAGCCCCTTCAAGGATTCCCGGGCAACCTCATCAAGATAGGCTTCGTCCTCGGCGACCAGGGCCGCCATGCGCGCGAGGCCCCTCGCCACCGAGGGATTGTACTCCCGCTCAAGCAACGGGAGGAGTCGCCACCGGATTCGATTTCGGCGGTAGCGGAGGTCCCGATTCGAGGGATCCTCTGTGAAAGAGAGCTGATACGCCTTGATATAGGCCTCGATCTCCTCTCGCCTCACTCCGAGCAGTGGCCGAATCAGGCGCCCATCGCTGAGCGGCAGCATCCCTCTGAGTCCCCGAAGCCCCGAGCCTCTGAGGAGGTGAAGGAGGACCGTCTCTGCCTGGTCGTCCCGGTGGTGCCCCAAGGCAATCTTGGTCGCCCCCACCCGGGATGCCACTTCCTCAAGAAACCGGTACCGTGCCCGCCGGGCCTCCGCTTGAAGGGACCGGTCGCGACGCCCCTCCTGCACCCAGGACCCTGTCGTCACCGGCAGGCCCCACGCGGTTGCGACCTTCTCCACAAAGAGGGCATCCTGTCGGGAGGTCTCCCGAAGGCGATGGTCGAAATGTGCCACGGTGAGCTCAAGGGACCACGGCCCGCGAAGTCGGAGCAGGCAGTGAAGCAAGACGATGGAGTCGGCGCCGCCCGAGACCGCCACCACCACCCCTTCTCCCGGCTGGAGAAGCCGGTACGTCGTGATCGCTCGTTCAACCGCGGAGAAGACCTCCTCTCGCACAGGCTCCCCTCCTTACGGCCCATCATAAGGGGCTCGCCGGATCACTGTCAACGCTGTACCCCGTGGGCGCAGGGACATTCCTGTTGAAAAATCGCGATCTCCCTGATACCTTACGGACGCAGGATGGAGTGAGGAAGACGATGGCACCTGCCCCTCCGGAGATAGCCAAACCGACCGTCCTCGTCGTGGACGACGAGCGCCTCATACGGGAATTCTGCACCGACATCCTTGGCCAGGCAGGCTTCCAGGTCCGGACGGCCGCCGACGCTCAGGAGGCCCTCGGGGAGGCCCAGGCAGATCCCCCCGCCGTGATCCTCCTGGATGTGATGCTGCCCGGGATGAGCGGGGTCGAGGCCCTGGTCCACTTCGGCCGGGTTGCCCCCTTGACCCCGGTGATCATGATCACCGCCTATGCGTCACTCCAGAGCGCCATCGGATCCGTGAAGCACGGCGCGTACGATTATATCCCAAAACCGCTCGAACCGGAGGCGATCGCCGCCGCGGTCAGGCGGGCCGAGGCGCACCACCGCGTCCTGGTACAGAATGATCGACTCGTCCACACCCTGCACGAAAAGGTGGCAGAGCTCAGCCGTCTCCACCAGCTCACGCACGAATCGGCGGCGGACCTGCGCGAGCGGATCGAGGCGCGCACCGCGGAACTCCACCGGAGCGAGCACCTCACCGAGAGCATCATCAGTCACCTGGCCAGCGGACTGATGGTGACCGATTCGGGCGGAGTCATGACCCTGATCAACCCCCAGGGAGCCCTCGCCCTGCGCTGCGACGCCGCGGATCTCATCGATCGCAAACTGACCGACCTCTTTCCCAACGGGGGCGAGTTGTTGGAGGTCCGCGGCGAGTCCAGTCACCGGGAGCTCGAGCTGGCCCTCCGAGGCGGCAGCACCATCCCCCTCGGCTTCACCAACTCGTACCTCACGGATGTCCGGGGGAATCGAGAGGGGGTCATCGTCATCTTCCGGGATCTGAGTGAGATCAAACAGCTCCAGGCTGAGCTGCGCCGTAAAGACCGCCTCGCCGCCATCGGTCAGGTGGTGGCGGGCGTCGCCCATGAGATCCGGAACCCCCTCTTTGGGATCACCTCTGTGGCCCAGATCCTGAAACGAGAGGTGGCCCTTCCTTCAGCCCATCAAGAGCTGGTGGACGCGATGCTCTTTGAGACTCAGCGCCTGAATGCCCTGGTGAGCGACCTCCTCCTCTTCGGGCGGGAGTCGCGTCTCGAGCTGAGACCGACCGATCTCCACCAGCTCCTGGACGCGTGTTGCCACCTGTACGCCGGAGAAATCCGCGAGCGCTCCATCCTGCTGCACAAGACCTATGATCCCCACCTGCCCGCGCTCCTCGCGGATTCGGACAAGCTGAAACAGGTCGTCCTGAATCTCTTGAAGAACGCCCTCGAAGCGACTCCCCCCGAGGGGACCGTGACGGTGCGAACCGAGGGCCATCCAGCGGAGAGACAGGGCGAGACCGACCAGGTGAAGCTCACTATCAGCGACACCGGGTGCGGGATCCCCCCTCAGCATCACGACCGGATCTTCGACCTCTTTTTTACCACGAAACCCCGGGGAACGGGCCTGGGGCTTCCGATTTGCC
>JBOHQS010000033.1:0-17057 GCA_050732295.1 Methylomirabilales bacterium (SeqCode)
GCTGCCGGGAACCCGCCTCGATTTCCTCCTCCGTGGCGGCCCGCCTCTTGCCGTCGGCCTCGACATCCTGAAGGAGCCGATGGAGCCGCTCTGCGACACCCCTCAGTTGCTCCTGACGCTCCTCCCGTCGCCGCCTGAGGTCCTGGAGGAGGTTTTCGCGGGACCGTGCCTCCGCCTCCTCACGCTCGCGCTGGCTTCGCAGGCCGTACAGCCGCTCCTGGCCCGCCGTGATCCGCTTCTCCATCTGCAGGTCGTGCAGGCGGCCGGCCTCCAGGGAGGTCTCTTCCTTCGAGACGCGGAGCTGGCAGGACTCGCGAGCCGTGGCCACATCCCATTCCTGGCGGATGATACGCTCGAGCTCCCCGTCGAGGCGGCGCTCTTCCCTCACAAGGACAAGAACGTGAAGCTCCTTCAAGCGGAGCGCCATGCGCTGGTAGCGTTCCGCCTTTTTCGCCTGGCGATGGAGAGAGGTGCGCTGCCGTTCGATCTCCTCCAGGACATCCTTGACCCGGAGCAGATTGTGTTCCGCGGCCTCGAGCCGACCCAGGGCGGTGTTCCGGTTCACCTTGTACGACATGGTTCCTGCCGCCTCCTCGAGGAGGGCCCGCCGGTCGGCCGGTTTTGCGTTGAGGAGGGATGCGATGGCCCCCTGCTGGATCAGGGCGTAGGGTTCCCGGCCGAGCCCGGTGTCGAGGAAGAGGCGGGTGATGTCTTTGAGGCGACACGGATGCTGATTGAGGAGATACTCGCTCTCGCCAGAGCGATAGAGCCGGCGGGCGATGGTCACTTCGTCGTAGGGGACTGCGAGTCGGCCCTGGACATTCGACAGGGTGAGGGAGACCTCAGCCATGCCGACCGGTTTCCGCTGGGAGTTGCCTGCGAAGATGAGGTCTTCCATGCGCTCCCCGCGCAGCGCCTTCGGGCTCTGTTCCCCCAACACCCACAGCATGGCATCGATGATGTTGCTCTTGCCACAACCATTAGGCCCTACGAGGGATGTCACCCCTGGTTGGAAATCGATACTCATGCGATCAACGAAGGACTTGAAGCCGAAGAGGGTCAGGTTGCTCAGATGCATGGGCTTTTTTGTAACACAGGCTTTCGGTGCTGTCAAGGGGAATCCCACAAAATCAAGGGGTCATTCCTGGACGGACCGCAAAATGTGGGGGTTCTCCCTCATGCGGGTGAGCGCGCGGCTGGCTGCGTTTTGCTCGGCTTCCCGTCGGCTTTCGCCCTTGCCTCTCCCGAGCGTCTGTCCTTTGACCTCGACCTCGACCTCGAAGCGGCGGGCGTGGGGAAGACCCGACAGCTTCAGGATGCGGTAGCGCGGGAGCGTCTTGAGTACGGCCTGAACACACGTTTGCAGTTCAGACTTGGCATCAAGGGAAAAGTCAGGGCTGAGCCGGGGAAGGAGATGCTGCCTGAGGAACTTCGTCACCGAGCCGAGACCCCGGTCGAGGAAGAACGCGGCGACGATCGCCTCGAAGGCCGCGGCCAGGATCGTGGCTCGCCGTCGGCCTTGGGGCTCCTCGCTCTTTCCCATCCGGAGCATCGTTGGCACTCCCAGGTGCGTTGCCGCCTGGGCTAACGCGTGCCGATTCACCAGGCTGGCCCGGAGGCGGGTCAATTCTCCCGGGGAGCGATGCGGGTAGGTCCGATACAGGTCGAGCGCTAAGACGAGCGAGAGGATGGCGTCGCCCAAAAACTCGAGGCGCTCGAAGGTCCTCCCTTCGGCTCCGACCGAAGCGTGAGTGAGCGCGGCCCGAAGCAGCGCCCGATTCCGAAAGCGTTGCCCAAGCTTCGTTTCAGCCTCTCGGACCCACGAATCTTTCTCCCTCACCATGCATCCGATGGTACACGACCCCTCGGCATTTTACAGCAGGATTCGCGCAATCCCAACGCGCGAAGTCAATCGTAGAAAGAGATGGAGGGGGTTTCGGGAGAGGAGTGGACACCAATCAATAGAAGGTTCAAGAAGGGGGGGCAATCCAATGCCACACCTCCTCGGGGATTGTGGCTCCCTTTGAGGTGTCCGCAAATCGGGGGTAGCTCAGACCCCAAACCACTTTAGGAGACAAAGAACTCAGACGCTTTGATACCCTCTATTGTGAACAGGAGTACATGACTGCCCCCTCGTTTGTCTTGCCTTGAAGCAAGGCTCCAGATAGCTCAATTCTTACCCGGTTTTTAATCTGATCTGGCGCCGGATTACAGCGAAGACAAGCCTGATACGCAATACAGATCTTCTGAAATAGCTCGCCCCAGGATTTACCTGCCACCTCTTTGATCCAAAACCTCTCTAACTCATCCGTTTTCTCGCCGGCAAGCGCCAACTGGAATTCTTCGAGCGAGACGTTCTTGTTGAGGTGGTCTCTGAGAGCAAATAGAAAACCTTCATGGACCTTTTGCGCGGGAGGCTCCGAAATTAACTGAGCGGGGGAGAAGAAATAAATCACAACGAAGACAGCGATGGCACCACCCGCTCTTACCCACGTGCTAATATCAACGTTTATGAAGCCAGGAATCGTTGCCGCGACGCCCGCGGCAGCAAGAGCAAGCACTATGCGAAAGACAAAGAACTGGAATTCCGTTGGCCGTGGTATGAAGAGAGCGACGACTAGAATTACTGCGACGAAGATAAAGCCAAAAACATATGCCGCTTTCCTTTGGGAGCTAGGAAGAAATGCCATGAGTGTCTCCGTCTATCGTTTAGATGCGAGTGGGCACGCCACTAAACTACTCTGCGCAAGAGATTGCGTATTCATTTCGGAAAGTCGTCACAGAACAGGTTTGCTTCGGCCCAACGAGTCTTAACCATGGAATAGAAACTGCCATCTTTAATCTCAATGCATCCGTAGGACATGATTGCCTCAAACGGCAACAGCTTCTCTCGTACGGCCTTCCGCTTGAATTCCGGATTAAGAAAAACGCGCTCAATTTTGTTCTTGTTCTCGCGAATAACTTTTACTATTTGAGGGGTACGTTCTAAGAAGTACGTCCGCTGCGAGATGGAGAAAAGGATCGGCAAGTACTCTGGAACGAATTTCTCCCCGTATGCCTCGGGGGGCTTCGCAAAAGCATCCCTTAGCACTTCGCGCGGATCAGCCGTTAGGTTTAGTTTCCTTAGTCTGGCGACGAACTCGTCGTATTCTTTAGGGGGAGTCGTAGTAAAGGTGAGCGTGCACCTAGTCTCATCCTCACTCCTCGAACAGGTGCCGTTTGCTTCTGCATCAGCCTTGTGTTGTCTGCAATGGCATTTTGTCGCGTAAGCTGACGCAGGGACAAGGAGCATCGCGAGCAGGACAATTGCTGCCTTCGTTAAGCGCTTCATCCGGACGCTCACGCCTGCCTCCCTTTCAACAAATACCGTCTCAGCAGACCATTTTGCAATGTCCCCTAACCAAAATTAGACAAAACTGGCTCACACCGGAATGACCGCAGTTTCTCGTAACTATTTCCATAAACCGTCATCGAGGTTCCTGTCAATTGCATCCAAGTCGAGGAGTATTAACGGACTAAGACCGGGGTTGTGCGTCCTAACGTTAGGCTACAGGCAGTTGCAATCTATTTCCGCTCGTCGTGGTCAGGCTCCCGTGCCCTGAAGGTTCCTGAATACGCACCTCACCGCACCGGGACGAGCTTCCGAAGAGAGCAAAACGCCCTACCGGGCCATGGTTCGCCCGGGAGGGCGTCTGAATGACTCGTGCGCCGTCGAGTGTGCCGGAGGTGGGCGAAGGGCCGTGGTTATCCCGGGTCCATGTCGGAATCTCCTGAGTGGGACTTCAGTATGCCGGACAGGGCGGGGGGTGTCAAGGAAATCGACGCGGTCATCTGGTCGCCGGACGGGTGGTATAAGGAGGCAGGGCCGCACACTTATCTCGCTCGTTTTCCCTCCAACTCCCGCCGCACCGTCTTGACCTCCTCCAATACCTCCTCGTTGGACACCAGCCCCTTCCGCACCAGCACCCGGCGGAGGGCCTCCTGCTCGTAGAGGCAGGCGCGGAGGAGTTCCTCGAAACTGGCGACGTTGCGTAAATCGGCTTTTTCTCCCATGCTTTTTACCCCCGAAGAGTCATGCTTTTTCTGTGAGCCCGGTTATTCCGGCAACAATGAACGACGCCAGGATCCAACCCATTAGTTTGTGGAAGTAGAAGTAATATCTGGCGAAGCCCTCAAGTGGGATCTCGTAGTGACGTTTGCTCAGCTCGATAATGGGTAATAGCATATCGACGCTGTAGGAGAAGCCGTAAGGCATCCCGTTAAGCGGGCCTTGATTGGTTACTCTGAGCACCAGCGCGCCAGCCACAATGAGAGCTAGGAGCCACGGAAGCGTATAGTAGATCCGGAACCCGTAGCCTATGACCCACTTTAAGGCGGTCAACCATGCCCACTGCCGCCCTTTTGCTTGTTTCCGTTCCCGCTCCTTGCCAGCATACAGGACATCGTTTGCCCTCTGCCTGTGACCGGCTTTTCGCAACACGTTGGCTAGTTGCTGATAGGGTTGTGGTGAGTATAGCGGCTGCTTTCCCAACCATTCGATGAACCAGCAAACTTGGCGATGGGATAATTCACTTAAGGAAGTGTATTGGAAGCCGTCTAGTTCCAGCTTGCCAGGCCACGTATCCATCCGGTCTTGGAAACTTTCCACCTCAGTGTTACGAAGAGTTAGGGTTGCGTTCGTTCGCCACCGAACTGGGGGCCGATCTTCTGAACCGAGCCTAAACGTCCCGCGGACCTTGGTTCCTGTAAGATCAAGGGAAGGAAGGCCGCTGCCCGCGATGTCTAAGTTTCCACCGATGTCTGCGAATATCAAACTTACCTCGAAGTCGCCTTCAAACTTTGAATTCCCTGCAAGCATGGTTTGGCCGACATAAAGGCCGAACATGTTCAGCCTGCCAGCAAACGTAGAACCGCTTACTGAAAATTCCCCTTCTATCTTTGCTCCAGCGAGATTCGCATCTCTGAATGTGGCCCCACCGCCCATTGCGAGCATGCCGCCGACGTTAGAGCTGCGCATATCGAGGTTACCATTAAAACGAGATCCGCTCATGTCAACACTGCCCCCGATTCGGGTGGCACCGAGATGTACTTCAGCAAACGTAGCCGGTCCACGCATTAGGAGGCTTCCACGGACCAATACGCCGTTCATGTTCAGTTTGCCCTTAAATTGTGAGCCGATCATGCTGAGGTCGTTCTCGATCATGGCCTTAACAAGGCTGACCTCTGCAAACTCGGCTCCGTCCCGCATAAAAAGAGAACCGCTAACCTCAACATTATTCATAATCAGACCGCCAGTGAATTTGGAGCCGATCATGCTCAGCTGACGTCCGATCTTGGCACTAGTCAGATCGACTTCCGCAAACTCGGCACCTTCACTCATTGAGACGAGCCCACCGACCTGCAAACCGTTCATGTTCAGCTTGCTCCTAAAGTGGGCACCGATCATACTAATTTGGTCCACGATATTGCCACCACCGAGATCTACCTCGCCAGATGCGGTGACCTTACGCATTAGGAGCGCACCACCGACTTTGAGACCGTTCATGGTGAGATTACCCGTAAAAAGGGACCCACTCATGTCAAAATGGCCTGCGATTTTGCAGCCATTAAGATTGACGTCGGCAAACTCGGCATGCTCATGCATATAAAGATCACCGTTAACCTCAAGGCTATCCATCGTCAGGTTGCCGGCGAATTTACAGCTGTGCATAGCGAGTCCACGGTCTATCTTTGCTCTACGCATGTTGACTTCGGCTTCGAATGCGGAGCCTCCGAGGGAAACAACCTCGAATGTTCGTAAAAAGCTGAGATCAACCGGCAGGTCAAATCGGCAACCTTCTAGATACAATGGATGAGCAAGAGTCGCATTTGATAGGTCTAAATGGTCTTTAAACCAAGCGCCCGATATCCGCACGCCTTGACGCGGCACGGAACTCCGATAAGGCTCATGGAGCAGGATCGTCTCCAGGAATGCGGGTCGCAGTACCCGACTTTCTGGCCACCCATCAGACGTCTTCGGATCCAGCCGACCACCGTACTCTTCACCCTCGTTGAAGTCGGCAATTATCCCTTCACAAACGTGCTTCCAGGCCCATTTCTCTTGGGCGGTCCAGTCTGGTCGGGGCTGAATTTGACAAGGTTCGCCCGGGAACGCCATCGTAACCATGCCTCACCTCCACAGTCCCCGTCTAGCCTCCCGCGCCTCCCTCTGGAGCTTCAGAAACAGCTCTTGGTGTTTCACATTCGGCGGCACCGTCATCACCTGGGCGTATCCCTGCTGCACCAGCCGGGCGTTCACGAAGGTCCCGTCCTCGAGATAGACGTAGGCTAAGAGCCGCCCGTGCTTGTCCCGCTGCCGCACGTCAAACTCCAAGCGTACGGCCTTCCCGTCGACGAGCTTGCGATTGGCTTCTTTTGCCTCCTTCCCGTACGCCGCGAAGGTCCTTGTTGGACCACTCGTCTCGGGCGTGTCAATCCCGATGTACCTGATACTTTCCCGCCTCCATCCAATGCAGCAGACTTCGATCGTGTCCCCGTCGATGACACGAACGACCCGGACCAGGGGCGCGGCTTGAGGATCGATGCCGTTATCAGTGGGTAGGACTGAAACGGCAGAGAGGAGACTAAGGAGGGTAAACAGGACGGTCAGAGCCGTGTGGGGCCTTCTTGTTATGCTCACCAACTCGCCCCCAGGGACGTTCCTTGTTTTTCCACGAGGCCCTCTCTAATGAGGGGCCTCCCCCTCGATCGTGCCGAGGTGCGCTTCCAGACTGCGATTCAGGGCCTCCCCCTTGACTCCGTAATGAATTTCCCGGTGGCAGTTCGGGCAGACCGCGGCAACCCACCGTGGATGATCGGGCCCGCCATCTGATAGCCTGCGGGTGTGGTGTGGCTCCAGATAGGCACTGCCGTCGTGGCGGTGGAAGGGTGCTGGGCTCCCACACGCCTCACAGTTACCACTCGCCCGGCTTAACACGTACGCGCGAATTGCCTCACTTCGGTCGTAGAGCAGGCGTCTTGCCTTTTTAGGAGTGGACTCCACAGGCACCGAGGCGCTTGCAAGTGCTTTCTTTCGCAGCTCATCCAGTGGTTGCAGCTCTAGACGCAGTTGGGTCGCAGGCGCCTCTGCAGATTCTACAGGTGAATAGGCTCCCTCTAGAGGTACGAGATGGAAAATTATGGCGCGTCTTGTCTTGCCTGACTTATCCTTTGCTTGGCGGTAATTCCACGAACAGCAGATAAAACAACCAAGGTAGCAGACCTGTCCGTCGCCCACCTGCTCAAACAGGTGGAGATCCTTTCCATCTCTAGAGTGGTCACGGATTGCCTTGTTACCAGCCGTGAACTGCATATTCCCGAGCTGACCCTCACCGGAGTAGAGAAAGACCTTGTTTTCGTCCCAACCATCGCGATACCCGTATTGTTCCCCTCCCCCGGAGAAGAGCATTATAAAGGGACGGGCCTTGGGTGTGGAGATTCCCCCTTGTTTTTGACCCCCGTGCATCGAATGAACATCGCTGCGTTTGTAGATACGGCCAATCTCAAACATGTTACCCTTCCACTGAGTACAGCGGATTACAAACCGGCCGGCGAAGGGGTCAAATGGAACTTACCCTGCTGGCGCTTTTGACGCTGTCCTGTGCATCAAAACAAAAAGCACCGGGGGGTGCACGACCCGCCCGGTGCTGAGGTGTTTCCGGGGACCGAAATTTCCGTTGCGATATTTCCTACAAAGCCCTAGGGAACAGGCACCATTTAGGCAAGAAATTAGGCCATTTGGGCTGAGGAGTCAACTCGAATCGACGGTAGGGGACGTGCGAGGAAACTTGACAGGGAGGGGGTGGGGAGGTAGCATGGGACGAAACCGGAAAACGATGCTGGGGACAACGATGTCTTCGAATAATATCGTCCAAGTGAGCGACGCGGATTTCGATCAGAAGGTCGTCAAGAGTCAAGGACTGACCATCGTCGATTTCTGGGCCGAGTGGTGTGCCCCCTGTCGCATGATCGCGCCTGTCCTCGAAGAGCTGGCGGATGAGTATTCCGGAAAGGTGACGATCGCCAAGCTGAACGTGGACGAGAACCCTCGGACGGCCGCCCGCTTTGGCATCCGGAGCATCCCAACGCTCCTCCTCTTCAAAGGGGGCGAGCGGGTGGATCAGGTCATTGGGGCGGTGCCCCGAGGTGTCATTCAGTCCAAGATCGGCGCGCACCTCGATTAGTGCGTTCTAACAGCACCCTCGGCCCCTCACTCCCGACCAGCTGACCGATGACGGATGACCGACGACCGAGGACCGTCAAAACCAAGAGTTCTTTCTGTCATCGGTGATCGGTCCGCGGCCAACGCAGCCTTGACCTTTCCTTTTGTTCATGCTAACTTATCATGCCCTATCTACAGGAGTGATTGATGTATTACCCGTCCCCGAATGCATTCAAGGCAAAGGCTCGTCTGGGAAACCTGATTCCGGTCTACCGCGAGGTCCTGGCCGATACCGAGACGGCCGTCTCGGCCTTCTTGAAGATCAAGGGGGGAGACTACGCCTTTCTCCTGGAGAGCGTCCAGGGGGGGGAGAAGTGGGCTCGCTTCAGCTTCATGGGGCGGAATCCCTCCTTGGTGATCCGGACCAAGGGAAACCAGGCAGAGCTTTCGAGGCCTGGGGTGCCACCCGAGCAACGGAGGATCAGCAACCCGCTGGATCTCGTCAAGGAAGTCCTCAGTCCCTACCGACCCGTCAAGGTCGAAGGCCTGCCACGGTTCTTCGGCGGCATGGTCGGGTATCTGTCCTATGACACGATCCGCTTCTTTGAAGCCCTGCCGAACCTCACCGAGGATGATCTGGCGCTGCCCGATGCCCTGTTTCTGCTCACCGATACGCTCCTGATCTTTGACAACCTTCGCCAGCGGATCCAGGTGGTTTCCAATGCGTATGTCCCCGACACCGCCACCAGCACCGCCGAGGTCGCGTATGATCTCGCCTGTTCGAAGATCGAAGCGCTGGTCGCCGATCTCCGCAAGCCGCTGGATCAGCCCCTGGTTACTCCGGTGGCATCCCGGCCTTCGGAAGTAACCTCGACGTTCACCCGCGAGCAGTTCTGTCGGGCGGTCCAGAGGTGCAAGGACTATGTGGCGGCGGGGGACGTCATCCAGGCAGTCCTCTCCCAGCGATTCGAGATCAAGACGGCCGCTCAGCCCTTTGACGTGTACCGGGCGCTGAGGATCATCAATCCCTCCCCGTACATGTACTTCCTCCACCTCGGAGACCTGTCGCTGGCAGGGAGTTCCCCCGAGGTCCTGGTGCGATTGGAGGAGGGACAGATCGACCTTCGTCCCATCGCCGGGACCAGGCCCCGAGGCGGAACCGAGGGCGAGGACCACGCCCTCGCGGCCGAGCTGCTCGCGGACCCGAAGGAGCGGGCAGAACATATCATGCTCGTCGATCTCGGGCGTAACGATGTCGGCCGGGTCTCCGCCCCTGGGAGCGTCGAGGTCAACGAGCTGATGGTGATCGAGCGGTACTCCCACGTCATGCACATCGTGTCGAATGTGCGGGGGCGAGTCCGGGAGGGGCAGGATGCTTTTGATGTGCTCCGCGCCTCGTTTCCCGCCGGCACCGTGAGCGGGGCCCCGAAGATCAGGGCGATGGAGATTATCGAAGAGCTCGAGCCAGTCAAGCGTGGTCCGTATGCGGGGGCGATCGGCTACATCAGCTTTTCGGGGAACATGGATACGTGCATCACCATCCGCACGGTCCTGTTCGCGAAGGAGCGGGCCTGGATCCAGGCGGGAGCCGGGATCGTGGCCGACTCGGAGCCCGAGCGGGAGTACCAAGAGACCCTGAACAAGGCGGCGGCCATGCTTCGAGCCGTCGAGATGGCCGAGGGAGGCCTGGACATGGAGCGTGGACCGACGACCGACGACCGACCACCGATGGTCGGTTCATAGTTCATGGTTGATAGTTCAGGGTTGGTGGGAACGTCTGGACGCTCATGCTTCGAAGTCTGAGGTGCGAAGGGTGCGCCGCGAACAATACAATAAATGGTGAACTGTGCCAGTCCATGAACCATGAACCCTGAACTGTGAACGGCGATGGTGCTGCTGATCGACAACTACGACTCCTTTACCTACAACCTGGCTCAATATCTCGGGGAGCTTGGCGAAAAGGTCCAGGTCGTGCGTAATGACAAGATCACCGTGGAGGAGGTCGAGCGTCTCCGCCCGGCGCGAATCGTCATCTCCCCTGGCCCCTGCACCCCCACGGAGGCGGGAATCTCGGGCCAGGTGATCTCCCGCCTCGCCGGCCGGATCCCCATTCTCGGGGTGTGTCTGGGGCACCAATGTATCGGAGCCGCATTCGGGGGGAAGATCGTTCGCGCCGGACGGCTGATGCACGGGAAGACCTCCCTGATCCAGCACGACGGGCGCACGGTCTACCGGAAGCTCCCGAACCCCTTCGAGGCGACCCGCTATCACAGCCTTCTGGTGGAGCGGGAGAGTTTTCCCGCCTGCCTTGAGATTTCGGCGGAGACGGCCGAGGGGGAGATCATGGGGCTTCGACACAGGGAGCACCTGGTGGAAGGGGTCCAGTTTCACCCGGAGTCGATCCTGACCCGGGTAGGCAAGGATCTGTTGCGAAACTTTGTGAAGCTGTGAAGCCGTCAGCCGTCCGTAACGAGAGACATGAGACCGGAGACAGGAGACGCGAGACTCTAGTCTCCAGACTCAAGTCTCCAGTCCCTAGTGCCCTGATCGCTGACCGCTGACAGCTGCTGGGTTCGCGATGATTGTGCAGGCCCTTCAAAAGGTGGTGCAGGGGCAAGATCTTAGCCGCGAGGAGGCGAGGGGCGTCATGGAGGTTCTCATGTCCGGCGAGGCCTCCGATGCGCAGATTGCGGCCTTCCTCACGGCCATGCGCATGAAGGGGGAGACGCCGGAGGAGCTCACTGGCTTTGTCGAGGTGATGCGAGAGAAGGTGATTGCAGTTCCGACGCAGCACGCGGCCGCCCAGGGCCTGTCCCGGTTCGGACGGGGGTTGCTCGTAGATACCTGCGGGACGGGCGGGGACGCGCGAGGCACCTTCAATATCTCCACGGCGGCCGCCTTCGTGGTGGCAGGGGCGGGGATTCCGGTGGCCAAACATGGGAACCGCTCCGTCTCCGGAGTCTGCGGGAGCGCGGATGCCATCGAGGCGCTCGGGATCCCCCTCGATCTTTCCCCCGAGCGGGTCGGCCGGTGCATCGAGGAGGTCGGGATCGGCTTTCTCTACGCCCCGCTCCTCCATCCGGCCATGAGGCATGTGATGAGGGCTCGCCGCCAGATCCGGATCCGAACGCTCTTCAATCTCCTGGGGCCTCTGACCAATCCTGCCAGAGCCTCGGCGCAGGTGATCGGGGTCTATGATGGAAACCTCACCGAGGTGTTGGCGGATGTGTTGCACCAGCTCGGGTGCCACCGGGCGTTTGTCGTGCACGGGATGGACGGCCTGGATGAAATCTCCACGACCGCCGAGACCAAGATCTCCGAGGTCCGGGGGGGAGTCGTACGAAGCTACTGTGTCCGGCCGGAGGACTTTGGCATTCCCCGAGCAACGCTCGCGGATCTCGCGGGCGGCGATGCGGCCGCCAATGCCGGGATCATCCGGCAGATCCTCCAGGGGGCCAAGGGCCCGAAGCGGGACATCGTTGTCTTGAACGCGGGTGCGGCGATCGCGGCTGGGGGGGGCGCGCCGGATATCCAGGACGGGATCAGGGGTGCGGAGCGATCCATTGACAGCGGGACGGCGTGGGAGAAACTGGAGAAGGCCGTAGCGTTCTGCAATCAATGAGGGGGCGCGACAGTCAGCTCACTCTGCACGGCGGAGAACGACGATGATCCTGGAACGGATCCTGGAAGCGAAGCGGGAGGAGGTTGCCGCCCGGAAGGCGACGGTCCCCCTCTCGGATCTCAAGGCCCGGATCCGCGATCTGCCACCGCCTCGTGACTTTCACGGCGCGCTGGACCGCAAATCGAGCGGGGGAGGGATCCGTTTGATCGCCGAGGTGAAGCGGGCTTCTCCCTCGCAAGGAATCATCCGGCAGGGGTTTGACCTGGAACAGTTGACCCGCGCGTACGAAGCGGCAGGAGCGGCTGCCATCTCCGTCCTCACCGATGAACCCTTTTTCCAGGGAAGCCTGCACGATCTGGCCCGGGCGAAAGCGAGCGTTTCCCTCCCGGTCCTCCGCAAGGACTTCATCCTCGATCCGTACCAGGTCTATGAAGCGCGTGCGTGGGGAGCCGATGCCACCCTCTTGATCGTAGCGGTCCTGGAGGCAGAAGCCCTGCAAGACCTTCTGGCGCTCTCACACGAGATGGGGCTTCATCCCCTGACCGAGGTCCACACGCGGCAGGAGCTGCAGGCCGCGCTCGGCGCCAAGGCCCCCATCGTGGGGATAAACAACCGGGACCTGAAGTCCTTCCAGGTCTCCCTCGAGACGACATTTTCCCTACTCCCTGAGATCCCGCGAGAGGTCGTGGTGATCAGCGAGAGCGGCATCAGCCGTCGCGCGGAGGTGGCGCGGCTCGAGGCGGCCGGGGTGGACGCCATCCTGGTCGGGGAGGGGCTCCTCCGCGCCCAAGACGTCGAGGAGAAGGTTCGGGACCTCTTGGGGAGGGGGCATGCCGGTTAGAGTGAAGATCTGCGGGATCACCAACGCCAAGGACGCCGAGATGGCGGTTGAGGCGGGGGCCGATGCCCTCGGCTTCATCTTCGTGGCGGGCACCCCCCGGTACATCGATCCCGATGCGGCACGTGAGATTGTCAATGGTCTTCCGCCGCTCGTCAGTCCGGTGGGGGTCTTTGCCGATCATCCGGTCGCAGAGATCGAGCGGGTGATAGACCGCTGCGGTTTCCGGACGGTCCAGCTCCACGGATCCGAGGCTCCGGAGTACTGTCGCCGTCTCGCGGTATCGGTCATCAAGACCTTTCGGGTCAGAAGCGGGGGACCGCCGCCCGCTTTCGAGGCCTATCGCGTCCACGCCTTTCTCCTCGACACCTTTGTCGAGGGGACACTGGGAGGGACGGGGCAGACCTTTCCGCTCGAGGTCGCGTCCTCTGCCAAGGCCTTCGGACGCGTGATCATCGCGGGGGGGCTCACCCCGGGAAACGTTGCCCAAGTGATCCGCGAGGCGCATCCGTACGCGGTCGATGTGTCAAGCGGGGTGGAATCCGAGCCGGGCCGCAAGGATCCGCAGAAGCTGCGGGATTTTATCGCACGCGTGAGGGAGGCAGCATGAGTTGGCCCCTTCCAGATCGTGAGGGACACTTCGGCCGGTACGGGGGACGCTACGTTCCCGAGACCTTGATGGCGCCGCTCGAGGACCTCGAGCGGGCGTACCTGGAGGCGCAGCAGGACCCAGCCTTTCGGACGGAATTGACCTATTACCTTGAACGGTACGCCGGAAGGCCGACCCCGCTCTACCTTGCCCGCCGTCTGACCGAGAAATTTGGAGGACCAAAGGTCTACCTCAAGCGGGAAGATTTGTGCCATACGGGGGCGCACAAGATCAACAACACCCTGGGACAGGTGCTCCTCACCCGCCGGATGGGAAAGCGCAGGGTCATCGCAGAGACGGGGGCAGGGCAGCACGGTGTGGCGACGGCGACAGCAGCGGCGCTGTTCGGCCTGGAGTGCCGCGTCTACATGGGAACGGAAGACATGCGGCGTCAGGCCCTGAACGTGTTCCGGATGAGGCTCTTGGGGGCGGAGGTCATGCCGGTGGAGGCCGGCAGTCGCACGTTAAAGGATGCGATCAATGAAGCGATGCGGGACTGGGTCACGAATGTGGATCATACGCACTACGTCCTCGGCTCGGCCCTAGGGGCCCACCCCTTTCCCCTGATGGTCCGCAATTTTCAATCGGTGATCGGCCGGGAGGCGCGGGCCCAGATCCTCGAGGCAGAAGGCCGGCTCCCTGACGTCCTGCTCGCGTGCGTGGGGGGAGGGTCGAACGCGATTGGGCTCTTTCACCCCTTCATCGAGGATGCCGATGTCCGGATGATCGGCGTCGAGGCCGGGGGGCTCGGGATCGCATCGGGCAAACACGCGGCTCGCTTTGCGGCTGGCGAGCCGGGGGTGCTTCACGGGACACTGAGCTACGTCCTGCAGGACGGCGATGGCCAGATTCAGACCACCCACTCCGTGTCGGCAGGGCTCGATTATCCCGGCGTGGGACCCGAACACACGTACCTCATGGAGATCGGCCGTGCAGCATACGTCTGGGTGACCGATGAGGAGGCCCTGCAGGGCTTCCGGCTCCTCGCCACCCTTGAGGGCATTATCCCGGCGCTGGAGTGCGCGCACGCCATTGCCTATGCGACCCGGGTGGCGTCCGAGATCGGACGGGATGGTATCCTTTTGATCAATCTTTCTGGTCGCGGGGACAAGGACGTCGACCTCGTTTCTCAGATCATGAGCGAAGCACCGCAGCAAGGAAGCATGCGAGTGCCGCACGGGGGCGACGTGATCCCGGACATCGGACCTCGGACGCTAACGCATGAATAGAATCGACCGGTGTTTTCGGGACCTGCGCGCCGCACGGGGCAAGGCCTTGATCCCCTTCATCACCGCCGGAGACCCGGACCTGCCCACGACCCGGGAACTGGCGTGGGCCTTTGGGGGGGCGGGGGCCGACCTCCTCGAGCTCGGTGTCCCCTTTTCCGATCCGCTGGCCGATGGGACCACGATCCAGCGAGCGAGCCAACGGGCCCTCGAAAACGGGGTCACACTCAAGGGGGTCATCAGATTGGTGGAGCAGATCCGTGCCCGATCCCCGATTCCCATCGTCCTCATGAGCTACGTCAACCCGATCCTCCGCATGGGGGCTCGCGAGTTTGCCAGGCGCGCCGGCGATGCCGGGGTGGACGGGATCATCGTCCCGGACCTGCCTCCCGAGGAGGCACAACACTTGCAGCCGCATTGCACCGCTGCGCAAATCCATACGATCTTTCTGGCCGCCCCCACGAGCACCGAGGGGCGGCTGCGGCGCATTGCGGAGGTGTCTCAGGGCTACATCTACTATGTCGCCCTCAAAGGGGTGACGGGTGCCAGAGAGAGTGTGCAGTCCGGTCTCGAGGCCTCTCTGGCCCGCCTGCGCCGGGTGACCGACAAGCCCATTGCGGTCGGGTTCGGCATCAGCACTGTAGCGCAGGTGTCACACGTGGCGGCCCTTGCCGACGGGGTGATCGTGGGATCGGCCATCGTCGACCGCATCGAGCAGAGAGGCCGCGGTCCGGAACTCGTCGAGGACGTGGCCGCATTTGTCCGGGAATTGAAGCAGGCGATGGGATAGGAGGAGCGGTGGGCAGACATCAACAGGCACGCCGAACCGGGCAGGAGTCCCCAGTGGCCGTGCGACGGCTCCTCACCATTTACCAACGCCAGCTCGACCGTCAGCAGGCGCGGATTGCCGGACTGGAAAAGGAGCTCAAGACGCAGGACCGTCGGGTCAGGCTTCTCCAGGCCATCCGGCGGGCTTCGACAACCACGTTGGAGCCCGAACCGCTTTTCGAGGCACTCCTGAAGATCGTCCTGCAGGGCCTCGCGGCTGATTACGGCGTCCTCTTGCAGATCGATCCCCACAAGAAGCGGGTGCTTTTCGGGATGCAGCGCGGAAAGAATGGATCTCCGGTCTCGCTGGGACCTGCCTCGCTCAAGGGAGCGCATCGCCGCGAGATCTTCACGGGGGGCGATGGCGCGCGTCTTCGGACGGTCGGGGCGGCGCCACCCGGCTGGGCCCTTCCCCGATTCACAGGGGGGCGGGCCTCGCTGCTTACGGTCCCCTTGCGGGTTTCCGGCCACCTCGCTGGAGTGCTTGAGCTCCTCCGCCTTCCGACCTCTCCGTCGTTTCATCGGGACGATGCCGAGCTGGTCGCGAGCATCGGACATCAGCTGGGGATGGCGGTGGAGAACGCTCGACTCTACTCCGAGGCGGCAAAACGGCTGGGACAATGCTCAACCTTGATGGAGTTGAGCGCCATTCTTAACTCGACGCTCCAGATCTCGGAGGTGCTCAGGCGGGCGGTGGAAGCCGCCACGCGCCTCATGGAGTGTGAGGTCGGGTCTCTCCTCCTCCTGAACGAGACGTGCGACGAGCTGGTCTTTGAGGTGGCGTTAGGGGAACGCGGGAGAGAGGTGAAGGAGGTCCGGCTCAAGGTCGGGGAGGGCGTCGCGGGATGGGTGGCCAGGACGGGGCAATCCACCGTCGTGAGCGATGTGCGGCGCGATCCTCGCTTTTCACGGCGGGTCGACGTCCGCACCCATTTCGTCACCCGAAACATGATCTGTGTTGCCGTGAAGAGCCGGGACCGGATCATCGGGGTGCTCCAGGCCATCAACCGACGGAGCGATCGTCCCTTCGATGAGGAGGATCAGCGCCTGTTCGAATCGTTGGCCCGTCAGGTGGGGATCGCGATTGAGAACGCGCGACTCTATGAGGAAGTGAAGGAGACCTTCCTCAGTACGGCGGCGACATTGGCCGAGGCCATCGAGAAGCGAGACCCGTACACGGGCGGCCATGTGCGGCGCGTCGTGGATATCTCGCTGGCCGTCGGGGAGGAACTGGGCCTGACACCTGAGGAAAAGGAAACACTCGAGCTGGCCGCGATCTTGCACGATGTGGGAAAGATCGGGATCCGGGACGGGGTCCTCCTCAAGCACGGCCCTCTGACCCCCGAAGAGCTGGCGCACATCCGTCTCCATCCGCAGCTCGGGGCGGAAATCCTTGCGCCGATCAAGCAGCTCGATGCGGTGATCCCGGCGGTTCGGCATCACCAGGAGCGCTGCGATGGTCAGGGATATCCGCAGGGGTTGAAGGGGGACGAGATTCCGCTGGCGTCGCGCGTGATCGCCGTCGCCGACGCCTTTGATGCCATGACCACTGACCGGCCCTACCGCCCGCGGCTGAGCGACGACGCGGCGGCCACTGAGATCGAACAGTGTGCCGGGTCCCAATTCGACCCCAAGGTGGCGGAGGCCTTCCTGCGGGCCTTTCGGGGTGGACGAATCAGCTCACAGGCATTGGA
>JBOHQS010000034.1:0-16925 GCA_050732295.1 Methylomirabilales bacterium (SeqCode)
ACCACCGGGAGCGGAAGAAGCTCAGTGATGACTGTGACCACACGCTCTACCGCGCCCTCGGAGGACCCCATGATGTAGCCGAGGAAGGCCACCCCCAGAAAGATGAGCGGGATGATTGAGAGGAGGCCATAGAAGGAGATGGCGGCAGCCAAGAGTGTGCATTCATCGGCACGGAACCCCTCGAGGACCTCGAGAAAAAATGATGGGTGCCGTGGTTCGATAATCTTGTCGTCCTTCGCCATCCGCCCCCGCCAAACGACCCTCTAGCCCTCTTCTCCCGGCCAGCGCTCCAGCCCGTACAGACCGGTTTTGAGCACCTTCAAGGCCAGTAGCCCGCACTTCAGGCGAATCGGGCTGAGCGGCACCCCCAAGATCTCGAGCATCTCTTCCTTGCTGAAGCCCCTGACCCGCTCCAGGGACGCCCCCTTAATCTTCTCGGTCAGGAGGGAGGCCGCCGCCTGACTGATGGCGCAGCCTTGCCCTGTGAAGCGGACATCGGCCACGTGGCCCTCATGGAGCTTCAGGTCGATCCGGATCCGGTCCCCACAGAGAGGGTTATCCTCCTCGTGGGTGACATCCGGATCCTCCAGCGTCCCGAAGTTTCGGGGTCGCTTATAGTGATCCAGGATGAATTCTCGATAGAAGTCGTCCATGCCTCCAGGCCTCGAAGCGAGTGCAGATCCTGTGCCACGAGCCTACATATACTAGAGGAGTGCCGAGGACGCAACTTCGATCATTGGAGGTGAGGCCGGCTGGAGAAACGAGGAGGGTCTCAGGGAACGAGCTGCTTTCCGCCTTCGTCCATGACGATCAAGGCGTCTACCGGACAGACGTCACACGCATCGATTAACCGTTCTCGCTCGATGTCCGGAGGCGCCGCCTTGAAGGCACAGACGTTTTCGGCGTCGAATTCGAAGACCGTCGGGGCAACCTTCATGCAGTTCGAGGTCCCGATGCAGAGGGCGCGATCAATGCGGACCGTCAGGCCGCTAATTTTCCGTTCGACCAAATCTCCGATGACCGTCCCTCCTTGGTGGCGGCGTTGATCACCAGAGCCCTAGTTCGAGTTTCGCCGCTTCGGACATCCTGGATGGATCCCAGGGAGGATCGAAGACCACCTCGACCCTGGCGTCGGTCACACCGGGAATGCCCCTCACCTTCTCCCGAACCTCCCCAGGCAGCGTCCCCGCTGCCGGACAGTTGGGGGAGGTGAGCGTCATCCGGACCTCGACCGCCCCCGACGGGTCCACCTCAACTCCGTAGATAAGCCCCAGCTCATAGACGTTCACCGGGATCTCCGGATCAAAGCAGGTGCGCAAGGCCTCGATGACCTGGGCCTCTATCACCAACGTATTGGCGGACGTGATGTCCATTGGATCTCCTCGTGATGCCCGCCCGATCCCACGGGCCTACTCCGTCGAAACGGTCTGCCCCTTCCCCTCGAGGGCAGCACGCAAGGTATGCCAGGACAGGATGGCGCACTTGACCCGGACGGGGAACTCCTTTACACCGGAGAATACCGCCAGCTTGCCGAGATCAGCGGGGTCGCCTCCCTCGTCGGTCTCCCCGGTGACCAGATCGTGAAATCGCTCAAAAAGCCGCTGGGCTTCGGCCCGGGTCTTTCCCTTCACACTGTCGGTCATCATCGATGCGGAGGCCCTGGAAATCGCGCAGCCCGACCCCTGAAAACCGATGCCGCGAATCACGTCATCCTCCACCCGGAGATAGAGCGTGATCTCGTCGCCGCACAAAGGGTTATGCCCCTCCGCCGTCCGGTTGGCGCCCTCCAGTGTGCGAAAGTTGCGTGGCTTCTTGCTGTGGTCGAGGATGAGCTGCTGGTACAGTTCGCGAAGGTCAGACATCAGACGAACATCTCGATGACCTTGTGGATTCCCCGGACGAGAGCGTCGACCTCCTCCCTGGTGTTATAGAAGGCCAGCGACGCCCGGGCGGTGGCTGGCACTCCAAAGCGCTGCATCACCGGCATGGCACAATGGTGGCCGGCGCGGATCGCGATTCCCTCGTGATCGAGGACCGTGCCGATGTCGTGGGCATGCACTCCGTCCACGACAAACGACACAACGCTCGCCTTCTCCTTGGCTGTCCCGATGATGCGGACGCCCGGGATCGCCGAGAGCGCCTTCGTCGCATGCGCCAGTAACTCGTGCTCGTACGCGGTGACGCGGTCCAGCCCGATGCCATTCAGATAGTCCAGGGCTGCCCCCAGGCCGATGACGCCGCCGATGTGGGGCGTGCCGGCCTCGAACTTGTACGGGAGGTCGTTGTACACCGTCTTCGCGAAGGTGACCGATTTGATCATGTCACCCCCGCCCTGATACGGCGGCATCGCCTCGAGCAGCCGAGCCCTGCCGTAGAGGACACCGATACCCGTCGGGCCGAACACCTTGTGTCCCGAAAAAGCGTAGAAGTCGCAATCCAGCTCACGCACGTCCACCTTCAGATGGGGAACCGCCTGCGCCCCATCGACCAGCACCGGAACCCCCTGGCGGCGCGCGAGGCGGATGACCTCCCGCACCGGGTTGATGGTTCCCAGGGCGTTCGAGACATGGGCCACCGCGACCAGCCGTGTCCGGGGGGTCAGCAGTGTGACGTACTCGTCCAGCAGCATCTCCCCGTCATCATTGATCGGCACCACGCGCAGGACCGCACCCGTCTGCTCGCACAGGATCTGCCAGGGGACAATGTTGGAGTGGTGCTCCATCGCCGAGATGACGATCTCATCGCCCGTCCCGATGTGGGTCCGGCCGTAGCTCTGGGCCACCAGGTTGATGGCCTCTGTGGTGCCGCGGACGAAGATGATCTCCCGCGACTCGGCGGCGTTGATGAAGCCTTGCACCCTTGTGCGGGCCTGCTCGTAGGCCTCGGTGGCACGCTCGCTCAGTTGGTGCACCCCACGATGGACATTCGAATTGTACGTCGAAAGAAACTGACGGATCGTATCGATGACCACGTGCGGCTTCTGGCTGGTGGCGGCGTTGTCGAGATACACCAGCGGCTTCCCCCGGACCTTCTCTCCCAGGAGCGGAAAGTCCTGCCTGATCCGCTCGACCTCGAAGGCAGCCGACCGGCCTCCACGGGACCGTGCGGTTATCGTTCCACCGGCGCGGATCATCGGCTTTCCTCCACCAGTTTCCCCTGAGGCAACCATTGTGTCACGAGAGCCTCCAGGTACTTGCGGATCGGTCCGACCTTCATGCGCTCGAGGCTCTCGTTGGCAAAACCGAAGAGGAGCAGGGCACGCGCCCCATCCTCGGCGATGCCCCGAGACCGCAGATAAAAGATCGCCCCCTCGTCCATCTGCCCGATGGTCGCCCCGTGGGTGCATTTCACGTCGTCAGCGTAGATCTCCAACTGGGGCTTGCTGTCGATCTGGGCCTCTTCCGACAGGAGCAGATTCTTGTTCGTCTGCTTGGCGTCGGTCTTCTGGGCGTCTTTGTGGACGATGATCCGGCCGCTGAAGACCCCGTGCGACCGGCCATCGAGGATGCCATGGTAGAACTGCCGGCTGTCGCAGTGGGGGCTGGCGTGCTCGACCCTCATGAAGTTATCCATGTGCTGGCGGCCGGTTGCCATGAAGAGTCCGTTGATCAGACATTCACCCCCTTCACCGGCCATCACGGGGTGGACATTGTTTCGGACGAGCGCCCCGCCGAGCAGGACGGTGTGGGAGGCAACGCTGCTGCTCCGCCCCTGCTGGACGCGCAGCGTCGAGACGTTGAAGGCCTGCTCGCTGTCCCGCTCGATCAGGTAGTGGCTCAGCACGCTGTTCTGCCCGACGACGACCTCCGTGACGACGTTCGAGAAATAGACCTCGGCGCCCAATGCGACGTACTCCTCGACGATGACCGCCTGACTGTCTTCCTCCAGGACGATCACGTTACGCGGATGGGTCACGATCGGGTCAGCGGTTTCAGTTGAGACGTAGAGGAGGCGGATGGGTGCCTCGATCGCCCGCCCCCGGGGGACGTACACGAACCCCCCGTCCTCCATAAAGGCGGTGTTCAGGGCCGTGAAGCCGTCGCGCGCATAGTCGGCGTACCGAGCCAGATGCGGCTCGAGCACCGTTCGGGAATCGGTGAAGGCCTGGGCGAGACTGCTCACCGTCGCCCCGTCGCTGAGCGAAACGGCAGACGAGAGCCGAGGTGCGTACCGGCCGTTCACGAAGACGAGCTGCGTGCCGACCAAGCCCGGAACGGCGAATTGGTCGATGTCCCGAGGCGACAGCTCGGTGCGACTTCCATTGGCACGCGCAAAAGAGGCCTGGGCAATCGGGGCGACGTTGGTGAACCGCCAATCCTCATCGCGGAGGGTCGGGAAGCCCAACTCGGCGAAGCGGGTGATGGCCGCCTGGCGGACCGGGCGCAACCACTCCTGTCCGCTGCCCGCGCTGACCCGCTCGAATCGGGCGAAGTGCTCGAGGTAACGATCCTGTGCTGGTGTCACGGCGACCACCGCCTTGGCTGTGACTATCGGCGTCCCGGGGCCGCAGCCCCGGCCCCTCCTTCGATCAAGGCGTACCCCTTCTCCTCGAGCTCGAGGGCCAGCTCCTTGCCCCCCGACTTGACGATCCGGCCGTCCACCAGGACATGGACGAAGTCGGGGATGACGTAGTTGAGCAGCCGCTGGTAGTGGGTGACGACGATGATGGCGCGATCGGGACTGCGCAGCGCGTTGACCCCGTTGGCAACGACCCTCAGGGCGTCGATGTCCAGGCCGGAATCGGTCTCATCCATGATGCAGAGCCTGGGCTCGAGGAGCGCCATCTGGAAGATCTCGTTACGCTTCTTCTCACCCCCGGAGAAGCCCTCGTTCACCGAGCGGTGGAGCAATTTCTCATCCACCCCCAGGACCTTGATCTTCTCCCTGACCAAAGTGAGGAACTCCATGGCGTCCAGCTCTTCGAGGCCCCGCGCCCTGCGAATGGCGTTCAGCGCCGCCTTGAGAAACTGGGCGCTCCCGACGCCGGGAATCTCCACCGGATACTGGAAGGCCATGAAGACTCCTTCACAGGCCCGCTCCTCCGGTGCCATCTCCAGGAGATTCTTTCCCTCGTAGAGGACCTCCCCCCGAGTGACCTCGTAGGTCTCGCGGCCGGCCAGCACCTGGGCCAGCGTGCTCTTGCCCGAGCCGTTGGGGCCCATGATGGAATGGACCTCGCCGGCGTTCACCTTCAGGTGAACGCCCTTGAGGATCTCCTGTTTGCCCACCTTCACGTACAGGTCCTTGATTTCCAGCATGGTCCATCCTTTGCAGGGAAAGGGGTCGTTCCCGCCGCTTAGCCGACGCTTCCCTCGAGGCTCACGCTCAGCAGCTTCTGCGCCTCGACGGCGAACTCCATCGGCAGCTCCCGGAAGACCTCCTTGCAGAAGCCGTTGACGATGAGGTTGACCGCATCCTCCTTCGTGATCCCCCGCTGGTTGCAGTAGAAGATCTGGTCGTCGCCGATCTTGGAGGTGGACGCCTCGTGCTCCATGCGGGCGGTGGCGTTCTTCACCTCGATGTATGGGAAGGTGTGGGCGCCGCACTTGTCGCCGATCAGCAGGGAGTCGCACTGGGTGTAGTTGCGCGCCCCTGCCGCATTCTTGAGGATCTTCACCCCCCCACGATAGGTATTCTGGCCGTGACCGGCCGAGATCCCCTTCGAGACGATGGTGCTTCGGGTATTCTTACCCACATGGACCATCTTGGTGCCCGTGTCGGCCTGCTGGTAGTTGTTCGTGAGGGCCACCGAGTAAAACTCCCCGACCGAGTTGTCCCCGATCAACATGCAGCTCGGGTACTTCCAGGTGATGGCCGAGCCGGTCTCGACCTGCGTCCACGAGATGTGCGAGTTGCGGCCCAGGCACTTGCCGCGCTTGGTGACGAAATTGTAGATCCCGCCCTTGCCGTTCTTGTCGCCGGGGTACCAGTTCTGGATGGTCGAGTACTTGATCCTGGCGTCGTCATGGGCGATCAGCTCTACTACGGCGGCGTGCAACTGGTTCTCGTCTCGCATCGGAGCCGTGCAGCCTTCCAGGTAGCTCACATAGCTCCCCGGCTCGGCGACGATCAGTGTCCGCTCGAATTGGCCGGTCGATTCCGCATTGATGCGAAAATAGGTCGAGAGCTCCATCGGGCAGCGCACGCCCTTCGGGATGTAGCAGAATGACCCATCCGTGAAGACGGCAGAGTTCAGCGTCGCGAAGAAGTTGTCGGTATAGGGGACGACCGACCCCAGATACTTCCGCACCAGCTCCTGGTGCTCCTGCGCCGCCTCGGAGAAGGAGCAGAAAATAATCCCCAACTCGGCCAGCTTCTCCTTGAACGTGGTCGCCACCGAGACGCTGTCAAAGACCGCGTCCACGGCAACACCCGTGAGCATCTTCTGCTCTTCGAGCGGGATACCCAGCTTCTCATAGGTCCTCAGCAGCTCGGGATCCACCTCATCGAGACTCTGCAGCTCCTTCTTCTTTGGCGCCGCGTAGTAGCTGATGCCCTGGTAGTCGATGGGAGGGTAGTGGACGTTGTGCCACGTCGGCTCTTTGATAGTGAGCCAGTGGCGGTATGCCTTCAGCCGCCACTCGAGCAGCCACTCGGGCTCGTTCTTCTTTGAGGAGATCAGGCGGATGGTGTCCTCATTCAGCCCGGGAGGTGCAATATCCTGCTCGATCTCCGTCACAAAGCCCCACTTGTACTCTCGATTGACAAGGGCTTCGATCGCGTTGGTCGGAGTGCTCATGGCTTCTCCTTTACGATGCTGTCTCGAACTCTGGGGCTGGCCCAGCTGAGCGGCCACCCCCACATCCCGTCCAGGGGCCCCTCCGCCTGCAGACACCCTTCTTCACGTAAGATCTCACCACGCTATGCATCCGGGGGTCGAGCCGGGAGGGGCAGTCTGCGACGTGACTTTCTTCATTCACTATACAATAGACCGCCACACGTGTCAACGGATCCTGAGCCGCAACAGCGCGCAGTTGGGCCCTGGAGAGACCCAGCCACGAAACCTGCGCGGGCAGCGATAGCCTCCATGACCCCCCCTCGCCCCTATGCCTGGAACGACTGCCCGCAGCCGCAGGAGCCTTTGGCGTTCGGGTTCTTGATGGCGAAGCCAGCCCCGGTCAGGCCGTCCTGGTAGTCGATCTCCGTGCCGGCGAGGAAGAGGAAGCTCTTGGGGTCCACCACGACCCTGACCCCATCCTGCTCGATGACCTTGTCCCCCTCCCGGGGAGTGTCAAAGGCCAGCTCGTACTGATAGCCAGAGCAGCCGCCTCCCATCACCCGGACGCGGAGTCCCTGGTCCTGTATTCCCTCCTTCACCATCAGGTCCTTCAGCTTCGCTGCCGCCCTCTCGGTCACTGTCAACACCGGGATTTCCTCCTGATTGAGATTGAGACTACGCCGTCAATGCCTCCACGCTGATCCGTCCTGCCAGCTTGCTTGCCACCTGCCTGAAGATTGAAGCCACAGGGGAGTCGGGTCGCTCGATAAGGATGGGACGCCCGACATCGCCGCCGTGCCGCAGCTCGGGATCGAGCGGGATCTCGCCGAGGAAGGGGACCTCGAGGCGCTCGCTCGCCTTGCGCCCTCCGCCGTGGCCGAACAGCTCCATCGGCTTCCCGCAGTGGGGACAGAGAAGATAGCTCATGTTCTCGATGATCCCGAGGATGGGGACCTTGAGGGTGCGGAACATGTTCAGGGTCTTCGTCGCGATCTGGACGGCGACCTCCTGGGGGGTCATGACGACGACGGCTCCCGAGAGGGGAATGGCCTGGGCAAGCGTCAACGACGCATCGCCAGTCCCCGGGGGGAGGTCCGCCAGCAGGTAGTCCAGTTCGCCCCACTCCACCTCCATGAGCATCTGCTTGACCGCCTGGGCAACCATGGGGCCGCGCCAGACGACTGGAGAAGAGTGGTCCGGGAGGAGGAAGCCGAGCGACATCAGTTTGACCCCGTGGCTCACCGGGGGAATCATTCGCTTCCCCACCACCTCGGGCTGTCGATGCACCCCCATCATCATCGGGATGCTTGGCCCGTAAATATCCGAATCGAGAATCCCTACCGTTGTCCCTGCCTCGGCCAGGGCCACCGCCAGGTTTACCGTTACCGTGGACTTGCCCACACCCCCCTTGCCACTCCCGATGGCGACAATGTGTTTGACCCCGGGAATCGGCTGGCGGCCCGCTGGCGCCTTGCGGACACTGGCCGTGAGATGTAGAGTGACCTCCCCGACGCCAGGGAGGCCTTGAATGGCCGCCTTCGTCTCCTCTTCCACCTGCGCCCGCATCGGGCACGCGGGGGTGGTGAGCTCGACGGTGACCGTCACCGCCGCGCCGTCCACCTTGATCTCCTTGACCATGCCCAGCGAGACGAGGTCCCGGTGGAGCTCGGGGTCTTTCACCTTCCGCAGGGCGTTCAGGACGACTTCTTCGGTAACCATATGCTCCCTACTCTGTGGCGCGACACACTCGCGCTTGACCTTATTTTCCCTTGCCGCGCGCGGGCGAGACTCCGGGATTCTCGCGGAAGAACTGCGCGTTCTTCGGAGTGTAGGGCTTCCACTGCTCCGGCACCGCGCTCTCCTCGAAGATTGCCGTCACCGGACACTCCGGCTCGCAGGCCCCGCAGTCGATGCACTCTTCGGGGTGGATGTAGAGCTGATCCTCGCCCTCGTAGATACACTCCACGGGGCAGACATCCACGCACGCGCGGTCTTTCACGCCAATGCATGGCTCCGCAATGATATAGGTCATTCGGCTCCCTCCCTCCGGTCAAGCTCGGTTCTGACGCGAACCGGCTCCGGCCGCCTCACACCGATGATATAGGCCATCACCATAATAATACACAACGGCGAAGCGGCAAGGACTATGCCAGGCCCTCCCTGAGACCCGAGTTCCCCCGATGGTTCCCTTAAGGTGCTGGCTTTGCACGCTTCTCAGACCCGAAGAGCGATCTACAGGGTTGAGAAGCGGGCCGCAGATGCAAGGAATTCCTGGAGGGCAGGGAGTTTCTCCCTGGTCAGAACCGGATGCTGTAGATCCGAATCTTGTGCGTCAAGGTCTTCACATCGATCCCGAGCAGTCGCGCAGCGGGTGCCTTCTTCCCCCGGGTGTATCTGAGAGCCCGGATAATGGAGAGGCGTTCGACCTCCGCGAGCGGAAGGGGCGCATCCTCGTCCTCCCGAGGCGCAGAGACCGCCGTGGGATGGATATTCGGCGGAAGGTCTTCCGGCCTGATGACCGTTCCCGGCGTGAGGAGCACGAGCCGCTCGATCGTGTTGGCGAGCTCCCGCACGTTGCCCGGCCATGCATACCCCACCAGGTACGGGAGCGCGTCAGGAGAGAAGGATTTAGCCTGCTGACCCGGAAGTCGGAACTGGCTCAGGAAGTGCTCGACCAGACGGGGGACATCCTCCCGACGGTCCCGGAGGGACGGGACCGTCAGGCTGACCACGTTGAGGCGGAAGAAGAGGTCTTCCCGAAAGCGGCCAGCCCGGACCTCGTCCTGAAGGTCCTTGTTGGTGGCGGCAAAGATTCGGGTGTCGATCCGTCTGAGCCTTGTCCCCCCCACGCGCCTCAATTCCCCGGTGTCAAGGACCTGAAGGAGCTTCGCCTGCATCGCCGGGCTCATCTCGGCCACCTCATCGAGAAACACGGTCCCCCCATCCGCGACCTCAAAAAGCCCGGCCTTGGCGCTCACCGCCCCTGTGAAGGCCCCCTTCTCGTGACCGAAAAGCTCGCTCTCCAGGAGCTGATCCTGAAAGGCGCTGCAATTGATGACGAGAAAGGGGTGATCCGCCCGCGGACTCGCCCGATGGATCGCTCTGGCGATGAGCCCCTTCCCCGTGCCGGTCTCTCCGGAGATCAGCACAGGGGCGTTCGATGGCGCCACGCGCTCTACCATGTGCAGAAGAGAGCGCATGGCGGGATCCTCCCCGAGAATGGCTGAGGCATCCTCCGCCTGACCCACCATGCGGCGGAGGGCGGTGTTCTCCTCTTGGAGCTGCCGTTTCTCGGCCGCGCGCCGCAACACCGCTTCGACGTCCGAGAGTTTAAAGGGCTTGGTCAGGTAATCATAGGCGCCGAGCTTCATCGCCTCGATCGCGCTCTCAATTTCTGGGTGCCCGGTGAGCACCACGATCTCGCCGGTCATGCCGCTACTGCGGAGCCGTCGGAGGGTCTCCATCCCGCCGAGACCTGGCATCTTGAGATCCAGGAGGACCACGTCGAAATCCTGCCGGGACAGCATCTCGAGCGCCTCCTCTCCAGTCTTCGCTGCGACCACCGCGCAGCCACCCCGCGGGAGCTCCCGCTCCATGAGGACCCGAGTCGGCTTCTCATCATCGACCACGAGTACCTGGATGGGACGTCGCTGCCTCACGATCTTCTCCCCTTTTCCTGTGTCGCCACCGGAAGTCGAATCGCCACCGTCGTCCCCTGGCCCACCCCGTCACTCTTGACCTCGATCGAGCCCCCGTGTTGCTCTACAATTCCCTGGCAAATGGCGAGTCCGAGACCGGTCCCCTTGCCCACGTCCTTGGTCGTGAAGAACGGGTCGAAAACTCTCGCGAGGTGCTCGGGGGGGATCCCGCACCCCGTATCTCGGACACACACCTCCACGTGCCCCGATGCAGGCAGGGCAGTGATCCGGACCTCGCCCTCCCCATCAATCGCATCAAGGGCGTTGGTCACGAGGTTCAGGATGACCTGCTGCAGCATCTGATGGTCGGCCTGCACTGCGGGAAGGCGCGGGGGGAGGTCGAGGGTGATCTCCTTGTTGCTCACCACCGCCTGGTGCCTGATCAAGGCCACCGTGTCCTGGATAAGGGTCGCGAGGTCGAGTTCTGCGAAGCTCGGTTCCCGCTGCCGGGCGAAATCGAGCAGGTGCCTGACGATGGCCGACGCCCGTCCGACCTCTTCCTGGATAAAGGCGAGATACTCAGGGAAGTCTCGGAACTCTTCCATATCCCTGATCCGCTCCGATTGGGCCCGCCGCTCGAGAGCCTCGGCAAAGCCGGCGACCGATGAGAGGGGATTGTTGATCTCATGGGCGAGACCGGCGGCGAGGCGACCCAGCGAGGCCAACTTTTCTTGCCGGAGCAGGAGGTTTTGTGAGCGGCGCAGTTGATCGTACGAGCGACGCACCTCCTCATACAGGCTGGCGTTCTCCACGGCGATCGCCGCCTGGGCCGCCAAGGTAACCGCCAACGCCTCATCGTCCTTGCTGAATTCTTCGGCCCCTTGCTTCTCCGTGAGGTACAGGTGGCCAAAGACCCTGCCCTTGGAGACGATGGGGACACCCAGGAAAGACCGCATGGGGGGATGCCGTTCGGGAAACCCGTGCGCGCGGGGGTCGCTCGTCAGATCCTTCAACCGGACTGGCTTCGCCTCCCGGACGAGGAGACCCAGAATCCCTTTCCCCACGGGCAGGGGCCCGATCTTCGCCTTTGTCTCTTCATCGATGCCCACGGTGATGAACTGACTTAGCCCCTGCCCGTCTTCGTTGAGCACCCCAACCGCCCCGTATCTGGCCCCGAGGACCTTGCACGCGAGTTCCGCAATCTTCCGGAGAACGGACTCGAGCGACAGCTCTTTCGCCAGGATCATCCCGGCTTCGACCAGGGCCCGAAGCTGCTCCACACCCCGGCGGACAACCCCCTCTCGCTCCTGGAGAAAGGCCAAGGCCACAATGACCAGGATCCGATTCGCCACAGGTTTAAAGAGCTCAAGCGCCTGAATCAACCGGTCGGGCCTCTCCCCATACTTCTGCGTGAGGGATTGCTCGCATACCCCCTGGAGGGTCAACAGGGCACCGAAAATGTGCTTCGGGGACAGCCGACGGAGGACGCCCCGGGCCGCCATCGCCTTGGCCAAGGCCTGAGCCTTGTGATAATGCCCCGTCGCGAGACAGGTGAGGTAGGTCTCGTAAATAGCCACCGAGTCGGCCTCGAGCTCCTCCGAGGTCCCCCCCCGCAGGTACCCCCGGGTCTCCATCTCTTTCATCCATTGACGACGGAGCGGCTCCTCTCGCCTCCGGAAGTGGGCCAGCATCTCCCGGAGGACGCGGTCGAGCTGCACACGGACCTGCCGCGGGTCGGTCCCCGACCTGCCTCGACTCCGCTTCACCATAGGACGAGCCTTCTCGGCCACGCGCTTCAAAAAAATCACCTTCCCCCAGGCGTGGTGTTGAGCCCAGTATACCTGCAAACGAGCTACGGAGAAACACAGGACTCGGCCACTCGCGGGCTGGAGGAACAGGAGGGGATTTATCCGCTCGCGCGTAACCGAGCGAGCAGCTGCGGATCGATCTTGGACTTAACGGTGCGGCGATCCAGCTGCAGGCGACGCGCTGTCTCCTCGTAGCTTCCCGTCTGGGCGTACACGACGGTGCAGTAGCGTCGCAACAGCTCGTCGGCGGTGAGCGTGCCGCTATTCAGCGCCCTTTCGAATTCCTCCCGGGGCGAGACGGGGCGCGGTTCAGGCGGTCGGTATTCCTTGCGTATCAGGACGCTACGCACGCATTGCTCCAACTCGCGGATATTCCCGGGCCACGGGTACTCCCGGCCCAGGTGCGTGACGATACAGGCCTCAACCTCCTCGGCCAGGCTCTCGGCCTCGGCCCCCGCCACCCGGCGCGCGATGAACAGGATCAGTTCTCGGAGGACATTCGGAGACTCACGAAGTTGTTCCTGCAGCGACGGGGTGACGATCATGTCTGAACAGAGCCGGTAGTAGAAATCTTCGCGGAACTGTCCCCTCCGCATCGCCTCGGCGACATCGCGGTTGGTCGCGGCGATGATCTTGCCGTGAAAATGGCGCTCGGTCGTATCGCCGACCGGCTGGAAGGTGCGCGTGTGGAGTACCCGGAGGAGCTTGACCTGGATCGACGTGTCCAGGTCGCCGATCTCGTCGAGGAAGACCGTTCCCCATCGCGGGCAGATCTCGAGCCAGCCCCGCCGGTCCTGGAGTGCGCCGGTGAATGCCCCGCGACGATGGCCGAACAGCTCTGACTCGATGAGCGTGGGGGCCAGGGCGGAGAGGTTCAGCGTATGGAACGCCGCGGTGAAGTCCTCGACGAAGGTCGACGTCTTGGGATCGAAGGGGACGTACCGCGACAGGGCGATGGCCCGGGCGACGAGTTCTTTCCCGGTCCCGGTCGGCCCTGTGACGAGGGTCGTCATATCCCCCATCCGCTCGCAGAGCGTATCGCGATATCGGCGCATGTCATGCGTGAAAATCGACTGCCAGACCGCGGCGCGGAGCCGCGCGGCCGCCATCGAGCCCCCGATGATATAGCTGAAGATGTGGTGGAAGGCGCGACGAATCTGAAAGAAGCAGGCAAAGAGATGGGGGGCCTCGTGTTTCGACGGCAGCGTAACCCCGGGAATCTCGAGATAGCGTTGCCAGTCCCGAAAAAAATCGCGATAAAAGCCGAATTGTCCGCGCCCTGGCTTTTGCTCGTGCGACCGGATGATCGCTTCGTAAAAGCGGCCGTCATACTGATGAAAGAGGAGGAAGAGGACACCGGTCTCGTAAAGGATCAGATCGTCTTCGAAGGCAACGGCGCCGCTGGTGAGGCGTTCCCGTAGCTTCTTGACCTGCGTTTCGACCCGCGCCGTGGTCTTCAGGATGTTGACATGCGCCGTAGGGGGGCCGGCGACGCGCAAACTCCAGATCGGCTCCGCCTCGCGGAAGTCCGCCCCCAGGGCCTCGCGTTCGTACTGAATCCTCTCCGGCAGGAACGGATTGCAGTAGCCCAGATTGGCCACCGCCCGCAAGAAGGCCCGCTCAGTTTGGTTCAGGAACGCCAAGCCCCCCCCTTGCAATTGTGTACATTCAATGTACATATTCTGGCATGAATTGTCAAGATTCCATTCCTCGAGTGTCCCCCACTCCAGCGTAAGTCGCCGATTCTTAGCATAGCTCGGCGGAAGATTCGGAATGGCACACCCCTTGCCCCATTTGTGGGTAGTTTCGAGAGGGTAAGCCGAACGGAATCGGTCCGAGGGAAAGGGGGTAATCCCATGCAGCAAGAGACGACCCGACATTTCGTGACTGCATCGAGGGGCAAAATCATCCCGCAACAAGCCCTCTGTACGGCAACAACGCTGTTCCTCACCGGGTGGATCATGGCCGGTTGTGCGGCGCGCCACCTCGTCGGATCGCCCATCAAGGAAGAGGGCATTCACAAGATCGTTGCCGGCAAGACGACACGGGCAGAAATCTTGAGCGTGTTTGGCCCCCCGTACCGTGTCGAGTCGAAGGGCGATCAAGAGGTCCTCACGTACTTCTACGGGAAGCAATCTCATTGGACGATCCTGCTGTATAGTGAGTCCCGCCAGAGCGCGGACATCCTGAACGTGTACCTCAACCAGAACGGCATCGTGTCGAACTATGCCTTCTCCGAAGGGGTGGCCATGCCAGAGAGGGATTTCCCGACGCGACCTCTGGCGCTACGCCATTAGCCAGCCCCGAGCGTGGACCGATGGACGAGCGGTGGAGCTGGTTGGCGTGAGCCCGATTCTTGCAAGGCTACCGGCGGAAAGGCGCCGCGCGCGCTTCCTGCGGAGGCCAGCAGAATCGAATCGCTTGAGAAACGGTCGTGAGAGACTTACGGATGATGAACCGGCGGGACTTCATGAAGGCAGCGGGACTGCTGGCCTTGTGGCCATACGGTTGCGCCACGCACGCGTCAACGCCGGCTGGGACGATCGTCAACGACGTCCATTCGCAGCTCAATCCCACCCGGGTGGACCATATTGTGCGCGTCGATTCCCTTGAGGCGATTCGAACGACCATCCTGAAAGCCAAGCGAGAAGGGAAACCGATCTCCATTGCCGGCGGACGGCACGCCATGGGAGGCCAGCAATTCGGCGTTGACACGGTGCTGATCGATACCGGTCAATATAAGCGCGTCTTGAGCTTTGATGCGAACCGCGGGCTCGTCGACGTCGAGGCCGGGATCCAGTGGCCAGAATTGATTGAGTACCTGCTCACAGTCCAGCAGGGTCGGTCACGCCAATGGGGAATCGTCCAGAAGCAAACCGGAGCCGATCGCCTCAGTATCGGCGGGGCGCTTGCGGCAAACGTCCACGGCCGGGGTCTAAGTTTGAAACCCCTCATTGAGGATGTCGAGTCGTTCGTGCTCGTTGATGCGGACGGAAATCGTCGGACATGCAGCCGACAGGAAAACCCCGAATTGTTTCGCCTTGCCATCGGGGGATACGGCCTCTTTGGGATCATCGCGGCGGTCAAGCTCCGCCTGGCGCCCCGGACCAAGATGAAGCGAATCGTGGAAGTGATCGAGCTGAAACAGCTGATCCCCGCCGTACACAGGCGGACCGTGGAAGGCTCCTTGTACGGTGACTTTCAATACTCAACCGACACAGATTCCACGGACTTCCTGTGGAAGGGAGTCTTTTCGTACTACCGGCTGGTGAACGCGGCAACGTCAATTCCGGAGGGACAAAAAGAATTCTCCGTGCCGGACTGGAATGAACTCATCGAGCTCGCCCATGGTGCCAAGGGGGAGGCGTTCCGGAGGTACGCCGACCACTACCTCTCCACCTCTGGCCAGATCTATTGGTCGGATACCCACCAGCTCAGTACCTACCTCGATGACTACCACCGAACCCTGGACAGAAAACTCAAGGCGGTTCACCCCGCAACCGAGATCATCAGCGAGGTCTACGTGCCGAGGTCGGCGCTCGTGGGGTTCATGAAAGAGGTGCGCGACGATTTCCGCAAGAACAACGTGAATGTGATCTACGGGACTATCAGGTTCATCGAGCGCGATGACGAGAGCTTTCTGGCCTGGGCAAAGCAACCGTATGCCTGCATTATCTTCAACCTGCACACGGTCCACACCCCCGAGGGTTTGGAACACTCGGCCGCAGCGTTTCGCCGCCTCATTGATATGGCGATCCGCCGTGGGGGGAGCTACTACCTGACGTACCACAAGTACGCCACCCGCGAGCAGGTCCTGGCTTGCTACCCGCAATTCCCTGCATTCCTCCGGCTCAAGAAACGATACGACTCCGAGGAGCGATTCCAGAGCGACTGGCACCGTCATTACAAAGGGATGTTCGCCGATGTGCTCTGACAGCCGCGGATGGTTGGGCATGCCAGAGCATCTGGGCCTTATTGGACCGAGCCTGATTGCTACGATGGTGCTGGTCTCAAAGTGCGGGGCACGGGCTTTGCAGAAAGAGGATAGCCAGAAGCCGGCGCCGAACCGGCAGTGAGAAGGACGCGAGGTGGGAGAGATGGTTTTCATCTGGTTCTTCTATATGTTCGCCTTCTTCGCATTCTCCATCGCCCCTCTCGTGATCATCTGGTTAGTCTGGCGGAAGCGGTTCAAGCGGCTCACGGAGCAGGTGACCTACCTCGCGGCCCGGATCCAGGACCTAGAGCAGCAGATCAACTTGTCCCAGGCAGCGCCCCCTTCTCCGAAGCCCCCTGTTGAACATGCACCGCAGCCGGAGGCCGCGCGATCGGTGGCCCGGGTTGAAGGCGCCGAAGCGTGGGGGCAACTCATTGCCGAGCGACCCCCTGTCCCTCGGGTAGAGCCAGCCAGAGCAGTCGCCGAAGCGGCGCCCGCCAAAACGGCCCCGCCCCGCCCGACACCCCCGATTCCTCCGCCGACCCCGGCGGCGAAACTGCGGGAGCGCGTCTCTCCCGGTTTGGCAAAGATGGGGGTTGATGCCGCCGACTGGGAAGCCGTCATCGGGGGCAAATGGCTGAACAAGATCGGGATCGTCGTTTTCGTCATCGGCATCGCCCTGTTCCTCGGCTACTCCCTTCGGTACATGGGGCCCCTTGGCAGGGTAGCCACGGGTGTTGTGACCGGCCTGATCCTCCTTTTCGGCGGCATGCTTCTCGAACGGCTCGAAAAATACTCGCTGTTCGCCAAGCCGCTCGTCGGAGGCG
>JBOHQS010000035.1:0-16879 GCA_050732295.1 Methylomirabilales bacterium (SeqCode)
GATCTGGGAACAACTGATCAAGACCGCGCCGTCGGATAACGAATATGCGCTGACCGCGAAGCGCCTGCTGGAGCAGGTCCGCGGCTCCATGGGTCGCCCGGGCACCCCCTCTGCCTCACCCCCCAGTAAGTAGCAAGTGTTTTACTTGACGTACAAAGGGCCTCATGATATACATGTAATACGAGCGCATTACATCAAAGGAGATAGCTATGTCCGTTTCGATTTCAGTAAGACTCCCGGAAGAGATCGCAAGGGCCCTGGAGGATCTCGCAAAGACCACCGAACGGCCGAAGACCTTTCTGATCCGCAAGGCCCTGGAGTCCTATCTGGCCGAGTATGCGGACTACCAGATTGCTCTGGAGCGGCTGCGCAACAAGGACGATGCTGTGATCGCCGGCGCCGAGCTGAGAAAGCGCCTTGGCATATAGGATTGAGTACAAGGCCTCGGTCGCCAGAGACCTCCGGCGCGTGAACAAAAAGGAAGCTGCGCGGATTCTCCAAAGTTTGGAAGCAGAACTTGGCAGCGGGGGAAAGGGAGGCGAGCCGCTTCGGGGTGAGTTTCAGGGGCTGTGGCGCTTGCGGGTCGGCGACCATCGCATCATCTACGTGAGGACCGATGAGGGCTTTCTGGTCCTCCGCATCGCGCATCGCCGCGAGGTTTACAGGAAGTAAGGTGTTGCGGTGTAGAGCCACAATAGACGGAAAGGTATTGGGCGATGATTGCGGTTGAAGAGGCGCAGCGAATCATTCTCGGCTCGGTGGAGAGGATCGGGTGGGGGTATGTCGAGTTGCTCGATGGCCTTGGGCGGGTCCTCGCCGAGGATGTCACCGCGACGGAGCCGATCCCTCCGTGGGACAATGCGGCCATGGACGGGTACGCGCTTCGGTCCGAGGATACTCGCGATGCGAGCGGTGATCGGCCAGTGGCGCTCCGGCTCATCGGGACAGCAGCGGCGGGTCAGATCTTTGACGGGCTTGTGGAAAAGGGACAAGTCCTCAGGATCATGACCGGTGCCCCACTGCCTCGGGGCGCCGATGCGGTGATCCGCCAGGAGGACACCCGGGCGACCGATCGAGAGGTCTTCGTGGTCCACCAGGTCAGTCCCGGACACAATGTCCGGACCGCGGGCGAGGATGTCAAGGCGGGAGAAGAAGTGCTAGCAACGGGGACCCTGTGTCGCCCCGGGGTGATTGGACTCTTGGCCGCTCTGGGAAGGAGGCGGGTGGCGGTGTACCAGCGCCCACGCGTGGCCATCTTGGCAACGGGAGATGAACTCCTTCGCTGGGATGAGGCGCCTACCCCTGGCAAGATTCACAACAGCAATAGCTACGCATTGGCCGCCCAGGTGCTTCAAGCTGGGGGAATACCGGTTCTGCTCGGGCCGGTGGCGGATACAAAGGGTTTGCTCGCCGAGCACCTGCGGGAGGGTGTTCGAGCGGATCTCTGTGTGACCTCGGGTGGGGTGTCGGTTGGGGATTTCGATCTCATGGCCGGCACCCTGCGAGAGTTGGGCGCCGAGGTTTGGGTCCGCAAGGTCAACATGCGGCCGGGGAAACCGTTCACCTTTGCCCTGCTTGAGCAGAAGCCGGTCTTCGCACTGCCGGGTAATCCCATCTCGTGCATGGTTACCTTCGAACTCTTTGTTCGGCCGGCGCTCAGGAAGATGCAAGGATACTCCGATCTGTTCCACCCAGAGATCACAGCCACAGCTGCCCAGGCCATCGTCAATAAGGATCGCCGCCCCGCCTACTTGCGGGTGATCCTGACCCAGACCGACGCAGGGTACACCGCGCACCTCACCGGCGATCAGGGCTCGGCGATGCTTCACTCCATGGCCGGTGCCGACGGGCTCGCGTTCGTCCCTGGCGAGACTGAGATCTCGGCGGGCCGTCAGCTGCGGATCCTCCTCCTTGCGGACGAGCCGGCAGCATTCGCGCTCGGAACCCGCTGACTATGCCGAGCCCTGGACGTCAGCAGCTCCAAAGCCCGGGTGCAGTACCGAGGCAGCCGATCAGGGAGCTTGACCGAGTTCGGCAACAGGATAGAATGGACGTCATCATCGTCTCATGAGCGGAGGCCGCATGCGTGGTATTGTCGCGGGGATTGTCTTGGCGCTCTTCGTCGGATTCCCTCTCTCGTCACCGGGTGCACAAGAGAAGGGGGTCCCTGCCGGCCCGACGCCGGAGGAGGTCGGGATTGAGGCGAGGCGTCGCCTCGAGCGGGTGGAGAAGCTCCGGGGCCCCAAGAAGGAACTGCGGATCAGTCCAGCGAATGTGACGGTCAACATCCGCCCACCCGATGCCGATCCGCTGGTGGATTTCAGCTATGCCGTTCTCTCCCTCACGTTGAAGAAGCCGGTTCAGGGCGTGCGGGAGATCATCTACTGGGCCTATTCCCTGTCGGATGCTGTCAGCCTGGGCGAGATCCTGAATCGGAGCGCCGGGGTCGAGGTAACGGTCCGGTGCCCGGCCCAGGGGGACGCGTCTCGGTGTTGGTTCGAATCGTTTGTCTTGCGCTGAGCTCTCCTGCCTTGACAGCCGCAGGCTGACCTCTTAGGATGGGGGGTGCCGCGAGGTGGCGGGAAATCTGGCCGGGAGGATCAGCGTCGAGGCGCTCACAGAGTAGTTTCTTGTGGCTGAAGGAGCATTGTCCCTTGATCTCTCGGTGGTTTTGTTTTTTCTGGCACCAAAAATGCAGCTAATAAGATGCGGCAGGTGAAGGATCGGGGGGATAGGTGGGAATCATCCTGCTAGCGGATGACCAGCGGGACTCTCGGGCACGATTGCAGGGACTCCTGGAAGGACAGGGGTTTGCCGTGATCGCCGCGTCCAGCCTTGGGATGGCTGTCCCCCTGGCCAAGTCCGATCCTCCAGATCTCGCCTTCTTGAACATCAGCCGATCGCGGGAAGAGGGGTGGACCGCCTGTCGCGACATCAGGCGGCTTTGCCCCAAGGCGAAGATCCTTCTCTCTGTTGAGGGGGGACCGACCGAGCATGAGATCGCGCTGGGTCGAGAAGCCGGAGCAGATGAAGTGATCCCGGAGGTCCGCAGCCTGGAGCAGGTATCCAGGTTTCTCGAGGCGGCCTCGGCTGGGCACTCCCTCACGTGTCCGGAGTGTCAGAGCGTCTTTCGCTTGCAGCAAATGCCTGTGCCTGGCTCGAGGGTGGAGGCCCAGTGTCCCGACTGCCATTTTCTCATTGGTGTGATGTCCCAGGGACAGGAAACGGTCGCGCTGGACGCCCCCTTCAACGGCCGACCGAAGATCCTCGTGGTGGAGGACACCAAATTCTTCCGGGCCTACCTTACGGACCTGCTCGTCGGTGCGGGGTTCGACGTGGTGACGGCGCAGGACGGGGTGGAGGCGTTGGAATACCTCAGCGGGGAATGTCCCGACCTGGTCATTACTGATGTCTTGATGCCACGCATGCACGGCTTCGATCTCTGCCGCAAGATCAAGGCCCGCCCGGAGACCGCCTCGGTGCCGGTCATCATGATGACCCAGGTGTACACGCGGATGCACAATGAAAATGAGGCCCGCGGGGTCCACGGGGCGGATGACTATATCACGAAGCCGTTCCAGCCGAGCGACCTGCTCACCCGCATCTGGCGCTTTCTCCCTCACACCTTGTAAATCGTGCTTGACAGCCGCACGCCTCCCAGGGTATGTAGCAAGCCACATCCGAAAAGGGCTGGGGTAGGGAAGGTGGTGTATCCCCGAAGAGTCGGGGAGAGTCCACTGCTGCCCCGCAACTGTGAGCGGTGATGAAATCCGCAGCGGCCACTGTCCCGCGGAGCGGGACGGGAAGGCGCGGAGAGTAAGAGGACCCGCGAGCCAGGACACCTGCCCAGCCCGGCACAGGAGCGAAGGCCTTCCGAGGGGAAAGGTCACCGCGTGAGCTGGGCCAGGTGCCGAAAGGCACTGGAGATCTCAAGCGACGGGAGCCCCAACCTTGAAGGTTGGGGCTTATTTTTTTGGGAGCGATCGCTGGATGAAGATCCCACGGGTCATCGTCGCCGGGGAGGAGAGCGGCTGCGGCAAGAGCACTGTCGCCCTGGGTCTGATGGGGGCCGCCGCTGCAACAGGGCTCGCGGTGCAGGGATTCAAGACCGGCCCGGACTTTATCGATCCCTCATACTACCGGGCGGTCACCGGGCGCCCGGGACGGAATCTGGACCTCTGGATGCTTTCGACAGAGGTGGTGTTGGAGCTTTTCACTTACCATGGGGCGAAGGCTGATCTCACGGTCATTGAGGGTGTCATGGGGCTCTTCGATGGCGCGTACCCCGACGACCAGGGGAGCACCGCGCATCTGTCCAAGGTGCTTCAGGCACCGGTCCTGCTCGTCCTTGACGCCTGGCACTCTTCCTCTTCTCTCGGGGCCAAGGCGGCAGGCTTTCGGACCTTCGATCCCGACGTGCGTCTATCCGGAGTGATTTTGAATGGAATCGCAGGCGAGGCGCACGAGCGGGCCGCCCGCCGGGCAGTCGAGCGGGCTGGCGTGCCGGTCGTCGGTGCGATTCCGATGGTTCCGGAGATCCGCCTGCCCGAACGGCATCTCGGCCTCATCCCCTTCGAGGAGGGCAAGGTGCCGGAGGCGCGGTGCCGGCAGATCGTCGAGATCGTCGGCAAACACCTTGATCTCTCCCGGATCCTGCAGATCGCCCACCAAGCTCCCCCCCTTCCCGACATCACCCCGCTCCTCTTTGCTCCCCGCGCCGACGCTCCGGAGCTCTGCCTCGCGGTCGCGCGGGACGAGGCCTTCACCTTCTATTACGAAGACAACATCGACCTGCTCCGGCACTGGGGCTTTGCGATCGTCGAGTTTTCGCCGCTCCATGACACCACTCTGCCACAAGCCGATCTGCTCTATTTCGGTGGGGGCTTTCCCGAGGTCTTTGCCGATCGGCTCTCTCAAAACGTGGCGATGAGGGAGGCGGTGCTCCGTTTTCATGGGGCAGGCGGCCGTCTCTACGCCGAGTGCGGCGGCTTCATGTACCTCGGAGAAACGCTCACCACGCCGGATGGTCGGACGTTCCCGATGGTGGGCCTCCTTCCGATCCGGACGGCCATGACCGAAAGGCTGCAGGCGCTCAAGTACAAAGAGGTCGAGGTGCTCAAAGCAGGCGCCTTCTTTCGCCCTGGGGATCGGCTGAAGGGGCACGAATTCCATTTTTCGCGTCTGACGAGCAGTGCTGAAGGGGATGCGCTCCGGTCCATCGATTCCACGGGTTGCATTGAGGTAGAAGGGATTGCGCGGGGGAATGCACTGGCCTCCTATACGCATCTCCACCTGGCCTCGAATCCTGCGCTCCTAGGCCACCTGTCCGCCCGGCTCCGCTCTGCGGCTCGCGGTCGTGGAGAGGGGAAGTGATGCGCGCGAGAAGCCTGATGATCCAGGGGACGGCTTCCCACGTGGGTAAGAGTCTCCTCGTCGCCGGTCTGTGCCGGATCCTGGCCCAGGACGGGCATCGGGTGGCCCCCTTCAAGGCGCAGAACATGGCGTTGAACTCCTTTGTCACGGCCGAGGGGGGCGAGATCGGGCGGGCCCAGGCCGTGCAGGCCCGGGCCGCGCGGGTGACGCCGACGGTTGATATGAACCCGATCCTGCTCAAGCCGTCAAATGACACCGACGCGCAGGTGATCGTTCTTGGCCGACCGGTCGGGACCTTTTCCGCTGCCGCGTACGGGAGTGAACAGATCCCTCTCCTCCGCCGCGTGGTTCGGGAGGCCTACGAGCGGTTGGCGGCCCAGTACGAGGTCGTGGTGATCGAGGGAGCGGGTTCTCCCGCCGAGGTGAACCTCCGTGACCGCGATCTGACGAATATGGATGTCGCCGAGATGGCGAAGGCCCCGGTCCTCCTGGTCGGCGACATTGACAGGGGCGGCGTTTTTGCCGCCCTCGTTGGGACGCTTGAGTTACTCGATCCACCCGAGCGGGACCGGGTGCAAGGGTTCATCATCAACAAGTTTCGCGGGGATCGGGAGCTTCTGGCACCCGGTCTCGAGTTCCTCATGGCCCGGACGCGCAAGCCGGTCTTCGGCGTCATCCCCTTTGATCGGAACCTGCGTATACCAGAAGAGGATGCGCTTCCTGAACGTGCGTTCGCGAACGGGCGGCGAAGAGATGCCAGCCGCCCGCAGATCGGTGTCATTGCGCTCCCCCACCTGTCAAACTTCACTGACTTTGACCCGCTCGCCGCAGAGCCCGATGTGGACCTCTTCTATGTCCGGGACCCGGAGGAGGTCAGGCTGGCCGACTGTCTGATCCTCCCGGGGAGCAAGAGCACGGTTGAAGATCTCCTCTTCTTGCGCAAGACGGGACTCGCCCAGGCCGTCACACGCGCGGCCAGGGAGGAAAAGGTGATCGTCGGCATCTGCGGGGGCTACCAGATGCTCGGGACGTGGATCGCTGACCCCGATCATGTGGAGTCAGCGCAGGACCAGGTCAGAGGTCTCGGGCTGCTTCAGATGGCCACTCGCTTTCAGAGAGAGAAAATCACCCATCAGGTTCGGGCCACGTGCGTCCGGAGCGGTGAGGAAGTGAGGGGGTACGAGATCCATCACGGGGTTTCTTTCCCCATGGATGGAACCAGACCGGCCTTTGAGATCGTGGAGCGGTCGGGGCAGGCGGTCCGGATCCACGATGGGGCTTGCGATGGCAGTGGCAAGATCTGGGGGAGCAACATCCACGGTCTCTTCGACAACGACGCCTTCCGACGCCAGTTTCTCCAGACAGTGTGGGAGGCGAGAGGACTCGCCCATCCGGTCAGTCTCCGTCCGGAGTGGACCCTCGAGCATGAGTTAGACCGATGGGCCGATCTGATCCGCGTTCATCTCGACATGACCGCGATGTATCGGCTGCTCGAGGTGAAGCGATGATGAGGAAGAGAGGAGGAAGGGCTCTGTGGGTCTTCTCGATCCTGCTCTGGGTGCTGCCGGCGCGTGCGGCGACCTTTGTCGATATGGTGGGACGGCAGGTCGAGCTTCAGGGGCCACCCCGTCGCATCGTCCCACTTGCCCCGAGCCTCACCGAGATCCTCTTTGCGCTCGGTGCGGGGGATTCGGTGGTGGGAGTGACCGATTTTGCCGACTATCCTCCCGAGGCGGGAGGGAAGCCCACAGTGGGCGGGGGCGTTGATCCGAACCTGGAGGTGATCGTCGCGCTTCAACCCGACCTCGTGCTGATCGCGGCCGATGCCAACCGCTGGGAGACCCTGATCCAGCTCGAGCAGCTCCGGATCCCGGTCTTCGGGGTGAAGCCGGTGGGGGTCGAGGGAGTTTTGGCCTCCATTCTGAAGGTTGGGGAGGCGGTCGGGAGACAGCCGCAGGCCGAGGGCTTGATTGCCCACATGCGGCGACGCATGGCGGCCGTCTCGCAGAAGGTCAGCGCGTTGGTCAGGCCGAGGGTCCTCTATGTCGTCTGGATCGATCCCCTGATCGTGGCAGGCGGGGAGAGCGTGATCGATGATCTGATCCACCTGGCGGGGGGAGCAAACATCGTGCGAACGCCCGGGTTTCCCCGCTACTCGCTGGAGGAGCTCGTCCTCGATCCGCCCGATGTGATTCTGCTGGCCTTGGACCGTGGCGGCCTGCACCAGGGACAGGCCCTCCGCCGTCTGCCGGGGTGGCGAGAGGTCCGTTCGGTGCGGGAAGGGGCCGTCCGGGTCCTCGATGGTGGTCTGATGGGCCGTCCCGGGCCCCGGATTGTGGACGCCGTGGAGCTCCTGGCCCGTCTGCTCCACCCCGAGGCCTTCCCTGGGAGTGGTCCGTGATGCTGAGGCGTCTCATGGGTGTGATGGCAGTCTTGACGGCCGGGCTTGCGGCGGCGGTCGTCCTTGCCCTGTCGGTGGGGACGGTCCACGTCGGGTGGCTCCAGAGCATGGCGATCCTCGGTGCGAAGGTCCTTCCCCTCCCGGTCTTCTGGACAGAGGCACAGGAGACCATCGTGCTGACGCTGCGGCTTCCCCGCATCCTCCTCGCGGCCGTCGTCGGCGCGGCTCTCTCCCTCGCCGGAGCGGGTTTTCAGGCGATCTCTCGCAATCCGTTGGCCGACCCCGGTATCCTCGGTGTCTCGAGTGGCGCTGCCTTCGGCGTGGTGATGGGAGTCTTCACGGGGCTTGGCGCCGGCGCCGGGGTCCTCCTCCTGCCTCTCTGCGGCGCTGCCGGCGCGCTGGTGGCGGCGGTGGCGGTCTACGGCATCGCCAGCATCGATGGCCGGCTTCCGATCCAGACCCTCCTCCTCGCCGGTGTCGTGGTTTCGCTCTTCTTCTCCTCGGCCATCATGGTGGCTTCGGCCTTGATTCGGGCCGAAGAGCTGCAGGGGGTCGTGTTCTACCTCATCGGACAGCTGCGCCTTGCAGACTACCCGACTCTCGGTGTCGTGGTGGGCTGCCTCCTCGTCGGCACCGGCTTGATCTATCTGCAGGCCCTCCCCTTGAACCTGCTGGCGGCGGGAGAGGAGGCGGCGGCCCAGCTTGGGGCGGAGCCCGAGCGGGTGAAGCGGATCATCTTTGTGGCGTGTAGCCTCGTGACTGGCGCGGCGGTGTCGGTGAGTGGTTCCGTCGCCTTTGTCGGGCTGATGGTGCCCCACGCCGTCCGCCTCTGTCTCGGACCGGATAACCGGCTGGTCATTCCCGCCTCGCTCCTTGCTGGCGCGATGTTTCTTGTTCTCACCGATACGCTGGCCCGGACGGTCGCGGCACCGACGGAGATCCCCGTAGGGGCTGTTACCTCCTTCCTCGGTGCGCCATTCTTTGCCTATCTCCTCCGCAGTCGCTATCGGAGCGTCTATCCATGAAGGCGATCGAGGTGACCGATCTGGCCTTTCGCTATCGCAACGGGCGCGTGCTCGACAGGATCTCGTTTGTCGTCGAGGCCGGGGAGGTTTTAGGGGTCATCGGGCCCAACAGCGCCGGCAAGACCACCCTCCTCAGGCTCCTCAGCCGGGTCCTCGTTCCTGAGGCGGGGAAGGTCACCCTCTTCGGTCGCAATCTCGACGCCTTGACGAAGCGGGAGGTGGCCCGGACGGTGGCGGTGGTCCCCCAGGAGTTTCAGGTGGCCTTTCCTTTCACCGTGGAGCAGGTCGTCGCCATGGGTCGCTATCCGCACGCCCGGGGGATCGGTTTTGAGACCGCCGAGGATCGCCGGGCAGCGGAGCAGGCCCTCGAAGAGACGGGGACAAGGCATCTCGCGGGCAAATATCTGGACCAGCTCTCAGGCGGCGAGAAGCAACGGGTGGTCATCGCCAGGGCGTTGGCCCAGGAGCCCCGGATCCTCCTCCTCGATGAACCGATGGCCCATCTCGATTTCAGCCATCAGATGGAGATCCTCAGACTGCTCAGACGACTCAAGGCGGAACGGGGATTGACCATCATCCTGGTCTCCCACGATCTCAACGCGGCGGCCGGATGTTCGGACCGACTCCTGCTGCTGAAGGGCGGAACGGTCCTGACCGCTGGCCGCCCTGAGGAGGTGATGCGCGCGGAGATTCTCGAGAGCGCCTACGGCTGTCCCATCTGGATCGGCACGGATCCTCAGACGGGAATGATCCGCATCTTGCCCCGCCCGTAATGGCGCTCGTCGCTGGCGGATTGCAGCCCGGTAACCCTGAACCATGAACTCCGAACCATGAACCAGGATGCCCCCGGATCAAAGGGAAGCTGGTGCAAGACCAGCACGGTCCCGCCACTGTGAGTGGGGAGTCCCTCTGCATCATGCCACTGTCGTGAGCTGATAGTCGAACGATGGGAAGGCGCAGGGGGGTGATGATCCACGAGTCAGGAAACCTTTTCCGGGGGAGAAGCGAACATCACTTTCGCGGAAGGGGAGGTGTTCCATGGTTTCCAAGACTCTCAGGATTTGGCTGTTGACGGCGATGCTCACAGGGTCTGTGATCGGGGCGCCCTGGGCCCAGGAAAAAACCGAGGAGGAAAAAAAGGGCGAGGAACGGGAAATCGTTCGTCTCCCCCAGGTCACGGTCTCGAGCACGCGCCTCCTGGACGTCCCCCTCGATCTCCGGCGGTATCCGGGTCAGGTCCGGGTGGTGACCGGGGATGAGATCGAGACCTTTGAGAACGACACCGTCCCAGGGGTCGTTCAGTATGAGCCCGGAATTACCCTCTACAACCAGACCGGCAATCCCTTTGAACCGACATTCGACATGCGGGGCTTCAGTGGTGAACCGGTGACGGAAACCACCGTGTTCCTGGATGGGGTCCGTGTCAACACCCCCGATTTCAACATCGTGGACTGGGATCTCATCCCGGTGAAGGATCTACAGCGAATCGAGGTTGTTCCCGGGACCGCATCCATTTTTGGAAAGAACGCCTTGGCTGGGGTGGTCAACCTCCGGACCAAGCGGGGAGGCCCGGTGCCCGAAGCGAAGGCTGAAATCGCCGGCGGTAGTTTTGGCCAACAGCGATACCGGGCGAGTGTGGGCGGCCCGGTCGGGGGCTTCGACTATTATCTTGGGTTCACGCAAGAGCTCGAAGACGGTTTCCGGCAGGCCTCCGACTCGAACGTGACACAGCTCTTTGCCAAGGTCGGCCGTCGGATTGAGGACGCGGGAACCGACATCACGGGGTCCTTCCTCTTCGTCACCGACCACCTCGAGCAGCCTGGGACCCTCCCGGCAGCCATCCTCAACATAGATCGCACACGGAACCTCACCCCGGGTGACTTCTCAGATCGGACACTCTACCAGGGGATCCTCAACCTGCGCCAGGAGCTTCCGGCCGGCTTCTCTGCCGCCCTCAACGGCTTCGTTCGGGATCTCGATCGCGAGTTTTTCACGGTGGGTCTCACGAGCCAGAGTACGACGCAAACCGGCATTCTGAGCGGTGGGTTGACTGCCCAGGTGACCCACGAGGCCACCCCTTTCGGCCATCGAAACGTCTTTGTGGCCGGCGTGGAATATACGAGAAATGATGTCAACAGCAAGGGTTCCGCCCAGTTCACCGGGTTTCTTCCCTCCCTCTCCGAAACGAAGACGGACGAGAATATCGTGGGGATCTATTTCCAGGAGAGCTTCGATCTGATCCCGGAGGTCCTCATTCTGAGCGGCGGGGGTCGCTACGATTGGGATCGGATAGACTTCAGCGATCAGTTCGACGCCGCGAATAATCGCGTCCGGACCTTCCAACACTTCAGCCCCCGGGCGGGGGTGAACTGGAACGTCACCGAGGACGTCGGGCTGTACTTTAGTTACTCGGAAGGATTCCGCAGCCCGACGGTGAATGAACTCTTTGCCTTCTTCCCCTTTTCCTCGAACCCGGACCTCGCTCCGCCCACCGGCACCACCTTCGAGGTCGGAACACGGGTCCGCGCGGGCGAGTATTTCGATGGAACGCTGGCCCTGTTTCAAACCGATGTCGATGATGAGGTCCTCTTCGTGGTCACCGATCCGACCACCGGTGGCGGTACCAATCAGAATGTGCAGAAAACCCGTCGCCGAGGATTGGAGCTCACGCTCCGGGGACGATACGGAAACCTGATCAACGGGTTCGTGAATTACTCCTACATCAAGGCGACCTTCGAGACCGATGCCCTCTTGGCATCGGGGCCAGTCCGCGCGGGAGACGATGTTCCCCTCGTCCCCCAGAATCGGGTGGGTTGGGGGGTCAACGTCTCTCCCGTAGAAGGCCTGACCTTTTCCCTCGCCGGGCTCTACGTAGGTGCGCAGTTTCTGTCGGGGGACGAGGCGAATCTGAGCAAGCCGCTGGATCCCTATTACGTGATGACAGGGCGAGTGAATTACCGGCGGGGGCCGCTCACCCTCTTCGTGCAGGGGAATAACATCACCAATGCCGAGTATGAGGTATGGGGTGTTCTGGCTTTTGGCGGGGAGCGCTTTCTCATGCCCGCCCCGGGGGCGAGCGTCATGGGAGGGGTAATCCTGGAATTTTCGGGCTTCTACAAATAGGCCATCCTTCAATGCAGCAGTGGTCTGGGCATACAACGCAGATGGTACTCGCGTGGATCTCTTCCCTCCTGGTCCACGCGGGGATACTTGTGCTGATCTGGTGGTGGGCAACTATTCCCCATCTGCTGCCCCCCGGCCAGGCGGCGGTCGAGGTGAGTCTGGTGGGTGCCGTTCCCGGAAGCGGGGGGGCGCCGGGCAATGCGGAAACGGTGGCCCGGCGCGGGCGCCCTCCCTTGGGCGTTCGAGACGGGCAGGCGAGTGGCCGCCAGACGGGGGGCAAGGTAGAAGGGCCTCGGCCGGCGATCGTGGCCCCATCCGTCGTGGATCGGGCCGTGGCCCGGGAGGTGACCGATGTTCCTTTGGCATCGGAGACCACCAGCGGTCACGCTGCCGACTCGGCTGTTGAGCAGACGGCGAAGGCGCTGCATGGTGAGGTCGCGCGCTCGGATATTGGTGCATCTCAGTTGACAGGCGAGGCGGAGCAGCAAGGATCGCCGGAGGCGAAAGGGGACGGCGCCATCCTGAGTGGCGCGGTCGGGACAGGGGCGGCAGAACACGGAGGCGGAGTGGACGCCGGGGCTGGCTTTGGGAGCACGGATGGGGTGGACGGAGGTCCCGGGCGAGGCAGTGGGTCCGGGAGAGGCGGGATCGGCTGGCGTCAGCTTCTGCGCGACCGGATCGAGCGAGCCAAACAGTATCCTCCTGAAGCTCGCCGTCAGGGGATGGAGGGGACCGCCGAGGTCGAGTTTCAGGTCGCCAAGGATGGCAGCGTCAAAGAGGTGATGGTCGTCAGGTCCTCAGGATTTCCCCTCCTGGATCACGCATCGATGGAGACCATTCGGCGCGCCGCCCCGCTCCCTGTGTTCCCCGGCACGATCCGGGTCGCCATCTCATATCGGTTACGGAGCGGACCCTGAGACCTGGTGGACACAGGGAGCGGTCCTGGGTAGAATAAGTCGCCATGCCTGAAGCCCTGACGGTTCTGGAATTCTCGGATTATCTGTGACCCTGGTGCTATCCGGCGGCGGTCCGCCTGCAGCGGCTCCGAGACCGGTACGGGGGTCGGGTCCAGCTCAAGCGCCACAGCTTTGCCCTCCGCCCTGACCCCGATCCTACCGCAACATTTCACGGGACCTACCGTGAGGCCGCCTGGCGACAAGCTTCCTCGCTCTCGGTGGATGTGGACATCGCTTTTCAGATGTGGACGCGGCCCGACTTCCCCCAGTGGAGCCTGCCGGCACTAGAGGGGGCGAAGTGTGCTGAATTGCAAGGCCCCGAGGCCTTTGAACGGATGCATCTCGGGCTCTTCAGGGGCTTCTTCTCAGAAGGGGTGAACATCGGCATCACAGAGGAGGTCATCGAGGTGGCCCGGCGGACCGGGCTCGACATGGATCGGTTTCTCAACGATTACAAGGAGGGGGGCCAGCGACACCGGGTGCTGAAAGAGCACGTACAAGCCGTTCAGCAGTATCGAGTTCGGGCCATCCCGACCGTCGTCATCGGCGAGGGGCCCCCGATTGTCGGGGCGGTCCCGCTCCGGGAGTACGAGCGGCTCCTGGCGCGGGTTCTCGGGTAGGTCATCCTGTTTACGATGTCCTCAATTTCTCTTGACAAAGTGAAGACCGCTGTGATACGAAAATTGTGTTTGTTTCTCCCACATCGAGGATCAGCCCTCATTTCCACCATGTACAGTTGGGGTATGCCTATCATCGTGGTAATGGGCTTTAGCGGCATCTGCCCCCGCCGGGGCGGCCGTTAGAGCGTCTTTGGCGGCCGTCTGGAAGGCCACGGGGGCAGACGTCACAGTTCCCGTGGCTATTTTTATCGGTGCGGTCCTGCGGGGCATGAGGGCCCCAGTGCTGAGCAGGAATAGGGTGGGCGAACGATGTTGAGCGAGCTTCATGAGGAGCTTCGCCGGTCGGTCCGGGATTTCGTGGCGAAGGAGGTGCTTCCCGTCGCCGACGTCCTCGATCGGGAGGAGAAGGATATCCCCGAAGAGATCATCAAGAAGATGGCAGAGCTGGGCTACTTTGGACTGGTCTTTCCGGCTGAAGCCGGAGGCGTCGGCCTGGACCACTTGGCGCTGGTCATCGTGTCGGAGGAACTCTCGCGCGGTTGGCTGAGCGTCGGGAGTGTCCTGACGCGGAACCTGATCACCGGAATTCTGATGCAGTCCCACGGGACCGAGGAGCAGAAGCGGCGTTATCTGCCGGGAATCGTCTCGGGGGAGATTCTCACGGCGGCTGCCTTTACCGAGCCGGATGTGGGTTCGGACACGGCGGGGATGAGGGCTCGGGCCCGGCGGGATGGGGATCGGTATCTCATCACCGGGGCCAAGACGTGGTGTACCTTCGCCGACCGAGCCCATCTCCTTACCGTCCTGGCCAGGACGGATCCCGATCCAGCGAAGCGGCACAAGGGGCTGAGTCTCTTCCTGATCGAGAAGGAACCCTCGGATGATTTCGACCCCCCCCGGATCGCCGGTGAGCCGATTCCGACCGTTGGGTACCACGGCATGCATTGCTTCACCCTGGGCTTTCAGGACTGCCCTGTCCCGGCGGAGAACCTGATTGGCGGAACCGAGAACCGAGGCTTCTATCAACTGATGGCGGCCTATGAGTCCGCGAGGATCCAAACGGCCGCGCGGGCCGTGGGCGTGGCGCAAGGGGCGTTGGACTTGGCCCTGAAGTATGCGAAGGAACGGCACCAATTCGGGCAGCCGATCGGCAACTTTCAGGTGATCCGGCATAAGTTGGCAGACATGGCCACAGAGGTTCAGGCCGCGAGACAGCTCACCTACTACGCCGCGGCGATGAAGGACACGGGCCGCCGGTGCGATGTGGAGGCAGGGATGGCCAAGCTCTTTGCCGCCGACATGGTGGAGCGGGTCGCCTCCGAGGCCTTGCAGGTCCACGGAGGGTACGGGTACTCCAAAGAGTATTCCATCCAGCGCTACTGGCGGGATGCCAGGCTCTTCCGGATCTTCGAGGGGACGAGCGAGATCCAGCGGGAGGTCATCGGCAAGCGGCTGGTCGAAGGCTAGTGCCTGGGGAGTCCCGGGGAGAGGAAGGAATGGGAAAAGAGAGAGAAGACATTGCTGAGGCAAAGAGAGCCTGGGAGGAGCAGGTCCTGAAACCTGCCTTGGGCCGGATCCAGGAGCGGGAGGAGTTTACCACGTCGTCTGGGATTCCGGTCGAGCGCCTCTATACGCCGGAGGATACGGCCGACCGCGATTACCTGGAAAGGCTGGGCTTTCCCGGGCAGTATCCATACACCCGGGGAATCTACCCCACGATGTATCGCAGTCAGTTCTGGACGATGCGCCAATACGCGGGAATGGGGACGGCCCAGGAGAGCAATGAGCGGTTCCGGTACCTGCTCACAGAGGGGCAGACCGGTTTGAGTGTGGCCTTTGACCTCCCCACCCAGATGGGCCTCGACTCGGACGACCCTCTGGCCGAGGGAGAGGTGGGACAGGTGGGGGTCGCCATCGACTCCCTGGCCGACATGGAGACCCTCTTCGATGGCATTCCGCTCGATCAGGTGACGACCTCGATGACCATCAACGCCCCGGCGGCAATCCTCGTGGCGATGGTCATCGCCGTCGGCGATCAGCAGCGGGTGCCGAGGGATCGGCTGGCGGGTACGGTCCAGAACGATGTCCTCAAAGAGTATGTCGCGCGGGGAACCTATATCTACCCGCCAGGGCCCTCGCTGCGCCTGGCCGCGGACCTCATTGCGTACTGCACGACCCATGTGCCCCGGTGGAATCCCATCAGTATCAGCGGCTATCACATCCGTGATGCCGGTGCCTCCGCCGCCCAGGAGATCGCCTTCGCCTTCGCCAACGCCATCGCCTATATCGAGGCGGTGCGACGTCGAGGTCTCGCAGTCGATGCTTTTGCCCCCCGCCTCTCCTGGATCTTCAACACCCATAACGGCCTCTTCGAGGAGATCGCCAAGTACCGGGCCTTGCGGCGGATGTGGGCAAGGCTCATGCGGCAGCGGTTCCAAGCCAAAGATCCTCGCTCGTGGATGTTTCGGACCCATACCCAGACCGGCGGTTCGACGCTGACGGCCCAGCAGCCGGAGAACAACATTGTGCGGGCGGCGCTCCAGGCCCTGGCGGCGGTCTTGGGCGGGGTGCAGTCCCTTGCGCTCTCCTGCTTCGATGAGGCGCTGGCCATCCCGACGGAGGAGGCCCAACGCATCGCGCTCAGGACACAGCAGATCATCGCCCATGAGACGGGTGTCACCGACACCGTCGATCCGCTGGCGGGCTCCTACTACGTGGAGGCCCTGACGGATCAGCTCGAGCAAAAGGCCTGGGGCATCCTCGGAGAGATCGAGGCGATGGGAGGGGCTGTCGCCGCCATCGAGCGCGGCTACATGCAGCGTGCCATCCAGGAGGAAGCGTACCGATTCCAGCGCCAGATTGAGGAGGGCAAGAAGGTCATCGTCGGGGTGAACCGCTTCGCCGACAGCGGGCAGCAACGGACCCCGATCTTTCGGGTGAACCCTGAGGCGGCGGAAAGTCAGAAGGCGAAGCTGGCCGGCTTCCGGGCCGGACGCAGCGGCCGAGCGGTGCAACAGGCCTTGATCAACCTTCGGGAGGCCGCGCTCGGCGAGGAGAACCTGATGGAGCCTATTCTGGATGCGGTGAAGGCGTACGCGACGATCGGTGAGATCTGTGGCCTGCTTCGGGAGGTCTTTGGGGAGTATAAGCCACCGACGGGGTTGTAGGAGAGCGGGTGACCCGCACCGGTGTGGCGGGGCTGTCGGCCCGGGAAGGGGCCGGCGAGGAGTGGAGGATGGAACAGGCGGTGGTCGTCAGCGCAGTCAGGACGCCGGTCGGAAAATTTGGCGGAAGCTTGAAGGACATATCCGCGACGAAGCTCGGGGCTCTCGTCATCAATGAGGCCATCAAGCGGGCCAACGTGGAGCCGGCTCAGGTCGA
>JBOHQS010000036.1:0-16586 GCA_050732295.1 Methylomirabilales bacterium (SeqCode)
GAACGACCCCGTAGATACGGCCCGGAGATCAGACGGCACATTCCCCGCAGTCACTCGAGGCCTGTGAGCGTTTCCTGATATTCCTCCGCCATATCCGGGTGGCCGAATCTCCGCGCGGCCCGTATCCCCGCCTCGTAGGCCTGGCGTGCTTCTGCCATCCTGCCGAGGGTGGTCAGGGCCTGGGCTAACGTCCGGTAGGCTGCCCCCTCGTCTTCCGCCAAGCTCAGATACGTCTCCATGGCCTGGACACATTCCGGATACTGTCCGGCGGTGAAATACTCATTCGCGAGCATGTAGGAGAGCAAGGCGTCTCCGGGATCCTCTTGGAGCATCGCTTGCAAGGCCTTCAGGCGACTCACAGACGCTCCCCTTTCCGCGAATCTTCTCCCCGCGACCGCTGCCTGCTCCACCCCGGGTCGGACCGTCCTGGGCTATGGTAGCCCGGATCGCCCCCAGAAGAAAGAGGGGGCCCCTCCTGCATGGGCACTGTCACCTCAACGCCCTCGCCGGCTGTATGGCTCGACAATTGCAAAGTGGAGGGACCGGAGGCGAGTGAGGCGATGACGAAGAAGGATATGCGGTTCTGTCCGTTCTGTTCCGTGATGCAGTTCGACATGGCAGAGGTGGAGGTCAGCGTCCACTGCGAGGTGTGTGGTATCGACGTGGCAGCGGAGGAGCTGATCGAGACCATCTAGTACCGTTCCAACTTATCGTGTCTAAATGCTTGTCTCGGTTACTCCTGCGGATGGAGATATAGTGCATCGTGGACTGCCTCGCGTTGACGAAAATAGTTGGAACGGTACTAGTGCGGTTCCACCTAGTTGTGTCAACTCTCTTGCCACACGCACCCACGACCCTTGCGGCACAGGCCCGCTGATCACATTGGGCTGAGCACGTTGGAACGGGTCGAGATCAGGCGTCCTCCACGGTGCATTCGCGAAAAAGGAATGGCCCCGCCGGAGCGGGGCCATCCAAGGAAAACGAGGCGACTACACCGTGGTTACATTGGCGGCCTGCTTGCCCTTGGGGCCGTCGACGATGTCGAATTCCACCGTTTGGCCTTCTGTGAGTGATCGGAACCCGGTCCCGGCAATGGCACTGTAGTGGACGAAGACGTCATCGCCGTCGGAATGCTCAATGAAGCCGTACCCCTTGGCGTCATTGAACCACTTCACCTTGCCCGTTACGCGCACCTCCATCCCTCCTTTCCCTCCGAGATTCCAGGCGTGGCAGCCCTGCATCGCGCAAGGGCGCCAGGGCAGAAAAAAACCGCGAGGGTCCTGGATCTTCCCCCGCGGTCAGGCGAATCGAGGTGACGAGAACCATTCGACTCGCGGCGCTCGCTCTTGGCAAGCCAGGCCGAGACGAATGGTGCCGCACGCAATAGACCACCGATGTCGAGCGATGTCGAGCAACGTTCCAGGTCCCTGTCCTGCGAAAAACAGGCGGAAATCTACGGAATGTCCCGCATGGTGTCAAGTCTTTTTTCATGCGACTCGTATTGACTTTCGCAGATCGGTCCGATAGTCTTTGATGTTGACTCGGTGAGGAAGGCACGAGCGTCGAGAAGAAAGGGGAAGTCATGAAGGTCCGCAAGGCGGTGTTTCCGGTCGCGGGCCTCGGGACCCGATTCTTGCCGGCCACGAAGGCGCAGCCGAAAGAGATGCTCCCTATCGTCGACAAGCCGGCGATCCAGTACGCGGTCGAGGAGGCGCTGGCGGCCGGCATCGAGACCATCATCATGGTCACCGGTCGGGGGAAGGATGCCATTGAGAATCACTTTGACCGCTCGGTGGAGCTTGAGCAGGTCCTGGGGGCCCAGGGAAAGGCAGACCTCCTCCGCGAGGTGCAAATGATCCCGGAGCTCGCCGCCTTCTGTTACATCCGCCAAAAGGCACCGCTCGGTCTTGGCCACGCCGTGCTGGTGACGAGGGACCTGGTCGGCGAGGAGCCCTTTGCCGTCCTGCTCGCGGATGACCTGATCGATGCTCGGGTCCCGGGTATTCAGCAGATCCTCGAGGTCTTCGATCGGTATGGCGCCTCCGTGCTGGCCGTGTCTCCCGTCGCTCGCGAGGAGATCAACAGCTACGGGATTATTGCCGGGCGGGAGGTCGCAGCCGGGGTCTACCAGGTGACGGATCTCGTGGAGAAGCCCGCTCCCCAAGACGCCCCCTCCAACTTGGGCATTGTGGGGCGCTACGTGCTTACCCCGCAGATCTTTGAAGCGCTCGAGCAGACGCCGTCCGATGCGCGGGGAGAAGTCCAACTGACCCACGCCCTCAAGGACCTCTTGCGTCGCCAGAAGGTGTATGCGGTCGAGCTCAAGGGTCGGCGGTACGATACGGGGAGCAAGTTGGGATTTCTGCAGGCCACGGTGGAGTTGGCACTCAAGCGGTCGGACATCGGAGAGGCCTTTCGGGCGTATCTCAGAGGGTTGAAGTTGGACCCAGGGGGTCGGAGGTCGGTGGTCGACACGGCGAGGCGGACCGTGCAGAAGAAGCGCTAGACGCCGAAGCGGGAGGTCGCGTTGGTAAAGCGCATCAAAGAGAGCAAGGGCGTGACGGACATCGCAGCCGAGGGGCAGGGGCTGGTGGGGTCGGAGCGGAAGATGCCCGAGACGGTCCCCGTGCTTCCTGTGCGAGACATGGTGGTGTATCCATTTATGATCCTCCCCCTCTACGTGGGGCGGGAGAAGTCCATTCGGGCGGTCGAGGAGGCCCTGAGTCGAGATCGTCTCATCCTTCTGGTGGCCCAGAAGGATGCCGAGGTGGAGGATCCCAATTCCCAGGAGATCTATCCGGTCGGCACGGTGACCATGATCATGCGGGTCCTCAAGATGCCCGATGGTCGGGTGAAGATCCTGGTCCAGGGGCTTGCCCGCACCAGGATCCTGGAGTTCCTCCGGAAGGAGCCGTACTTTGAGGCCCGGATTGCGGAGATCCTCGATGATGAGGTGCCGACGATGGGGGTGGAACTGGAGGCGCTGATCCGCACCGTCAAGGAGCAGGTCTCGCGGAGCGCCTCCGTGGGCAAGCAGATATCCCCCGACATCCTGGTGATTATCAATAACCTGGACCACCCGGGACGGCTCGCTGATTTGGTCGCCTCGCATCTGGACCTCAAGGTGGAACAGGCGGTGGAGATTCTCGAGATCACCAGTCCGGAGGAGCGCCTGCGGCGGATCAGCGACTTCCTCCGGAAGGAGATCGAACTCCTGGAGGTGCAACAGCGCATCCAGAGCCAGGCCAAGGAGGAGATAGATAAGACGCAGCGGGACTACTACCTCCGGGAGCAGCTCCGGGCCATTCAGAAGGAGTTGGGAGAAACCGACGAGCGCCAGCAAGAGATCGACGAGTTCTCGGCGAAGATCGAGAAGGCCAAGATGCCCTCCCAGGTCGCCGCAGAGGCCAAGACGCAACTGAATCGCCTCGCGCGCATGCATCCGGATGCCGCGGAGGCGTCGGTGGTTCGGACGTACCTCGAGTGGCTCATCGAGCTGCCCTGGAGCAAGCAGACGCGGGACAAGATCGATATCGAGCGGGCGCGGAAGATCCTGGACGAGGACCACTACAACCTGGAGAAGGTCAAGGAACGGATCCTGGAGTACTTGGCGGTCCGCAAGCTCAAAAAAAACAAGATGAAGGGTCCCATCCTCTGCTTCGTGGGACCGCCGGGGGTCGGCAAGACCTCTCTGGGGCGCTCCATCGCCCGGGCGCTCGGCCGGAAGTTCGTCCGGATCTCGCTCGGCGGGGTTCGGGATGAGGCGGAGATCCGGGGCCACCGGCGGACATACATTGGGGCCCTCCCCGGCAAGATCATTCAGGGGATCAAGACCGCCGGGGCCAATAACCCCGTCTTCATGATGGATGAGGTCGATAAGGTCGGGGCGGACTTCCGGGGCGATCCTTCGGCGGCCCTCCTCGAGGTGCTGGATCCGGAACAGAATGTGGCCTTCACCGACCATTACCTGGGGGTGGCCTTCGACCTCTCGAAGGTCATGTTCATCACGACGGCCAACATGGCTGACCCGATCCTTCCCGCCCTGAAGGATCGCATGGAGACCATCGAGATCTCGGGGTACACGGAGGAGGAGAAGCTCCACATCGCCCGACGGTATCTGATTCCGCGGCAACTCAAGGAGCACGGGATCACCGAGGGACACCTGCAGCTCACGGACGAAGGCGTGCTGAAGATCATCCGGGGCTACACGCGGGAGGCGGGACTCAGGAATCTGGAGCGGGAGATCGCCACCGTCTGTCGGAAGGTGGCCAAAGAGGTGGTTGCGGGGAGGACGGAACCCTTCCGGGTGACCGCCCAGAATCTCCATCGATTCCTGAAGGCCCCCCGGTATCTCCCCGAGCCCGAGCAGGAACAGGATGAGGTGGGTGTCGGGACGGGCCTCGCCTGGACCCAGGCGGGCGGGGACATCATGTACGTCGAGGCGACGGTGATGAAGGGAAAGGGCCAGCTCTTGCTGACAGGGCATCTGGGTGAGGTGATGAAGGAGTCGGCCCAGGCGGCCTTGAGCTACACCAGGGCTCGCGCCCCGGAGCTCAGGGTCAAGGAGGATCTGTTCTCCAAGGTGGATATCCATATCCATGTGCCTGCGGGGGCCATCCCGAAGGACGGACCCTCGGCCGGGATCACCATGGCGACCGCGCTGGTCTCTGCCCTGACCCGGGTTCCGGTCAAGAGGAGCGTGGCCATGACGGGCGAGGTGACATTGCGGGGGAAGGTCTTGCCGGTCGGCGGGGTCAAGGAGAAGGTTCTGGCTGCCCGCCGGGGCGGTATCACCACCGTGCTCCTCCCGCAGAAGAACGACAAAGATGTCAAGGAGCTGCCCAAGACGATCCGCCGCGGGATGCACTTTGTCTTTGTGGAGCACATGGATCAGGTCCTCGCGGCGGCCCTGGTCAGGCCGGTCAAGGAGAAAGGCCAGGTCGGGATCGCCGCGGCGAAACGGCCGACCCCGGCCATGACGGTCCACTAAGAGGTGGCAGTCAGCAGCCAGCTGTCAGTCGTCTCAGGACTGAGCGATGAGGACTGAGCCGTAGGGCAGGGTGATCTTCGCTCGGCCCTCAGCCCTCAGCCCTCAGCACTGTGCGTGGATGGCTGACGGCTGATAGCCGATTGCCGACTGCTGTTCTAGGAATTGGAGGGTGTCCGGTTTGCCGGAAAACGAATGGGTGCGGATCATCCCCCTCGGTGGCCTCGGGGAGATCGGGATGAACATGTTTGTGGTCGAGACGACGGACGATATGGTCGTCATCGATGCCGGGCTGATGTTCCCCGAAGAGGAGATGCTGGGGATTGATCTGGTGATCCCGGACTTCAGCTACCTGCTGGAGCACCGCGAGAAGGTTCGCGGACTCATCCTCACCCACGGCCACGAGGACCACACCGGATCGCTCCCCTTCCTACTCAAGGAGCTCCCCATCGCCGTCTACGGGACCCGCCTTTCCCTCGCCCTGGCGGCCGAGAAGATCCGAGAGCAGAGTCTCGATGCCGACCTGCGGGAGGTCGCGCCCCGGGAGCCCTTCCGCTTGGGAGGCCTGCAGGCGGAGTGCATGCGGGTCTGCCACAGCATCCCCGACGGGGTGGGGGTGGCGCTGGAGACGCCAGCAGGCCTCATCATCCACGCCGGGGATTTCAAGTTTGATCCCACCCCGGTGGACGGGAAGCTCACCGACTATCACAAATTCGCCGAACTGGGAGACCGTGGGGTGTTGGTTCTCCTCTCCGATTCGACCAATGCCCTACGGCCTGGCTTCACGCCCTCGGAGCGGACGGTGGGGCAGGCCTTCGAGGAGATCTTTCGAGCGGCGAGGCGGCGGATCGTCGTCGCGTGCTTTGCCAGCCACATCCATCGCATCCAGCAGGTCCTGGACGTTGCCGCCGGGATGGGGAGAAAGGTGGCCGTCCACGGCAAGAGCATGATCGCCAACACCCGGATTGCGGCCGATATGGGGTATTTGAAGATCCCGCCCGGCGTCCTGGTGCGGCTGGACGAGCTCAGACACCTGTCCCCGGCCGAGACGGTGATCATCGCGACCGGGTCCCAGGGCGAGCCCCTCTCCGCCATTGCACGCATCGCGGCGGGGGAGCATAAGCAGATTGAAATCACCCCCGGAGACACGGTGGTCTTCTCCGCCAGGGTGATCCCGGGAAACGAGCGATCGATTGCGCGGACCATCAACCAGCTCCTCAGGCGGGGGGCAGAGGTGGTCACGGAGGAGCTTGCCCCCGTTCATGTGTCGGGTCACCCGTGTCAGGAGGAGCTCAAGTTGATGCTGAACCTCACCCGCCCAAAGTTCTTCGTCCCGATCCACGGCGAGTACCGGCATCGCCACCACCATGCGCGCCTCGCCGCGACAGTAGGGATTGACCCGGAGCACATCTATCTGGCCGAGAACGGGGATATCCTCGAATTTACTCCCGACAAGGGGGGGATCGTTGGCAAGGTCGCCGGAGGTCGAGTGTTTGTGGATGGGAAGGGCGTCGGCGATGTGGGAGATGCCGTTCTACGGGAGCGACAGCATCTGGCGAGGGATGGGATGGTGGTGGTCGTGGTGGGGCTGCATCGGGAAACGCGGGCCGTGGTGGCCGGTCCGGAGATCATTGCTCGAGGCTTCGTGCATCTCCAGGATCAGGACGCCCTCTTTGACGCGGCTAGACGGGTGGTAACCGAGGTGCTGACAGGCGGTCCGGAGGAGGAACGGGGGGACGTGGCCCTGCTGAAGGAGAACGTGAAGGTGGCGCTCAGAAGGTTCATTCAGAAGACCTTTGATCGCCGACCCATGATCCTACCGGTCATCGTCGAGATGGAGGGGAATCCTGGTGCCTAATGGGCCGTTCTTGGAGGGGCCCGCGCAGTTGTGCTAGGCTTATGGCGATGACTGTGTGGGGAGGCGGTCACGGGTGAACCGTGCACGAGGGATGATGAGGCTCGCCGCGGTCTTGTCCACGATCTTTCGCCATCCGAAGGCGAGAGAGGTCACAGGCCTTCTCGTGACGGCCTCTGCCCTCCTGTTGTTGGTCAGCCTGGTCTCCTTCAGTCCGCACGATCCCTCCTTTTTCCACTATGTCTCCCGGGAGGAGGCCCCGCGCAACTTCGGGGGTTTGGTGGGGGCCCACGTGGCCGGAGATCTCCTGGGGATCGTGGGGGTTGCCGCGTTCCTGTTCCCACCGGCCCTCTTCTGGCTTGGCTTTGCCCTCATCGTTGGGGGGAACCGGGAGCCGCGGGCCGTCGAGGTCGTCGGCTTCTTCTGTCTCCTCATCTCCACCTGCCTCCTGTTCAGCCTGCTGCAGCACCAGGGCATCGTCGCCTCGTTTCAGGGGGGGCAGCCCGGGGGGTTCCTGGGCGCGCTCCTCTTCCACGTGCTCCGTCCCGCCCTGGGTCCCTTCGGTCTGTACCTGGCAACCCTGACCGGGATACTCCTGTGTGTGATCCTGATCTCGCAGGGCTCCTTTGTCGGGCTCATCCGCTCTCTCCGGGAGATCGTGGCGTGGCTGGGTTCGGGCCTCGCCGGGCTTTTCCAGTCTGCCCGGAGAGCGATCCCGACCGCACCCTTGCCGGAGGGGCAGGTCGGCCGGCGTGAAAGACCACGCCGCGAGCGCCCGCCCCGGATTGCCCCGCCGGAGACCCCCCAAGACGCTGCTGGCGACGCACTGGGGACGACGCGGCGGATCGCTCGGGAGCCGGGGGAACACGAGCTGCCCCCCCTCTCCCTGCTCGACGCCTCAGGCCCGCCCTCTTCCCGACCGTTGGATCACGAGCGGGAGGAGAACAAGAAAATCCTCGAGAAGACCCTGCACGATTTTGGGGTGGAAGGGCGGGTGAGCGAGACCCAATCGGGACCGGTGATCACCCGCTACGAGATTGAACCCGCGCCCGGGATCAAGGTCAACCGGATCGTGAGTTTGGCGGATGACCTGGCGCTCAGCCTCAAGGCCTTGAGCGTTCGCATCGTCGCTCCGGTCCCCGGCAAGGCTGCGGTCGGGGTGGAGATTCCCAACAAGCATCGCGCGGTCGTCCCCCTCAGGGATGTCCTCGCCTCCGAGGCGTTTGAAAAATGTCGGTCCCCGCTGCCGATCGCCCTGGGCAAAGACACCGCCGGTGATCCCTATGTGGCGGATCTCCAGCAGATGCCGCATCTGCTGATTGCGGGAGCCACCGGCAGCGGCAAGAGTGTTTGTATCCACAGCATCGTTCTCGGTCTCCTCTACCGTTCCGTGCCGGAGGCGATGCGGCTGCTGCTCATCGATCCCAAACGGGTCGAACTCTCCGTCTACAACAATATTCCCCATCTGGTCGACGATCCGTTAGTGGCCGAGACGAACGGAAGGGACAAGGCGTGGCAGGTCATCACGGACGCCCGGCAGGCCGCCAAATGTCTGCAGATGGTCGTGAAGCATATGGAGGGGCGGTACAAACTCTTCGCGGAGGTCGGGGCGCGCTCGCTTGAGGCCTACAACACGGCGCGGTCTGTGGAGAGGCCCCGCCTCGCGCATCTGGTGGTGGTCATCGATGAGCTCGCGGATCTGATCTTCTCGGAATCGTCGTTGGTGGAAAATAGTATCGCCCGCTTGGCCCAGATGGCGCGGGCGGTGGGGATCCATCTCGTGGTGGCGACCCAGCGGCCGTCCGTGGACGTGATCACGGGCGTCATCAAGGCCAATTTCCCCGCCAGAATTTCCTTTCAGGTCTCCTCGAAGGTCGATTCGCGCACGATCCTGGACACGAACGGCGCGGAGCAGTTGCTGGGCGGCGGTGACATGCTCTTCCTGCCTCCGGTGAGTTCCAAGCCGACCCGGATTCACGGGTGCTACGTGTCGGATCAGGAGATCGCCCGTGTGGTCGAATCGTTGAAGGCGAAGAATGCCTTCGAACCTTTTCCATGGGCGCTCCAGGTCGCTGAGGACACGCAGAGCGACGGCGGGGAGATCGCTGACGGAGACGAAACCCTCTATCGCGAGGCCGAACGGATTGTGCGCCAGACAGGACAGCCGTCGATCTCGCTACTTCAGAGGCGACTCCGGATTGGCTTTAACAGGGCGGGCCGCATGATTGACCGCATGGAACGCGAAGGGATCGTCAGCCATCCCGATGCGAGAGGACACCGGGTGGTCCTCAGGCCGTGGTCGTCCGGGGTGTGAAGACGGTGACCCCCGTCGGTGGCGAGCGTCGTGAAGAGTGGTCGATGGTTTCTGGCCTTGAGTCTCTTGGCCGTTGGATTGACCCCTCAGGAGCAGGGGGTGGTCGAGCGGATTCAGGGTTTTTATGATGGGACCAGGGCGCTCAGGGGCCAGTTTTCGCAACGGGTCGAATTGGCGATGGGGCAGGTGGAGGAAGCCCGGGGGGCCTTCTACCTCAAACGTCCCGGGATGATGCGTTGGGAATATGAACGGCCCGAGCGGCGCCTGCTGGTGACCAACGGGAGCACCCTGTGGGCCTACACCCCCACGGATCGGCAAGTCATTGTTCAGGATCTGAAAACAGCGGTGAGCTCCATCCCCTTTGACTTCCTGGTGGGGGCAGGGCGATTGACCGACCAGTTCGTGCTGCGCCAGGTCAGTCTTCATGGGGATGCCTACCGCCTGGTTCTGATCCCGCGCCGCCCCGATCCGCACCTCAGCCAGATGGAGATGGAGGTCGATGAGGCCACCCTGTACATTCGGTCCCTGACCATCCAGGATCCCTATAATAATCGGACGGTCATGCGCTTCTCTCATCTCGAGGTGAAGAGCGACCTCCCGGCCGATCTCTTCTCCTTTGTCCCGCCACCCGGGGTCAAGATTCTCCGGGCAGAGGAGCTGTTTCCCCGCTGAGGCTTTGCCAGAGGGGTGATACGCAGAACGAGGGAAACACCTGTCCGTTGGTATCTGGGCATGGTCTTTGCAAACCGCCAAACAAGGTCTGCAGTGCTTTGCCCATAGGGCTCGATGACGTGGGGATGAGGGATATACTAAGGGAGTCCGATCGACAGATGCGGCTGGTCCTCGACGAGGCGGATCAGAAACACCAATTCATCTATGGAGTGAGTCCCTGAGAGGTATGGAGCAGCACGGGAAATCCAGAAGACCCCTGGACGTCTCGCACGAGAAGGGGAAACGTGCGGACGGGCCCAGTATCCGGGAGCTGAGCCTCTTGAACGCCGTTGCCGAGGCCGTCGGGCGCTCATTGAACCAGGAGGAGGTGCTCCGGGCGGCCCTGGAGAAGATCGCAGAATTGGAGGAGGTGCGCTCCGCCTATGTCCTCCTGAAAGATCTGGAAGAAGGGGGGATGAAGATTGTCGGAGACGAGGCAGCCGCCGGCCGGGGTGCGACGCCGACCGCTGTCGAGGCGGAGGTCCTCCAGGAGGGTGTCCCCCGCTACTACCCCGATGTCTCACACGCCCCCGAGATCACCGCGATACCCATCCCGACGGGGGCCGGCTCCTTTCTGATCATTCCTCTCCCGGGCACCGTGCGGATCGCGGGGGTCTTGGGGGTCTTCAGTCGCCTCCCCACCCGATTCGACGAGGCCGCGGTGCGACTCTTCACCGCCGTGGGCCACCATCTCACCAGGGCATTGACCAACGCTGCGCTCTATACCAGCCTGAGGCGGCAGCTGAGCCAGACCCAAGGCCTTTCCCCGATGAGGCCCCCGGCGGTCACTGCCCCGGTGAGAGATCAGGGCATGTGGGGCATCATCAAGCGGTTCCTTGAAACGATACAGGTGGACCGGTGCGCCATCACCCTCGCGGCACCGGGAGAGATGACAGCCCAGCTGATCGCCGGGTATGACCAGTCGAAAGAAAATCCCTGGGTTCAAGGGATCAACTTGTCCTTGGACCGGTACCCGGAGATCCGCCGGGTCCTCGAGACGCGGCAGCCTCTCGTCGTCCCCGACGTGGCCGCGGAACCTGTGCTTTCCGATATCCGTGACCTCCTCCTCTCTGTCCCCATCCGTTCGATGCTGGTCGTCCCGCTCCTCAGGCAGAATGAGAGCATCGGGGTGGTGAGCCTGAGTAGTCGGGGGCCGGTGCGGACCTTCACGCGCGACGAGATCGAGTTCTGCCAAACCTTGGCGAACCAGGCGGCCCTCACCATTGAGAAGAGCACCCTCTTTCAGGAGATCCAGGAGCGGGCCAATAAACTGCAAGCCCTCATCCATCTGACGAAGCTGATGACCGCCTCCCTGGACCTCCAGGAGGTCTACGACTTCGCGGTGAAGGCGGCAGCGGAGTTTCTTGAGGTTTCCGGTGTCTGGCTGTTGGTGGCAGACGAGGAGGCAGGCGAGTTCAAGGTGGAGGCCAGTCACGGCCTGCAGGAGTTTGCCGGATTGATGGGGGACCGGATCCCGTACACCAGTGGAATCGTCGGAAGGATCATCGAGCGGGGAGAGCCCCAGTACATCGCCGATGTGAGGCAGGAATCGCGTTGGCCGAGCAGGCGCTTCTTGGACCAGGCGGGCATCATCTCCTTCGCAGGCATTCCCCTGTTGAGCGAGGGTCGTGTCCTGGGGGTCCTCGCCATCTTCACGCGCCAGCGTCGTCTCTTCAGCCCGGATGAGCGGGCGTTGATCAGTGCCCTGGCCAGCCAGGCGGCCATCGCCGTCGCCAACGCCAGGGCGTACCAGCAGATCCAGCGGTATGCGTCGACGGTGGCGGAGCTGTACGAGGCCGCCACGCAGGTCAGCGGGTCCCTGGACCTGGACGAGACGCTGCAGAAGATTGCTCGGGGCGCGGCGGCGTCGACCGATGCTGCCTCCAGCACGATCATCCTGTTCGACGAGTGGGGCGAAGTGACTCACGTGGTCGACTGGGAGGTGGGGGAGATCGAGGTGCGGAAGTCGGGCGTCTCGCGCCAAGTCTGGGAGACCGGTCGGCCCGTCGTCCTTCCCGATTTCGGGTTGGTCCCGGCTGGCACGGTGAATCCCCGACTGCTGGCGTTGGGGCGGCAGGCGGCGGTCTGTCTCCCCCTGCAGGTGCGGGAGCGGGTCCGCGGGGTCATGTGGGTGCACTACAATGAACCCCGCCGGGTCGCCGAAGAGGATCTCCACCTCCTCGCCTCTTTCGCCAACCAGGCGGCCATTGCCATCGAGAACGCTCGCCTGTTTGCGGAGACGCGGCGGCTTGCCAACACCGATGCCTTGACGGGACTCTACAATCACCGCTACTTCTATCACCTCCTCGATGCAGAGATGAAGCGGGCTCGTCGGTACGGTCGCGCCCTTTCCCTGATCATGATCGATATCGATCACTTCAAGCAGTACAATGACCGCTACGGGCATCTGGCGGGCGATGAGGCCTTGCGCTGCTTGGCCCAGATCCTCCGCAAGAATTCCCGCCGGGTGGATTCGGCTGCACGCTACGGCGGAGAGGAGTTTGCCATCATCCTGCCGGAGACCGACCTCAGCCAGGCCGCGGTGCAAGCCGAGCGCATACGCACGGCGGCCGTGGAACAGCCGTGGCCTGAAGGTCATCTCACGGTCAGTGCCGGGGCGGCTGGCCTCACGCCGACGATGTCCAAGGTAGAAGACCTGGTCCGGGAGGCGGATCGAGCCCTCTATCAAGCCAAGGCGGCCGGGCGGAACCAGGTGTGCCTCGGCCCGCCCCATTCCCCGTGACACCGTTGACAGGCTAGGCCCCTGGGTCTACTCTCACACCGTGAGCACCCATCCCATTTCCCACACGTTCGTGGTGGCGATCGCGACCGGGGGCTACGTGGGCACCCTGTCTCGGGCCCCGGGGACGCTCGGGAGCCTCCTCGGGCTGGTGCTTCTCTGGCCCTTAGGCGCCGGGGTAGCCCAGGCCCTGGCGACCGTTTTCCTCATCGGGGCCGGGATCGTGATTGCCGGTCGGGCGGCGCGGATCATGGGAGCGCAGGATCCCCCGGCCATCATTATCGACGAGGTGGTTGGCATCGCCGTGGCGACAATGTTGCTCCCATCCCGGCTGCTGGAGCGCATCGCGGCCTTCGTCCTCTTTCGCCTCTTCGATATCACCAAGCCCTTCCCCGCTCGGCAGGCGGAGTGTCTTTCGGGAGGGCTGGGGATCGTCGCCGATGATCTGGTGGCCGGCATCTATGCCAACCTCGTTGTCCAGGTGTGGCTGCTCTTCTCATGAAGGCCAGGCATGCAGAGATTGTCGGCATCGGGACCGAGCTCCTCCAAGGGGCGCTTGAGGACACCAATGGTCGCTTTCTCGCGGAGGCACTCCACGGGATCGGCATCGAGGTCGTGTATCGGACGACGGTCGGGGACGACAGGCAGCGGATCCGTGAGGTGTTGCGACAGGCTCTCGATCGCGCGGCCGTCGTCGTGGCGACTGGCGGACTCGGCCCGACCGAGGACGATCGCACCCTGGATGCGTTGGCGGATGTCACCGGCCGGCCCCTGATCCTCCACGGGGAGACCCTGAAACGGATTGAGGAACGATTCGCCCGCCGACGGGTCGCGATGCCGGAATCCGCCAGGCGTCAGGCCCTGGTCCCAGAGGGCGCCCTCGTCTTGCCGAACCGGCATGGGACGGCCCCGGGCCTGGTGTGGCACGGGGGCGACCGCCTCCTCGTCGTCCTACCCGGCCCGCCGCGCGAGGTGCGGCCACTCTTCACCGAGCAGGTCTTGCCGATCCTTCTGAAGGGGACGGGGCGCGGCCGCCGGATTCGCACGCGGACCATCAAGGTCTGTGGGCTCTTTGAATCGCAAGTGGAAGAGCGGATCATCGATCTGCTCCGCGCCGACCCTGGGACCGTCGGCCTTCTCGCGCGTCCGGGGGAAGTCCATGTGCGGGTTACGGTATCCGGAACGGCCAGGGGGGTCGTGTCGCAGCTCGACGCATGGGAGCACAAACTTCGGGACCGGTTGGGCGATGCGGTCTTTGGGGTCGATGACGAGCGACTGGAGGAGGTGGTGGGACGCCTACTCCGCCTCCAGGGGAAAACCGTGGCGGTGGCCGAGTCCTGCACCGGCGGTCTCATCGTCCATCGGATCACCAACGTCCCCGGAAGCTCCGAGTATTTCGAGCGGGGGATCGTCGCATATAGCAACCGCGCCAAGGAGGAGCTGCTCCAGGTGCCCTCCTCTCTCATCGCGCGCCACGGGGCGGTGAGTCCAGAGGTGGCGTGCGCCATGGCGGCCGGGGTTCGGCGCCTCGCCGGGACCGATCTCGGCGTGGCGGTGACCGGGATTGCGGGTCCAGGGGGCGGCACCGAAGCCAAGCCGGTGGGGCTCACGTACATTGCCCTTGCCGACCTGCAGGGAGAGGAGTGGTCTGAGCATCGGTTCCGGTTCGCCCGGGAGGAGAACAAGCTTTGGGGCTCGCAGATGGCCCTGGAGGCGCTGCGCCGCTCCCTGCTCAAGGCCACTGTAAAGGGGTAAGACGGTCGGCGCCGCTTCGCATGCAGCCGTCATGAGACTGTTTATCGCCATCAACGTGGACCCCGCCCTGCGGGCTCCCCTGGCAGCGGTCCAGGCAAAGCTCAAGACGACGGCGGCGCCGGTGAGCTGGGTCAAGCCAGCAAACCTCCATTTCACCCTCAAGTTCCTGGGAGAAGTCCCTGAGGCTCGCCTGCCCGCCCTCCAGGAAACCTTTCGGTCGTCTGTGGCGGGTATACGCTTCATCCTGTCGCTCGCCGGTCTGGGGGTCTTTCCGCCGAGGGGAAGGCCTCGGGTGGTTTGGGTCGGGGTGGAGCAGGGGGTCGATGAGATGAGGACGCTCCAGGGGCGAATCGACGAGATCCTCCTTCCCCTCGGCTTCGCTCGGGAGGCGCGGCTTTTTCAGCCCCATCTCACCTTGGGTCGCGTCAGGGATGTTGGGCGGCTCGATGCGTTGCTCACAGTTCTCCAAGGTACGGAGATCGGGCAGGTGGGACAGATGGACGTCCGGTGTGTGGACCTCATGCGGAGTGAGCTGCACCCGGCAGGGGCCGTCTACACGCGGGTCGAGTCGGTACCATTGTCGGAGGAGAAATGATGTCCGGCCCAAGGGGGACGGGAGAGCTCAGGAAGGCGGCCGGGGAGATTTTTCAGGCAGCACTTGATGCGGCCAACCCCCGGATTGCGATTCATCGCTATGTCCGTCGGGAAGGGGAGAAGCTGCTGGCGGATGGAGCGGTGTACGATCTCGACCGGGGAAGGGTGTATGTCGTCGGCGCGGGGAAGGCCTGTGCCGCGATGGCGGCCGCCGTGGAGGAGGTCCTCGGGGATCGGATCCGCGACGGGGTGGTGGTGGTGAAGGATGGGACCGCCCTTCCCCTGCGGCGCATCCGGGTCGTCCAGGCGGGCCATCCCGTCCCCGATACGCGCGGGGTGGAGGGGACCTCGGCGATCCGCGGGCTGCTCACCGAGACCCGCCCGGAGGACCTGGTGATCGTTCTCATCTCGGGCGGCGGCTCGGCCCTGCTTCCTGCCCCGGTCCACGGGACGACCCTGGCAGAGAAGCAGGCGATGACCCGCGCGCTGCTCGCCTGCGGTGCGACCATTGAAGAGATCAATGCCGTCAGGAAACATTGCTCGCGGATCAAGGGTGGGCAAATGGCGAGGGCGCTCTTCCCGGCCCGCTCCCTCACCCTGATTCTCTCCGATGTGATCGGGGATCCGCTCGATGCGATTGCCTCCGGCCCGACCGTCCCGGACACGACGACCTATGGGGAGGCGTTGGAGGTCCTTCGCCGGTACCGCCTCGAGGACCGGATCCCGGTGAGCATTCTCCGGCATCTCGAGCGGGGCGCGCGCGGCGAGATTCCGGAGACGCCCAAGGCCGGCGACCCATGCTTCGCGACCGCCCATCATTGCATCGTCGGGAACAATCTCCAGTCCCTCTTGGCGGCCCGCGATCGGGCGGCGCGACTGGGATTTCAGGCCCTCCTTCTGACGACGGCGCTCAAAGGGGAGAGTCGGGAGGTGGCCAAGGTGCTGGCCGCCCTGCTGCTGGAGATGCGCCGGTCCGGTCACCCCCTGTCACCGCCCACCTGTCTCCTCCTCGGCGGAGAGACGACGGTGACGGTGCGCGGGAAAGGAAAGGGGGGCCGCAGTCAAGAGCTCGTGCTGGCGGGTGCCATCGCCATCGCCGGCGGACGGGACCTGGTCATCTGGAGCGCCGGGACCGATGGGACCGACGGACCGACCGACGCGGCGGGGGCAGTCGCGGATGGTGACACCTGGACTCGAGCGAAAGAGATCGGGCTCGATCCCCTGCGCGCCCTCGAGGAGAACGATGCCTATCACTTCTTCGAAGGACTCGGCGATCTGATCAAGACCGGCCCAACCCTGACCAACGTCATGGACGTCATCCTCCTCCTGGCCGGTTGAGCGACACTCTCGAGGAAATTGCTTGTTGACGCAGGAAATACCATCATATAGTTTAGAGCTCTATGTTGGGCCTCTCCCATAGGGCGCACCAATGTTTCAGCGCTTGACCGATCGGCTGCAGGCAATATTCAAGAGGCTTCGCGGCCACGGGAAGCTCACCGAAGAGGAGATTAACACCGCGCTGCGGGAGATCCGTCTCGCCCTGCTCGAGGCGGATGTCCACTACGGCGTGGCGAAGGACTTTCTGAATCGGGTCCGGGAGCGGGCCATTGGCCGTGAGGTCCTTCAGTCG
>JBOHQS010000037.1:0-16416 GCA_050732295.1 Methylomirabilales bacterium (SeqCode)
CAGCGGAACCCCGTCAGAGACGCGCCAGCTTCTCTGCTGGCGCCTCAAGGACCGCATCCCCTTTCCCATCCACGAGTCCCGCATCGACTACCAGCCCTTGCCGGGACAGGGCAGCGGAACCCGCCTCTTGTATCTCTTGACCCGTGAGGCGGTGATTGCCCAGTACGAGGCCCTAGTCGCCAGCGTGGGTCTCGAGCCAACTCGGATCATTACGCGAGGCGTCGCCCTGTATCGGCTGCAGAAGACCGCCGGCATCGGCGGCAAGCGCCTCCTGCTGGCCGCCGGGCCTTCCAGCCTCCTGTTCGTGTACGTCAACGAGCACATCCCGAGGCTGTGGCGGGTTCTGCCATGGGATGGACACGAACCTACAGCAGACCAGCAACACAGGACGGAGAGGCTGCTTCGGGAGCTTCACACGACTATCCGGTATCTCCGGGACGAGATGGGGGCCGGGGAGCCTGACCGCCTTGTGCTGATGGGAGAGGGGGAGGACGCCCTGGCGGAGTCCTTGCGGGGAGCCGTTGAACTTCCGGTCCACACGATGCCTGAACGCCGGAATGGGCTCCGCGGGGAACTGTTGGCCCCCGCGGGGGCGGCCTTGTTTCGCCAGCCCTGGAGACCACGATGGATATCACGTTGAACCTGGCCTCTCCCGCGATCCGCAAACGACGCCGCCTGCATCAACTGGCCGTGGGAGGGCTCTGTCTCAATCTGCTCCTCGGGCTGGGCAACGCCCTCCTCTACACCCTATCCCAGGCCGACCTCCGCTCCTCGGAAGAGCACCTTCGACAGCAACAGGAGTTGGTTCAGGAAAGGGAACGCAATCTGGCCAGCCTGCCCCAACGCCTCTCCCCCAAGGAGCTGGAGCACTTCGGCTCGCGGATTGCCCTGTACAACCGGATCATTCACGGGGCGAACTACTCCTTCAGCCGCCTCCTCTTTGAACTTGAACGCGCCATCCCGCCGAACGTCACGCTGAGCGAGATCCGTCCAGACCTTGGGGGAGAGGCCGTGACCTTCTTGGGAAATGCCAAGAGCATGGAGGATCTCTTGCGCTGCATCGAGCGCCTGAAGGGACAGGAGGCATTTCACCAGGTGTACCTGCTCAATCACGCGGAGGAGAAGGGGAACGCCGGCCTGCAATTCACCATCTCGCTCAAGTATCGAGGGGACGCAGCATGAAACCTCGATTGCCCTATCTCGCCGGCGCCTTGCTTGCGCTGAACCTGGCCTTTTTCGGCCTGGCCATCGTCCCCGCCCGCCAGGCCCTGCGCGTCCATGCCGCCGCCTTGCATGATCTCCACGCCCGCATGGGATCGTTGCGCCGGGAGCAGCGTGAGCAAGAGCTTCTGGCCTCCCTGCTGAAGGGAATGGAACAGTGGCGCAGCCGGATCCCACCCCAGGGGGCCATCCCCGCCATGATCCGACGGGTCACCGATCAGGCCCGGCGCCTTCAGCTCCACGTGCCGTCCGTCAAGTACCAGCCCGGAGACGTTTCAGAGGAAGAGCTGGTCAAGCTCAGCGTCCAGATGGAGGTGGGGGGGCGCTATGGCGCCATCCGCCGATTCTTGTACGAGGTCGAGGGACTCCAAGACCCCATGATGATCGAGAGAGTCGCCCTGACCAGTCAGCGCGGGAGTGACCGACTCAATCTGCGACTCGAGATGGCAGCGTACTTCTTGGCTGAACAGCGTATCAGCAGACAGGTAGAGGAAGAACATGTGAAGGAGAACCGGCCCCTTGTCGAGAGATAGAAAAGGGCTCATTTTATTGGTGTGCCTCGGGGCGTTCTGTATCGCCCTCCGGAGACGGGAGAAGAGGCGGAGGCCTGCACCCCGCCCTGAGCCTGTCGAGGGGCCTGCTGCACCTTCTGTACTTTCTGCACCCTCTACATCTTCTGTACGTTCTTTATCTTCCGTACCTTCTGCGAGGCAGACAGCGACAGGTCAGCAGGCGAAGACCGCCAAGAGGAGAAGAACCATGCCGACGGATAAGAGAAAACTCATCGTGTTGTCCTGCCTCGTGGTTTTCTGGATCGCCCTCATTTTCGTGCAGCGGCACCGGGGTGAGACCGGCCGGCCGACCCAGGGGGCGGCCGTGCTCCCGGCCACCTCGACCCAGAGAGAGGGGCCACGTGCGGCCCCTCGCAGGCAAACGAAGGAGCGCATGGAAATGCCTCGATTGAAGCTGGCGCGGATCGAGCGGATGAGACCCCCCTACGAACCCGAGTCTCGCAACATCTTCGCATCGATCGAGCCTTCTCCCCCTGTACCTTCTGCACTCACTGCACCCTCTGCACTTTCTGCACCTTCTGCACCTCCACCTCCCGACCCCTTCCTCGAGGAGGCGAAACGGCTCCGGTTCCTCGGGTTCGCCACAGCCGAGGGCAAGATGATGGCCTTTGTGGCCTACGGCGGCGAGCTCCTGGTGGTCCCGGAGACAGAGGTCATTGGCAGCCAGTTACGGGTCAAGGAGGTCAAGGAAGATGGCATCCTTGTTACCTCCCTTGACGGAAAGAAAGAGATCCGGCTGGGATTGACAGGGCCGGAAGTCCCCCCGCCAAGCACGACGACACAGCGAGGGAACCAGCCATGATGAGACTCCGAACAGCACTATGCGTCCTGATCCTGGGCATGCTCCTGCCCCTTGCCGGCTGTGCCACCACCTCCCTCTCCACGGGTGAGGATCTCATGCAGGCCGGCAGCTACGACGAGGCGGTCAAGTTTTACATGGAGCGACTGAGCGAGGAGCCCCGGTCCATCGAGGCCCGCATCAAGCTGGTTCAGGCGCTCCGGGCCGCGGCGGCGATGCACGCCGAGCGAGGGGTCGAACTCGAGGAGGCGGGCCGGACCGACGCGGCCCTGGTGGAGTACCGGCAGGCGCTCAACTACAACACCGAAGAGTCGCGCGCCCGGCAAGGGATAGAGCGGGTCACGACCAAACGAAGGGCCAAGGAACTTCTCGCAAAGGGAAAGCAACTCTTGGAGAAGGAAAAGGTGCGAGAAGCCGCACAACTACTCGGAGAAGCCAAGAACCTCGATCCCGAAAACGCCGAGATCCAGGAGGTGCACCAGGAACTGACCACCCAGTTACAGGTGGCCGCGGAGGCGGCAAGCCGGGCGGGCGAGCTGGCCGCGACCGAGCGAGCGATGAGCCTGCTTTCGACCAAGCCGGTCACCCTCCGCTTCAAGGAGACCGACATCAAGGAGGTCCTCGAGATCATCTCGAAGCTCGCCAATGTCAATATCCTGCTCGACGAGGGGGTGCGGGCGCAACGGGTCACCAGCTACATCAAGGATCTCCCCCTCCGCCAGGCCTTCGCCCTCATGCTCAGCACCAACCGCCTGTTCGCCAAGCAGGTGAATGACAACTCCCTCATCGTGATCCCGGACACCCCGGCCAAGCATCAGCAGTACGACGACCTCCAAATCCGGACCTTTTACTTGAGCAACGCGGACGCCAAGGTCGCCATCAACCTCCTTCGGACTATCCTGAACAGCCGCCAGATCTTCGTCTATGAGAAGCTCAACGCCATCGTCGTCCGGGACACTCCCGAGAAGATCGCGCTGGCCGAACGGCTACTGCACCTAAACGACCGCGGGGTCGGCGAGGTGGAGATCGATCTGGAGATCCTGGAGGTGGACCGCACGAAGCTCCGGGACCTCGGAATCACTTTCACTGATCAGTACCAGGCGGCTTTCCTCGCCATTCCGACTGCCACGGCCCTCGGCGCTGGCTTCGTGACGGCTCAGGCGCTGGCTGGGGCCAGCGCCTTCTCGGACCTTCTCTTCACCAACCCCGTGATCTTTCTCAACCTGGTCAAGACCGACAGCGAGGCCAAGCTGTTGGCGAATCCCACCCTCCGCGTCCTCGATCGGCAAAAGGGCAGCATCACCATCGCGGAACAGCGACCGTTCCAGGTCTCGCAGATTACTAGCGCCCCGGGTGTCACCCCACAGCCCGGGGTCCCGCCCGCGGGAGTAGGAGCGGTCACCACGACCCAGACCCTCGTGGAGTACAGGGATGTAGGCTTGAAACTCACCTTTACCCCCATCATTCACCTGAACAACGAGGTCACGATCGAGCTCAACTTCGAGATCTCGCAGCTCGGGGAACCGGTGGGGGGGGATGCGTTTACCCCGGCTGTCAACAGGCGCAGTCTCAATACCTTCATCATGCTCAAGGATGGCGAAAGTCGGCTGCTGGGAGGGCTTATCCAGGATGAGGCCCGCAAGACGGCCAAGTACTCCCCCTTTCTCGGGGATCTGCCTGTTGTCGGACGCCTCTTCCGAGATGAGCGGGACGAGAAGGTCCGCCGGGACGTCATCATCTCTCTCACCCTCCGCCTGGTGAAGAGGGTCGAGCCGCCGCGCCCTGAGGTGGCCACCTTCTCGGCCGGGACCGGCCAGAGCTTCGAAGGCGGGCCTCTCGCTCCGGTGTCGGCTCCAGCCCCGCCGCCACCACCACCCCCTTCTCCGGCTCGCCCCGGAATTGGGCAGCCGTATTGACATCGACAGATGCGTACGGATGTGAGACACGAAAGCAGGTTCGATATGCATGGCTTCACCCTGGTGGAGCTTCTGATCACCCTGACGGTTCTTGGCGTGCTGGCCTCGGTGGCCATGCCCCTCGTCGAGGTGACGGTCAAGCGGACCAAGGAGATCGAACTTCGGCGCGGCCTTCGCGAGATCCGGGAGGGGATCGACCGGTTCAAGACGGAGTACGACAAGGCCAGACAGCATGCACGGGACGCCAAGGAGATCTTCAAGACGCGGGTGAGCAGTGATCGGTCCGGCTATCCCCTGACGCTCGAGGAGCTGGTGGAGACCAAGACCCTTCGCCGCATCCCCAAGGATCCGATGAGCACCGAAGGCCGGTGGGTGAGCCGCTCGTATTCAGACAGCCTGGATACCACGCTCACCGATCGCCGCGACATCTATGACGTCCGCTCGGCGAGCACCGCGATTGCCATGGACGGGAGCCGGTATGATACCTGGTAAGACAGGACTGAGGACTGAGCGCTGAGGACTGAGGCACGAGCCTGAAGGACTGAGGACGGAGCATCGAGGGATGGGGCTTGAGTGCTGAGGGATGAGGACTGAGGACTGAGTAGTGAGAGATGAGCAGGATAGAACGATTTGAGGACTTGATTGCTTGGCAGAAGGCAAGGGATTTAACTCGGGCCGTCTATGAAATCAGCAGACAGGGTGCCTTCGGCAAAGATTTCGGGCTCGCTGGGCAGATTCAACGGGCAGCGGCTTCAATTATGTCGAACGTCGCAGAGGGATTCGAGCGAGGAGGCCGGGCGGAGTTTCACCAGTTCCTCTCGACCGCCAAAGCCTCTTGTGCGGAAGTTCGATCGCTTCTCTATGTAGCCTGTGACGTTGGGTATATCGACAAGTCTACCTCCGAGAACCTGTTCGGGCTGGCAAGAGAAGTAGCCAGAATCATCGGCGGCCTTCGTGCCTCCGTGGAGCGGCAGCGAAATGCGAATCGTGGGAAACCTCGATAGAGCTCTTCGAGTATTCACTCCGTCCTCAACCCTCAGTCCGCATCGCTCAGTCCTCATCCCTCAGCGCTCGGTCCTCATGGCTCAGTCCTCAGTCCTCAGTCCTGGAAGACTCGGCACGAGGGGATTTACGTTTGTCGAAGTCATGATCGTGCTCGTGGTCATCGGGATCCTCGTCACGCTGGCCACCCCGAGCTTTACCACCTCGGTTCATCGGGCGCGAGAGGCCGCGTTACGGGAGAACCTGTTCGTCCTGCGGGACGTGATTGACCAACATTATGCCGACCAGGGTGCGTACCCTCCGACGCTCGAAGTGTTAGTGGAAAAACGGTACCTCCGCAAGATCCCGAAAGATCCGATCACCGGGTCCGAGATTACGTGGGTCCTGGTGCCTGACACGGACGAGCACGGGGTGGAGGTGGGGATCTTCGATGTCAAGAGCGGCAGTGACCAGCTTGCGATGGACGGCACCCAGTACAATGCCTGGTAGCGGACGGTTCAGGGTTCAGGGTTGAGAGTTCAGAGTTTCGAGTCCAGGACTTGGGACGTGCGGTTCGACCATGAACCCTGAACTATGAACCATGAACAAAGGGAAACGGATATGTCGTCGGTCATCGGTCGTCGGTCGTCAAGTCAGCAAGGGATGACCTATGTTGGAGCGCTGTTGGCCGTCACCCTGATCGGGATCGCCACGACTGCATTGACCCCGATGTGGACCACGATGGTCCGCCGTGACAAGGAAGCCGAATTGCTCTTCCGCCTCGGGGAGTACCGCAGGGCCATCGCGCGGTATCGGCAGGATCACGGTCGCTACCCGGCCAGGTTGGAAGACCTGCTGCAGGACAAGACCCAACGTCAAGTCCGCCGCTACCTCCGGCGCATCTATCCGGACCCGATGACCGGCAAGGCCGACTGGAAGTTGGACTTCATTGTGGACAAGGCCGGCGCCTTCGCCGGGATCCGGGAGCTGCACAGCCGAAGCGAGGCCGAGGGGTTCATGAACATCCTCGGCAAGGGTCATCGGTATAGCGACTGGTGAGCGGGTCTCAGGTCTGAGGACTAGGGAATAGGACTGAGGACTGAGCTATGAGGACTGAGACGGGAGGTCGTTACGAAGAACGAAGAGAGAGTGCGTTACGCAAACTCAAACATCTGGAGGCAGCTGGCATGAATCAAGGAACCGGAGCAGGTTGGAGACGTCTGCGGATTTGTCTCTGCGGGGTGATGGTGCTTGCAGCCCAGTCGGGGCTTCTGACCGCTCGAGGTATAGCCGCTCCCCTGGATATCCCGGACGGATTCGCCGCCCCAAGTGCTCTGGTGGCCACCCCCGTCAACCAGGCCAAGCCGGAACCCGCGACCAGAACCCGAATCAGCGAGGCCTACGGGAAGCTGCCCCTGAGTTTTGAGGCCAACCAGGGCCAGACTGACGATCAGGTCAAATACCTGGCCCGCGGTCCCGGATACACCGTGTTCTTGACGCCGACCGAGGCAGTCCTTTCTTTGAGGACTGAGGGCTCAGGACTGAGGACTGAGCCGCCAACGGCAACGCACCGCGCTGTGGTGCGGATGAAACTCGTTGGCGCCAACGCTGACGCAAAGCTGCGTGGACTCGATGAACTGCCGGGGAAGAGCAACTACTTTATCGGGAACGATCCCAAGAAATGGCGGACCAACATCCCGCATTACGGCAAGGTGCGGTACCGCGAGGCCTATCCCGGTATCGACCTCGTCTTTTACGGAAATCCCCGGCAGTTGGAATACGATTTCGTCATCGCCCCCGGCGCCGATCCCAATGACATCACGCTGGCCTTCGAGGGGGTGGACAGGCTTGAGATTGACAACGAAGGCAATCTCATCCTGCACATCGCTGGCGGCCACCTGATCCAACGCACCCCCGCCATCTACCAGGAAGTCAACGGAGCGAGGCAGGCCGTCACCGGCCATTACGTCCTCCGCGATAAGAATCGGATCGGCGTCCACGTGGCTGCTTATGATCCGAGTAAGCCTCTTGTCATCGACCCCGTGCTCGTCTACTCCACCTACCTCGGCGGTAGCTTTTTGGACATAGGCCGCGGCATTGCCGTGGACGGTGCTGGCAACGCCTACGTGACGGGGTCTACGGAGTCGGGCAACTTCCCTACCACCGTGGGGGCCTTCCAAACCTCCCTCGCCAATGCCCCCAACAACGGTGACCCGGACGCTTTCGTGACGAAGCTGAATCCCACCGCCACCGCCCTCGTCTACTCCACGTACCTCGGCGGCGGCCTTGCGGATGTGGGACGCGGTATCGCTGTGGACGGCGCGGGCAACGCCTACGTGACAGGCGGCACAGAGTCGGCCGACTTCCCTACCACGATGGGGGCCTTCGATAGCATATGCGGCGGTTGCGCCCCCCTTATCACCGACGCCTTTGTGACGAAGCTCAATACCACCGGCACCGCGCTCCTGTACTCCACCTACCTCGGCGGGGGTAACGCAGACGTTGGCAACGGCATCGCGGTGGATGGTGCTGGCAACGCCTACGTGACGGGCAGTACCGCTTCGGCTGCGCCCACGCCTTTCCCCACCACCCCAGGGGCCTTCCAGACCACCATCGGTAACCCGTTGTCCACCAACACCGACGCCTTCGTGACGAAGCTCAATACCACCGGCACCGCGCTCCTGTACTCCACCTACCTCGGCGGGGGTAACGCAGACGTTGGCAACGGCATCGCGGTGGATGGTGCTGGCAACGCCTACGTGACAGGCAGTACCGCTTCGGCTGCGCCCACGCCTTTCCCCACCACCCCAGGGGCCTTCCAGACCACCATCGGTAACCCGTTGTCCACCAACACCGACGCCTTTGTGACGAAGCTCAATACCACCGGCACCGCGCTGGTCTATTCTACCTACCTTGGAGGGAGCGCATCGGACATAGGCCACGGAATTGCCGTAGACGCAGCCAACAACGCGTACGTGACGGGCGAGACCCCCTCCGCGAACTTCCCCACGACCGTGGGGGCCTTCCAGACCGCCCTCGCCAACGCCGCTTTCGTCGCCGATGCCTTCGTGACGAAGGTCAATCCCACCGGCAGCGCCCTCGTCTACTCCACCTACCTCGGGGGTGGTGCCGCGGATATTGGCCGGGGCATCGCACTGGACAGTGTTGGCCCCAACGCCTACATCACGGGCTCTACCGTGTCGGCTAACTTCCCCACCGCTGACAGCCCGTTCCAGCCGGTTTTCGGGGGCGGCGGCGTTCCGGACGCCTTCGTGACGAAGCTGAATCCCACCGGCACCGCCCTCGTCTACTCCACCTACCTTGGAGGGGGTAACGCAGACGTCGGCAACGGTATTGCCGTGGACTTCGCCGACAACGCCTATGTGACGGGCGAGACCGCGTCGGCCGCCCCCACCGCCTTCCCAACTACCGCGGGGGCCTTCCAGACCGCACTCGCGAGCCCAGGGTTCACCGACGCGTTCATCGCCAAGCTCATGGAGAGCCCCGCCGCCGGAGGTGGGGGTGGAGGAGGCGGAGGGGGTGGCTGCTTCATCGCCGTCGCAGCCTTTGGCTCGCCCATGGCTCCGCAGGTCCAACTCCTGCGTGAGTTCCGGGATCGGTACCTGATGACCAATGCCCCGGGCCGGCTGTTCGTCTCTGGGTACTATCGGACCAGCCCGCCGCTCGCCAGGCGCATAGCAGATTCGGAAGTCCTCCGGGCCATCACCCGGGCCGGGTTGATCCCGGTGATCGGATGGGTGTCTCTGTTCATGTGGTCGCCCATTCTCGGCTTGGCGATCCCGGTCACCTGCCTTGGTCTCGGAACGAGGATGGCCTTCCGAGTCATTACACGATATCGGGTTCGATCATGAGTCACGGAATCCCCGCGTCCGGAGAGCAGGTCCCGCGGCACCGCAGGGTGATGAAGCAGGCGCTTGCCGTCTGGTGCTGCCTTGCATTCCTCTTGGCCCCGGCGGACCTCCTTGAAGCCGGCCAAGCCCAGAAGCCGCAGCCGGAGAGTCGCGTCGAGGTGGTCGGAGACGTCCGCCTGCCGCAACCGGCGCGCTTTGCACTCATCCGCGATGCGTCCACGGGCCTCGTCAGCCTCCACAGAGAAGGTGAGCCCATTTTTGAAGGGGACAGTCCCCTGCCCCTCGGCAAGATTGTTGCGGTCGAGGATCGTGCGCTCCGCGTCGCGCCCACGAACGGGCCCGACGTTCAGATCGCCGAGGGGGCGCGCCTTCCCGGCCAGCGTCGGCTGATCTTCGTCCGAAGCGCCTGGCTTACCGCACTTCGTTTCCAGCTCCGGTACGGCGCGGCACCCGCGTCGAACAAGCAATACGCCGTCGTGGATATCCAAGGGCAAAGGGCAGTCCTCGAGCGGCCTGCGGCTCCGGGTGAAGACCTGCCGAAGGCCAGCATCATCGCGGTACCCGGATCACCACGCGACCAGAAGGGATCGCTTGCCGGCGGCGGCGGCATCGGAGAGCCCGGGACGGTGGCCGAGACGGTCAACCGCATCCCCTTCGCGGAGGTCGGCCCGGACACCTGGGAGATTCCCGAGCGGAACCTGAGGGAACTCGGCCGTGAAGCCTGGCCGTTGCTCTCGGAAACCTTGCTGGGGGCGACGCCCGTTGTGACGTTTAACGACGGGGTCGGTCTGCATCTCAATAACTCGCTCGGGACCGGAACCCTCGACAACCAGGGATTTCGGATTGATTACATGAAGCTCGCACAGCGGACTGGCCTCGAGGTGGGCGACCGGATCCTCTCCGTGAATGACCAACCGGTCAATTCCGCGGGGAGCCTGGTGAGGCTGTACCGCCAACTTTCCTCCGATGCCGGCGTCTCAGAGCTCAACGTGCTGATCAGGCGGGGCAGCGAACAGCGCACCATTACCTACCGCATCCGCTAGCTCGGGTTCTCCTTCGTCCTCTTCAAGGTCCAGCTTTTCGATGCCGACTGTACGTATCTCGGGGCCAACAACTTCGCCATTGATGACTTCGAACTCGGAGTCACGCGACCCTTCCGCGTGATTGTCCCTGATGTGGAGCGCGCCACTGTGGCTACCTACCATATTGAGTTTCTGCCCTGAACCTCCGGGGGCACGCTCTCCTCCCCATCTGACCCCCTGTGACCCTCAGGGACCTTGCCTGCTAGCTCGGTACCACATTCGTCTTGATTAAGCTGATGATGTTCTTCATCGTCGCCGGATCGTCATCGAAGCCGCCGTGGGTAGTGCTGGCGCTGGTGCGGGTCGGCGCGGACCAGGCTTTCACATTCTTCAGTTTCAGCGAGGCGATTTCTTCTTCGAAGTATTTCTCCATCCCCAGGATCGGCGTCCGCACGCCGTACTCGAAGGATTCCGAGACGAGATAGAGCAGCGACCGGCCATAGCCAAGAATGGGCTGGCAGGTGGTGTCCTGCTGTTCAGCCGTGTCGGTGAGGTGGAACGTCCGAAAGTGCTTCACCGAGCCGTCTTTGATCCGCGGCAGGACGGTCTCCTCGAACAGCTTCACCGTCACCGCCGGGGCCATGAAGTTGACACTCTCAAACGTCCACCCCAATTTCGAAAGTCGTTCGACCACGTAGCTGTTGACAATGGAGCCCGCGGAGTGGCCGATGAGGTGAAGCCGCACCGGGGTCTTTGTAAACCACGGCGACCTCGTCGCACAGTCATAGAGAATCCTGCCGCCGCTGACGTCGTTGGTCGTGATGGCGCCCGCGTTCTGCTTCATCTCGCCCCAGATCGCCGAACCTGCCGGCGCCAGCAGCCGTTCCAAGCGCTGGTTCCAGAAGCGTTTCAATTGGTCTACCAAGCCCGCCGTGGGCTTGGGCAGCCCCATGACCAGGTCCTCGAGCCGGTTCTTAAGCGTGGACCAGAGGTCCGTCTCCCACATCAGGAAGATCGGGACGACCTTCGCCTCGTAGAGGGTCGGAATCCACCTGGCGGCAGTCTGGGCCGCGGTGTCCTCATCCGTGAGCCCGCCGTGGGCATAAATCGCGATATCCGTAGGGTCGTTGGCGCCAAGGTTCCACCGCTTTCGCGCTTCGGCGATGTGGAAGTTCACCAGCGCCTCTACGTCGCTCCGCTGGGTGCGGAACGCTCCACTTCCGGAAAGCTGCCCGTTGTTCTCCATATCGATGATGAACGGTGAAAGCTCCCGGTTACGCAGGACGGCGTCCGAGGCGATCTGTACCTTGCCTCGCTCCACCCGGAGTGACGCGGACCTCGCAATGTCCAATTGCTGCTCGGTGACCACACCCAACTGAGCCACCCAGCAGTCCATGGCGTTCTCGGTCCAGTCCTCGTAGGTGAGCAGGGCGAGCCCGCCCGTCCCCCACTCCGTGTCCCAGGAGCTCTGGATGATAAAGCCCTGGCTGTTATACCCGACGATGATGAAGGCGTGGCCGCCGTCGGCAGGCGAGGCCTTCTCCTGAGGGATCACCCAGTAATCGCCCTTGCGGACCTTGGCCTCGAACCCCGACAGCCAGCCCGCGTGGCAGATGGTGCTGGCGTAGAGGATGCCGACCTCAGCCAGGGCGACGTGCATGTCAGTCACGGAGCGGGTATCCACCCGGTAGTAGGCGCCCAGGGGTCGCCTTGCCGCGTCCAGCCACCAATCTTTCTCGGCCTTCGTGGCAGGGGGTGGCATGTCCAGCGTCGTCCACAGGTCGAAGCGACAGGCCCCGTGCTTGTACCAGCCTTTCATGGCGCCCCGCAGGCTCGAGCCGGTGTCTTCGCTAGAGCCGGGGAATTCGTCGTACCGGCGCGCCATGGAATAGAGCATGAAGGGCGAGATCTGCGGGGATTTCGGCCTCTGGTGGACGCGCAGCAGAAAATTCACGACGTTGGCGAGGGCAAAGCCGGTGCAAGCGCTGGTCTCCTTCTGGTCTAGTACCGGAAGCTTCCCCTTGGGCTCCATCGAGGTGGGTGGGGCCAGGGCGATCGAGGGCATGTACGGCCGGTCGCGCAGGTCGAGCCGGTCGGGCACCACGTTGCGTTTCGGGATGAGCCGTCTGGACTTGGTCGACCTCGCCATGGCTATCTCCTTCTTCGCTCACACGAGCTCTCTACTCACTCTGTCGCCAGACCCTTTTGCCGTGGGACTCTAGCTGCCCCCTCACGCTGTGTCAACACTGAACCCCTGGCCGACACGCCAGGACGCTCGTGGGCGCACCAGAGACAATCTGCCTCTATAAGGACTGCTCGGGCGTCGGGCAGGCAAGGGGGCTCAGACCGGATAAAAGAAGGTCAGAAGGGCCTCGCGGAGGACCTTGGCGGCCAATGTGGCGGTGATGCCAGCAGGATCGTAGGGGGGGCAGACCTCGACCAGGTCCATGGCGACAATCTCTAGATCTGCCATCCGGCTGAGAACCTGAAATAGATCAAGACTACTCCACCCGCCGGGTTCCGGGGTGCTCACCCCAGGCGCAAAGGCCGGATCCACCACATCGATGTCGATGCTGAGATAAACCGGCCTCCCGGAGAGGATCTTCACGACTCTGGCCATATCCGCAGGCGGGCCGGGGAATAGGTGTGTCTGCTCGCGGGCAAAGGCTGCCTCCTCGGCGGTGGCGGAGCGGATCCCCAACTGGACGACCCGTCGCGGCCCCAACAGCTCGGCCACCCGCCGGACGACCGTCGCATGCGTGAGCGGTTTTCCATCGTAGTAGTCCGCGAGGTCCGCATGGGCGTCTATCTGAAGAAGGGCCAGGTCCGGATACCCTGTCAGAGCCGCCTTCACCAAGGGGAGGGTGATCAGGTGTTCCCCACCCAAGGCCACGAAGGCCATCCCCTTTTCTAGTGCCCTCGCCGCCTCCTCTTCAATCCTCGCCAGACCTGCCTCAAGATTGTCAGCAGGCAGCTCGAGGTCCCCCTGATCGATCACCTTCACCTGGCGAACATCCCGGTCGAGCGCCAGGCTGTAATCTTCGAGACCCTCCCCGGCCGCCCGGATCTGCGGGGGGCCCAATCGGGTCCCGGTTCGGTATGAAGAGGTGAGATCCAGGGGGGCCCCGAAGAGAATGATCCCAGGGCGCCTGTGTCGCATCATCGGGCCTGGGTGAGCTCGTCCCGGATCTCGCGGGGAAGGACAAAGGCGGAGCGATGGATTTCGGGAGAGTAGTAGCGGGTCTTGAGCTTTTCGGCCCGTCCCTCATCAAAGGCAAGTGGATGGTGCACCTTTGAGCCGAGCACGAAACTCCAGAGTCCGCTGGGGTACGTCGGGATCGCCGCCGTGTAGAGCAGGACCACGGGGAAGAGGGAACGAACGATGCCGAGGAGGTCGCGAATCAGTCCGCGATCGAGATACGGAGACTTGGATTGGGCAACAAAAAGACCGTCAGGGGCCAAGGCGTCGTGCACCGCCCGGTAGAAGTCCGCCTCGAACAGCTTCACTGCTGGACCGACCGGGTCGGTGGAATCCACAAGGATCACGTCGCAGGCGCCGCGCAGCGCCCGGAGATATTCTGCTCCATCGGCGATCAGGACCTCCGCCCGGGGATCATCCAGGGCCTGGCTCAGCCCAGGCAGAAATCGGCGAGCAGCGGCTACCACCCGTTCATCGATCTCCACCAGACGGACGCGCCTGACCTCGGAATGCCTCAGAATCTCCCGGACCGCCCCCCCGTCGCCCCCCCCGATCACCAGGACCTCCCGAGGTTGGGGATGAGTGGTCAAGGGGACATGGGTGATCATCTCGTGATAGATAAACTCATCCTGTTCGGTGGTTTGGATGGCCCCGTCGAGAACTAACATCCGGCCGTATTGGGAGGTGTCCAGGACGGCCAACTTTTGGAAGGGGGTTTGTTCCACGAGGAGGCTCTTGAGGACCCGCACACTGAGCCCTAGGTGTTCGGTCTGCTTCTCGGTAAACCAAAACTCCATCACCCTACCCTTTGGGCCTGTTCATGGTTCAGGGTTCATAGTTCAGAGATTGGGAATCCGAGTATTACCATGAACCATGAACTACGAACCATGAACGGCGAAGAGCGCGCTAGTACCACAGCACCGCAGCCGCGACCACCGATCCCAGGGTCTTCACCTGATAATCGACCCCGCGAATCCTGACCTCGTGAAGCTTCATCTGCCGCCGCTCGAACGCCGCCTCGAGCATGCGGGCCACCTCGGCCTCGGCCTCTTCACGCTTCCCCGTTCCCTCGTACTCCATGATCACGCCGAAGCTGTCGCGAGAAAGCCCGACCGCAACCGCCGCCGTGATCCGCTCGCCGGGGACAGCAGAGGTGCACGTGCAGTAGGCCGTCGGCACCAGCGACCCTGGCGGGATCTGGAGGGTCTCCACATACTTGGCACCCGGGGGCAAGATGCTACTGACCCTCACGAGATTCACGTTGCCGATCCCCGCAGCCAGCAAGGCATTATCGAAGGCGTTCAGGGGTGTCGGACCCTCGGCGGCCCCCACGGCTAGCGTGTAGCTCACCGGCGTCACCAGCATCGCTTCCTCCCTCTCGCGCGGCGCGCTCCGCGATAAACGGGGGATGTATAACAGATATGACAGACTCCCGCAAGGAGATTTTGCAGAACGCTTGCATCCCCAAGGCCCAGGGCCATAGAATACGCACACCGACTGGGGAGGCCATGACGCTGCACGGTGCGGTCTGGGTCTGGGGTGGGACGGTGATGATCGCCCTTCTGGCCCTGGCCTTTCTCTTCCTGCTCCACGGCCAGACGAAGACGGCCCTGGGCCTCTTCTTCGGCGCAAACATGGTCGGGCTCCTCGTCTGGCTACTCGCCACCAGCTTCCGCCGAGCCTATCCCCCTGATGAGCCAGAAGAGCGGAGCCGTCCCGCTCTCCGCGACCGGCTGAACGACGATGAGTGATTCATCGCGACGAAATCAGCGCTGCGCAGCCTCGAGAGCCCTATGAACCGTGGAGCAGCAGAGGTGAGTGTACGGCAGGAAGGACGACCCCCCCGCCTGCCACCGTCCGCGGGAAAGAGGGTCGGCAGTGGATGGCTACTTCTCGGCCCCAGCCTCGACGGTGAACTCTTGCAGCTTGATGTGCATCCGCCGGACGAGATCGTCGTAGGAGCCAGCGCTGATGACCTTGTTGAACTGCGACCGGTAGATCTCGGAGAGCCGCATGCCGTCGATACCCAGGTCGTAGATTTTCCAGGTCCCGTTGTACCGAACGAGGGCATAATCGATCGGGATTTCATTGTCCTCGGCCATCACCACCGCTTGGACGACGGCCCGATCCCCCTCGATCCGCTCTCCGACATAGCGCTGCTCCGCCTTGGCCTTGGTCGGGATCTTCATGAAGTGGGATCGCGCGATGAGCTTCCCGAAGAGCGTGACAAACTCCTTACGCTCTTGCGGCGAGCGTTGCTGCCAATGGGGGCCTAACGACAGTCGGGCCAGCTCCGGGAAGTCGAAGAGCTCGGCGACGAGGCGGGACATCTGGATGAACTTTTCCTGAGAGGGCTTTCCATCCGAACCGTGCTCGGCCAGCGTGCTTCTCACATCGCCGAGAGTGCCTCGAATCCAGTCGGTCGGGGAACTCGCGAGCGCCGTGCCGGGAACGAGCAAGAATGAGATGAGGGTGACCACCGTACGCGTCACAGGGGCGGCCTTCATGGATCCTACCTCCGAATCGAGCGAGTTTCTGTAGGAACAGGAGTCACTACACCAGGAATGGTTGCAACTTGTGTGCCATGTAAAGAGGCCAGCAAGCACCCAATTTTCCTGGGAGACGCTTCGCTTTGATTCACCCGACCAGAGGCGTATTGGCGCACCTCCAATCAGGCGGCGGCTATCTTCCCCGCAGCGCCTGAGCCCGCTGCACTTCATCGACGACGTACTTCAGGGGGTCGTGGGGCTGGTCGTTGAGGAGGACCTCGTAGTGGAGGTGGGCACCGGTGCTGTAGCCGGAGTTGCCGACCAGGGCGATGACCTGGCCGCGCT
>JBOHQS010000038.1:0-16087 GCA_050732295.1 Methylomirabilales bacterium (SeqCode)
GCCAACACGCTCGGCGCGATGCTCGGTGCGCTGGTCGCAGGCTTCCTGCTCGTCCCCGGCTGGGGGCTCGAGGTCTCCTTCGCGGTCCTCGCGCTCGGATACGGGGGCGTGGGTTTGCTCGCCCTCCCCTGGCCGCCGGGGCGACTGGTCCGCCCCGAGCGCATCGCGCTGGCCGCCACCGGGATCATCTTCCTGCTCGCCTGCGTACTCTTCCCACGGGGGAGCGTGAGCGCGCGGATCTTCGCCACCTCCTACGAGCGCTTCACGAAAGACGGGGCCTACCTCGAGGCGCTCCGCGAGGGCTCCAACGAGATCATCTTCTACCTGCGCACCGACCGGTTCGGCCGTCCCTATTACCACCGCCTGGTCACCAACGGCCACTCGATGTCCGCCTCTTTTACGCCAGCCCAGCGCTACATGAAGTGGTTCGTCCACCTGCCGGTTGTCCTCCACCCGCGGCCGCGGCGCGCGCTGCTCATCTGCTACGGCGTCGGCATGACCGCCAAGGCGCTGGTGAACACCGCCAGCCTGGAACGCATCGACGTGGTCGACATCTCACGCGATGTCATCGAGCTGAGCGAGGTTGTCTATCCTTCGCCCGCCGATCACCCGCTGCGCGACCCGCGCGTCCGGGTTACCATCGAGGACGGACGCTTCTTCCTCCAGACGACAGACGAGCGCTATGACCTGATCACAAGCGAGCCCCCGCCACCCCTGGGGCGCGGCGTGGTCAACCTGTACTCGCGTGAGTACTTCCAGCTCACGCACGACCGCCTCGCACCGGGCGGGATGGCGACCCACTGGCTGCCTGTTCTCCAACTCCACCCGACCGACCTACGCGCCATCGTGCGCGCCTGGGTGGATGTGTTCCCCGAGTCGTCGCTCTGGATGGGTAGCGGGGGCGACTGGATCCTGCTCGGGGTGCGCGACGGCGGCCGCCGCGTCAGCGAGGAGGAGTTCCGCCGTCCGTGGCAGGATCCGCGGGTAGGTGCCGAGCTACGCGACCTGGGCGTCGAGTCGCCCGAGCAGCTCGGCGCGTTGTTCGTCCTCGATGGCGAGGGGATGCTCGAGCTCGCCGGCGACATCCCTCCGCTCGTCGACGCCTTCCCCTACCTTCGCACCCCCCGGGACGCGTCGGAGCTGGAGGGGTCCTACCCGCTGCTGCTCGACCCGGATCAAGCCCAGGGACGGTTCCTGGCAAGCGGGCACATCCGACGTCTGTGGCCAGAGGGGTTGCGGCACGCCAGCCTGCGCCACTTCGCCGCCCGATTCGCGCTCCACGACAGCCTGTCCGATTTGAAGTTTGGTCCCAAGCGGGACCCGATCGTTGAGTTGTCCGAGCTGCTTTCCATGACGAACTACCGGACCCTCGTCCTCTGGAAGCTGGGGACGAACGCCGACGAGCTGCGGCTCCTCGAGGCCGAGCTGCGGGGCCACCCGGCTCCCGGACATCCCGACCCTACGGTCCACCGCCTCCTCGGGCACCGCGCCCTGGCCGACCGGGACTACGCCGCTGCCGCGACCCACTACGCCGCCGCGAACGAGCGCAAGAAGGAAGACGCCACGACGCTCCGCCTGCTGGTGCTCGCCCTCTACCTGGGCGGCCGCCCCGAGGAGGCCGAGAAAGCCGCGGCGGGAGGACCGCCGGACCTCCTCACGCCTCAAGCAGTGAAGCTGCTTCGAGAGCGATTCGCACTCGCCATTCCCCGGAAGAGCTAGTTCCCTCGGCTGAGAGGATGCTTTGCTGCCCGATACTCGCGGGAAAAGGGGTGGGAGTCTTTATCAAGTCTTCTGTGGTGCCTTGACCCATCTCCGGTGGCGTGTTATAAGGGGACGGGCTACCAGAGGGGGCAGTGAGGGCGAGGCCGCCACACCCCGGCGGAGCGTCTGGTAGGGAGGGTCATGGTCGGGCCTGATCCCAGGCAAGGCATCACCGTCCGTCGAGGCGGTGATGCCTTCTTTCTTTGGGGTGGGTCCGTCGTCGCCTGGGAGGGAGAGGAGTGAGGGCCGGATCGCGCGATCATACCACCGCCGCTCCCTATCAGGGGGTCGCCCTGCTGGCCGATCCTCTCTATCGGTACATTCATTTCACCGTACCGATGAAGGGGAGAGAGGGGGAGCAGACGGAGAGGGACCTGATCGACAACCCCTGGATGCAGCGTCTCCGGATGATCCATCAGCTCCAGGGGGCGTGGTGGGTCTATCCGGCGGCGGAGCATAGCCGTTTTCAGCATGTCCTGGGCGTGATGCATCTGGCCGGCCGGTTTGGCGAGCAGCTCTACGCGAGCCTGAAAGCGGTCTTCCCGCGGGCCTGTCCCTCCCGGGAGTATGTCCGTGAACTGCTCCGCGTGACCGGTCTGCTCCACGACATCGGACACGGACCCTTCGGTCACTTCTTCGACGAGAACTTTCTGGGCAAGTACGGTCTCGACCACGAGAGGCTCGGTCAGGCCATCATTGTGAAGAAGTTGGGGAGGATCATCCGCGGAATCCGACGGAGCCCGGTGGGCCCCTTTGAGAAGGGTGAGGCATTGGATCCGCACCATGTGGCCTTCCTCGTCCGCAAGCCCAAGCCCCGCGAGGTCATCCGCGCGCCGGAGTGGCTCGCGTTCCTCCAGCCGGTCTTCTCCGGCATCTACAGTGCCGACAACATGGATTACATCCAGCGGGATGCCTATATGACCGGTTTCTCCCTGGACATGGTCGACGTGGAGCGCCTCTTCTTCTACAGCTTTTTCACCGACAAAGGGCTGACGCTGCACCGCGCAGGATCTTCCAGCCTGGTCCGTTTCGTCAACGCCCGAGTGGCCATGTATTCCGACGTCTACTACCACCGGACCAACCGCGCCATGGACCTGCACATGAAAGAGATCTTTCCCGAGACCATGGCGCTCCTCTTCCCCTGGAATCCTCTTAAGGTGCTGGACCGCTACCTGGAGCTGACCGACTGGGCCCTCCTGCAAGAGGTGATGCAGTGGCCCCGATCGAAAGATCCCAGAAAGCGGGCCCTCGGTCGCGAATGGCGGAAGATTCTGAACCGACGGGTGAAGTGGAAGATGGCCTATGACCGGGTGCTCTCCATCGAGGAGTACGAGCAGGCGGTGCGGTTTCAGAGCGCTGAGGAGCTCGAACGGGCCATCCGCAAACATCTCCACGAACGGCTGCGGCATATTCCATTCCGCGTGGATCTGGCTGCCCAGGACACGCGGCCGGTGAACCCCCTGGCTGAGGGGAGCAAGCGGATTCATATCTTCAACCCCTCCACCGGCGAGGTGTCCCCTTCGCCGCTCCGCGCCCTGTTCAAAAACATCCCCCCTAAGGTGGCCCACTGCCGGGTGTTCGCCCTGAGCCACGCCCATGACCGGCAGCTCTCGGCCGCGACGGAGAAGGCGTTAAATGTCGGGGGCGAAGAGTTCGTCTCGACCAACATCTAATAAGCGGTCCCGCCGTTCGAGGGCCCTCTCCTTTGACGAACTGGTCCGTCAGGTCCTCGCCTTTCGAGACGAGCGCGACTGGCGACAGTTTCACAACCCGAAGGATTTGGCCATCTCCATCAGCCTGGAGGCGGCCGAACTCCTGGAGCGCTTTCAGTGGAAGAGCCCCGCAGAGGTGGCAGCGCTCGTGGCCGATCCCCAGGGGCTGCGTCGACGTCCTCGGCACTAACCTGGTGAAGGCTGCCCAGGAGAAGCTTCAAGAGAATGAACGGCGGTATCCGGTGGAGCGGGCTCGCGGAACCGCGCGGAAATATCGTCATCTGGGGGTCGATGACCGTTGACCGTTAAAGCCCTTCACGGTTCATAGTTCAGGGTTCACGGACGGAAAGTCTCGCCTTACCATGAACCATGAACTACGAACGCTGAACTACGAATTGACCGGTTATCGGTGCTGAAGGGACGGCACCGTTGTTGCACGGGTAAGAGGACATGAAGTTGCAAGACCGCCGGGCGCAAGTCGTTCGCTGGTTTCGGATCACTCTCGTCCTCGGGGTGGTCGCAGGCTGCTCCCACAGGCCGGAGGATCTGACGGCGGACGTCGCACAGCTCGTCGATGAGGCGGGCGCCGATGTCGCTTTGGCCGTTCTCGAGCGGCGTCTGAATCTGGCCCCCCACAACAGCGCGGTCCGGCTCCTCAAGGCTAAGCTCCTGGTCGACACCCGCGCCGTGGATGAGGCGCTCCGGGAATATCAGGAGCTGTGTCGGACCGAGGGAGATCCCTGTTCCGAACTGTTGGGCCGCATCCTGAACGCGTACCTTCGAGAGGAGATCGAGGCTGGAGGCGCGGACCGAGTTCGCGCGGCTCCGCTGGTGGCCTCTCTGGCAGATCCCGCGCTCCTGCCGCTCTTGTATGAGCTGGCCTCGAAAGGGGATCCGGCGGCGCGAACAGTCGCCATCGACGCGTTAGGTCGGCTCGCCTCGCCTTCCGCCCTTGCCTTCCTCACCGGGCTTCTGCGCGATCCGGACCCGTCTGTCCGGGCCCAAGCCGCCAGGCGTCTGGGGCGGTCGGGTGTCGAAATGGCCACCGCGCATCTCGGTGCGCTCCTCGAGGACGAGCGGGAGACGGTCCGGATGGCCGCGGCCGAGGGCTTGGCTCGAGCGGGAGACCATCGGGCCACCCCTGTGCTGCTCCAGGGCCTGAGCTCGCCGCAGGCCTCCATGCGGATGCAGGCGGCCGAGGCATTAGGCCTGCTGGGAAAGCGAGAGGTCGCGCCGGCACTCCTCGAGCTCCTCACCGATCCGGATGACTATGTCCGACTGTACGCGGCAGAGGCGTGTGCCCGACTCGGCGAGACGGAGGGGCTCACGCTGCTGCACCGGACCCTCGAGCATCCCTCCGTCTCTCTCCGCCTCTACGCGGCCGAGGCATTTTCGAATCTCGGCGACTCGTCCCCGCGTCCACTCCTCCATCGGGTCGTCGCGGACCCCGGGATGGCGAAGGGAGTCCGGCTCTACTCCGCCTGGATCCTCGGCAGGCTGGAGGATCCCTCGGGGATTGAGCACATCCGAGGCCTCCTTCAGGATGCCGACCCCTACGTCCGCCTTCGGGCTGCGTGGACGCTCGGGGAAATCGGAAACCCTGAAGCCTCTCACATTCTCCGTGCGGCCCTTCAGGATCAGGAACGGGCAGTCCGGATCCACGTCGCCTGGGCCCTGTACCGTCTCGTCCAACAGCGCCCCCATCCGCGCGGGTGAGACTCGCGCACCCATCCGGGATCGATTCTGCTATACTGTCTGCATTTCCGAGGCGTTCCGGTCGAGAGGAGTCCTTGCTCTTCCGGAAACTCGCAGAGAACTTCGAGCTCTGCGTCTATGGCCTCGGGCATATCCGAGCGGAGCTCACGCGCCTGCGCAACCGGACCCTGCAGCGGATCTGGGGACTCTGCTGAGTTAGGGCTCGGTAGCCGCTGGCCCCCCCGTCAAAGAGGGGGAGGGGGACGATGACCCGCGCGATCATCCACGTGGACATGGACGCGTTCTATGCGGCGGTGGAGCAGCGGGACCATCCGTCCACCCGCGGTCGGCCGGTGATTGTGGGGGCAGACCCCAAAGCGGGGAAGGGACGCGGGGTGGTTGCGGCCTGCTCCTACGAGGCCCGGGCCTTCGGGGTCCGCTCCGCCATGCCCATCTCGAGGGCCTATCGCCTCTGCCCCCGCGGCATATTCCTTCCCGTTCGGATGGACCGATACGAGGAGGTGTCCGGCCGGATCTTCGGGATTGTGCGACGCTACACCGATCTGGTCGAGCCGCTCTCCATTGACGAGGCATTTCTGGACGTCACAGAGAGTCGCCGCCTCTTCGGAGAGGCCGTAGTCATCGGAGAGCGGATCAAGGCCGAGATCAGAGAGCACGAGGGGCTGACGGCCTCGGTCGGGGTGGCCCCGAACAAGTTCCTCGCCAAGATCGCGTCGGATCATGAGAAGCCGGATGGTTTCGTCGTCGTCCGGCCGGAGGAGGTCGAAGCCTTTCTCAGGGATCTCCCCGTGGCGCGCCTGTGGGGGGTGGGGGAGAAGACGGGTGCGATCCTTCGGGGTTTGGGGATCCAGACCATCGGCGAGCTGAGCCGCTGGCCAGAGGAGGCGCTCTGCCGTCGCCTCGGGACGGTGGGGGAGCAGCTTCACCGCCTGAGCCGGGGCCTCGACGACCGCCCCGTCGTCCCGGAGGCGATGGCCAAATCGATGGGGGCAGAGACGACGTTTGCCGTCGATTGCGAGGATCTTCGCCGCATCCGGCAGAGCCTCCTCCGATTGGCCGAGCGCGTGTCGGCACGGCTCCGGCGGGAGGGCCTTGCGGGCTCGACGATCACCGTGAAGATCCGCTTTGCCGACTTCACGACCCTGACGCGGGCCCTCACCGTGCCCGCGCCCCTCGCCCTCACCGACGAGATCTATCACCCCGCCTTGTCCCTGGCCCAGAAGGTCCCGTTGGAGGGGCGCACGGTCCGCCTCCTGGGCATCGCCGTCTCCAAGCTCACCCCCAGGACTACCCCCGGCCAGATGCCCCTCTTTCCGTCGGATCCGCGGAGGGAAAACGCTGCACGGGCCGTGGATGAGATCCGGCGCCGATTCGGCGAGGCCGGGATCGTCCGGTTGAGCCTTCTCTCTCCGGGCTCCCGGGAGGCGGGACGGTGAGTCAGCCCCGGCTGCTCGAGGGGACCCTCGTCCGGGTGAATTACTCTAATGCGGAGACCGGGTATGTCGTGGCGCGCCTCGAGGTGCCTGGTCACCACGGCCCGGTGACGGTGGTGGGGAATCTTTGGGGGGTCACCCCCGGGGAGCCCATCCGCCTCAAGGGACACTGGGTTCGCCACGCGCGGTACGGGGAACAATTCAAGGTCGAGGCGTACGAGAGCATCCTTCCCACCTCGGTGGATGCCATCGAGCGCTACCTCGCCTCCGGCCTCATCAGGGGGATCGGCCCCGCCTTCGCGAGGCGGTTGGTCGAGGCCTTCGGTCCCGAGACGCTCCGGGTGATCGACGAGGAGCCGGAGCGTCTCCTCACCGTCGACGGGATCGGCGAGGGGCGTCTCAACCGGATCCGAGTCGCCTGGACCGAACAGCAGAACCTTCGAGGGCTCATCCTCTTCCTGCAGGAACATCAGATCTCCCCCACCTTTGCCCTGCGGATATCGAAGGCCTATGGTCTCGAGGCGCCGGACGTGATTCGAAAGGATCCCTATCGGTTGGCACGGGACGTGGCGGGCATCGGCTTCAAGACCGCCGACCGGATCGGGGCGTCCGTGGGGGTGGCCAGGGATTCCCCACAACGGTGCGCCGCCGGGCTGCTGTATCTCATGCATGAGGCGGCCGAGGCAGGGCATGTCTACTATCCCGCCTCGCGCCTCTGCCAGGAGGGGCTCACCCTCCTGGGGGTCAGAGGGGAGGAGCTGCTTCGGGAGACCCTTGCTCGGCTCCACGAAGAAAAGGCGGTGGTCTGCGAGCCTCTCAACGGAGACAACGCCGTCTACCTCGCGCCCCTGTATCAGGCCGAGGAGGGGGTGAGCCTTCGGTTGGCCCTTCTGGCCAAGGCACCTCGTCTTGGTCCCCGCATCGATCTGGGCCGGGCCATCGAGTGGGCGGAGATCCGGGTCGGCCTCCGCTTCACTGTCGGGCAGCAAGAGGCGCTCCACAAGGCCCTTGAGGCGAAGGTCCTGATCATCACGGGCGGCCCGGGGACGGGAAAGACGACGCTGCTCAAGGCGCTCATCGAGATCCTTGAGGGGAAGCGAGTGCGTTTTTCGCTCGCGGCCCCCACCGGGCGGGCGGCGAAGCGGATGACAGAGGCCACGGGACGGGAGGCCAAGACGATTCACCGACTCCTGGAGTTCGCCCCGAAGGAGGGGCGGTTCAAGCGAAACGAGGTCTCCCCCCTCGAAGTGGATTGTGTCGTCGTGGACGAGGTCTCGATGGTCGACCTCGTCCTCATGGACCACCTGCTCCGTGCGCTGCCGCCGCTGGCGGCCCTCATCCTCTTGGGAGACTGCGACCAGCTCCCCTCCGTCGGGCCCGGCTCCCTCCTCCACGATCTGATTGCGTCGGGGTCGGTTCCGGTGGTGCGCCTGACGGAGATCTTTCGCCAGGCGAAGGAGAGCCACATCGTGGTCAATGCCCATCGGGTGAACCGGGGCGAGTTCCCTCATCTCACCCCCTTCGGAATGGCGGACTTCGCCTTCATTGAGTGTGAAGACCCGGAGGCCATCCGGGGCCACGTGGCGGCCCTGGTGACCCGGCAGATCCCCGAACGATACGGCCTCGACTCTCTCAAGGATATCCAGGTTATTACCCCGATGAACCGGGGCCCCCTCGGGACGACCGCGCTCAATCAGGAGCTCCAGACGGCGCTGAACGCCGATGGCGAGGCGATCACGGGAAGCCAGCTCCGGGTGGGGGACCGGGTGATGCAGGTGCGGAATAATTATGATAAGGAGGTGTACAACGGTGACGTCGGCCGGATCGTTCGGATGGACCCGGAAGAGCAGCAGGTCTGGATCCGGTTCGACCAAACGGAGGTGATCTACGATGTGAGCGACCGGGACGAGCTCCAGTTGGCCTACGCCATTTCGGTCCACAAGAGCCAGGGGAGTGAGTATCCCGCCGTCGTCTTCCTGCTCCACACCTCGCACTACATCATGCTCCAGCGCAACCTGCTCTATACGGCTCTCAGCCGCGGAAGACGCCTCGTCGTCATGGTCGGCACCCGACAGGCCGTCGCGATTGCGGTGCGCAGTGCCCGGACGCGGGAGCGCTACAGTCGCCTGTCGGACCGCCTCCGCCGACATCTGGCGGGGAAGGCACCGTGAGGCATCCGTGCGTGACGGTCGTGTGCCTCTTCGGGCTTCTGCTGACGGCCTGTGGCGGGCGCGAACCGCGTGCGATCGGGGTCTATCATCAGGTCCATCCGGGCCAGACCCTTTTCCGAATCGCCAAGACCTACGGGGTGGATGTCGGGGAACTGAGCCGGGTCAACCGGATCGCCGATCCCGCAGACATTGAGGCCGGGGATCGCCTCTTCATTCCTGGGGCGCGCCGGGTCCTGGAGGTTCCCAGTTACCGGTCGGAAGAGACGGCCACGCTGGAGCGGAAGCTTCCCGCAAGAGAGATAGGAAATTCGCGCGTCCAGTTCACGTGGCCGGTGAAGGGGAAGATCATTGCCCGTTTCGGGGGCAAGAATGAGCTCAAGAATAACGGGATTGCTATCGCGGCGCCGCAGGGGACCCCGATTCGGGCGGCAGAGCAGGGGAAGGTGATCTATAGCGGGGCCGAGCTTCGCGACTACGGCAACCTGATCGTCATCGATCATGACGGGGGGCTTGCCACGGTGTATGCCCACAATCAGGTGAATCTCGTGAAGAGGGGGGAGAGGGTGGGCAGAGGGCAAGTCATCGCCAAGGTGGGGATGACCGGGATCGCCGAGACACCGTACGTGCACTTCGAGATCCGGCAGAACGCCAAGGCCAAAGACCCTCTCGCCTTTCTGAAGTGATGCGGCCCATTCCTCCGGTTCTGGCACCACAGCGTCTGAGGCGCCTGCCGCGCCGCCAGCAAGAGCTGGTCGAGGCCGCTGCGGTGCTCGGAGAGCGCCGGGGACTCTCGGTGTACCTCGTGGGGGGGCCGGTGCGGGATCTGATGCTGGGGTCCCCCGGCGCGGACCTCGACATCACCGTGGTGGGAAATGCCGTGCCGTATGCGAAGGCGCTGGCTGCCTCGCTGGGAGCACGGGTCACGATCCATCCTCGGTTTGGGACGGCCACCCTCATCCTGCAAGACGGCCTGCGCCTTGATGTGGCCACCGCCAGGCGGGAACGGTACCGCCATCCGGCCGCGCTTCCTCAGGTCTTTCCAGCAACGATTGACGAGGATCTCTTCCGCCGGGACTTCACCATCAATGCAATGGCGGTCCGGCTCGCCTCGGGGGGCGGGGAACTGCTCGATCCCTTCGGGGGACTCAAGGACCTCAAGGAAAGGCGGCTGCGAGCCCTGCATGACGAGAGCTACCGGGATGATCCCACCCGGATCCTGCGGGGAGCCCGGTACGCCGCGCGGTATCGCCTCCGCTTCAGCGTCCGGGACCGGCGCTGTATCGAAAGCGCCCTGGCGGAGCGCGTGCTGCAGCGGCTCTCGGGGGATCGGCTGTTCCGGGAAGTGAAGCTGCTGCTCCACGAGGCCGCCCCCGAGGCAGTGTTGAAGATTCTTGAGGGGCTCGGGGTCCTGAGGGCGCTGGACCCCGCCATGGCCCGTGATCTCCGCGCGGTGGCCCAGATGAGACGCGTTCGCCAGGGCTGGCAACACTACCGCCACCTGGGGGTCTCACCGCAGCCTGAGCTGTGGCGCGTCTATCTCCTGATCCTTCTGCGATCGGTCCCTGCCCGGGCTCGTCGCCGGGTCGGACGACGTCTCGGACTCAAAGGCCCACCCCTGACGGCGCCGATGGGGGAACTCAGGGGTCTTCCGCTGCTTCAAAGGCAGTTGGAAGGGAGGCGGCTTGGGGCGAGCCGTCTTCGACATCTGCTGGATCGCGCCTCGCCCGAGTCGCGTCTCTTGCTGTGGGCTGTCGCGGGAAGGGTCAGGCGCAGGGTCGAGCGCTACCTCACCCGCCTGGCCTTCGTGAAGCCCGCACTCACCGGCCGGGACCTCAAAGAGTTCGGCTTCGTGCCAGGACCCACCTACCGCCAAATCATGGACATGTTGCTCAGGGGGCGGCTAGATGGACACCTGAAGAGCCGTGAGGAGGAGATCGCGCTCCTCCGGCAGCGCTTCGGCCGGCCTCACTGAGTTCGCGCCGATTGACAAAGGGCGGCCCGTTTGATAGCGTGTTTCCAATCCGCCATCACTCCCATTTTCCCCTCGACGGGAGTCAGGTCCTCACCGGTCGCTTGGGGCCCACACCGACGCTGAGGCATCGAGGCATGGAACGGTACGGGGCTCGGCTGCATCCTTCCGGGGCAGTGGGCAGCGCGATCTCGCCGGTGATCTGGCTGCTGGGGACAGTGCCGACGTCACGGAGGGTGTGCTGAGGAATCGGATACGTAAGGAACGCGTCCTGAGTGGCATGCGGCCTACAGGGCGGCTTCATCTGGGCCATCTCTTGGGGGCCCTGGAGAACTGGAGGCGGCTGCAGGACGAGTACGAATGCTACTTCTTTGTGGCGGACTGGCACGCCCTGACGTCTGACTATGCCGATACCAGCCACCTCAAAGAGTACATTCGTGAGATCGTGCTCGACTGGTTGAGTGCCGGCATCGACCCCGAGCAGGCGGTGCTCTTTGTGCAATCCCGCCTCCCGGAACATGCAGAGCTCCACCTCCTTCTCTCCATGATCACCCCCCTCCCCTGGTTGGAGCGGAATCCCACGTACAAAGAGCAGCTGCAAGAGGTGACCAACAGGGATCTCAGCACCTTCGGGTTCCTCGGCTACCCCGTCCTGCAGGCGGCAGACATCCTGATCTATCAGGCCAACTTTGTCCCGGTGGGGGTGGATCAGCTGCCTCACATCGAACTGGCCCGCGAGATCGCCCGCCGGTTCAATCACCTCTATAAGCCGGTCTTCACCATCCCGGAGGCGATGCTCACCGAGTTTCCCAAGATTCCAGGGACCGACGGTCGAAAGATGTCCAAGAGCTACGACAATTGCATCTACCTCTCGGATCCCCCCGAGACGGTTGAGAAGAAGATCAAGCCGATGGTCACCGACCCGGCCCGCATCCGTCGGACTGATCCAGGCAACCCTGACGTCTGCCCGGTTTACGACCTGCATAAGATCTTTACGCCGAAGGCGGAGCGGGAGAGCTATGTGGTTCCAGGGTGCCGGACGGCGGCGATTGGCTGTCTCGACTGCAAGGGGGTCCTGCTCACGCACATGCTTCCGATCCTCACACCGATCTATGAGCGGCGGGTGGCCCTCGCCGAGCGCGTCGGCCAGATAGAGGACATTCTCGCCGCGGGGACGGAGCGGGCCCGGAAGGTGGCGCGTGAGACCCTGCATGCGGCCAAGGATGCCATGGGGATCTAATATCTTCTATCTTCTCGGCTCAAAGACGTTGACGAGCGCTAGATATTGGGGTAGATTAACGAATAGAGCACCAAATCGTGGGGACGGGAGAGGAGAGGGACAATGCTACACGGGCCGCTCGAAGAGGCGCTGACCTTTGACGACGTCCTGCTCGTTCCGGCCAGATCGGATGTCCACCCCCGCGAAGTAGATATCTCCACCAGGCTTACGACGCGGATCCGGATCAATATCCCCCTCGTCTCCGCAGCCATGGACACGGTGACCGAGGCGCGATTGGCCATTGCTCTGGCTCGCGAGGGGGGGATCGGGATCATCCACCGGGCCTTCTCAGCGGAAAGACAGGCGTCAGAAGTGGACAAGGTGAAGAAGTCTGAGAGCGGGATGATCGTCGATCCTATCACCGTCCGTCCGACCCAGAAGATCCACGAGGCACTCGCGATCATGGAGCACTACCACATCTCAGGCGTGCCGGTGACTGATGAGGATGGCAGGCTGGTCGGAATCCTGACCAACCGGGACCTCAGGTTTGAAACGAAGCTCGACCTCCCCATCGCGGGGGTGATGACGAAGGATCACCTTGTCACCGTCCCTGTTGGGACCTCTCTGGACGAGGCGAAGGAGATTCTCCACCGGCATCGGATTGAGAAGCTCCCGGTCGTGGACGAGCAGTTCAGGCTGAGGGGGCTCATTACGATCAAGGATATCGAAAAGCGCCGGAAGTACCCGAACGCCTGCAAAGACGACCTGGGGCGACTCCGGGTGGGGGCAGCGGTGGGCGTGGAGGAGGATGCCGAGGCTCGGGTCCCCCTCCTGCTGAAGGCGGGGGTGGACATCGTCGTGGTGGACACCGCCCATGGCCACTCTCAGCCGGTCATCGAGACCGTCCGCTGGATCAAGAGGTCCTCTCCGCACGCGGAGGTCATCGCGGGCAACGTGGCCACCGCCGAGGGGGCGGAGGATCTGATCGAAGCGGGGGTCGACGGGATCAAGGTCGGAATCGGGCCCGGGTCGATCTGTACGACGCGGGTCGTGGCGGGCGCCGGGGTGCCTCAGATTACCGCCATTGCCAACTGCGCGACGGTCAGTGATCGGCGCGGGATTCCCATCGTCGCTGATGGTGGGGTGAAGTACTCGGGAGACATCACGAAGGCCATCGCCGCGGGGACCCATGCGGTGATGATCGGGGGGCTGTTCGCCGGCACGGAAGAGAGCCCCGGGGAGACCGTGATCTATCAGGGCCGAAGCTACAAGGTGTACCGTGGGATGGGATCGCTCGGGGCGATGCAGCGCGGGGGACGGGATCGCTACTTTCAGGAGCAGGAGGCCGAGGAGGGGAAGCTAGTCCCCGAGGGGATCGAGGGACGGGTTCCGTTCCGTGGAACGCTGGCCGCGACCGTCTACCAGTTGGTGGGGGGCCTGAAGTCCGGCATGGGGTACTGCGGTTGCCGCAGCGTGGAGGAGCTCAGACGGAATGGCCGCTTTGCCAGAATCACGAATGCCGGCCTCCGGGAGTCGCACGTCCATGACGTGATCATCACCAAGGAAGCGCCGAACTACCGCATGGAGAGCTAGACGACCAGAGACCAGAGAAAAGCCCTTATCGCTGCAGCCGCCATGGTATGACTGACACAATCCTGATCCTTGACTTTGGCTCGCAGACCACCCAGCTCATCGCTCGGCGGGTCCGAGAGTGCCGAGTCTACTGCGAGATCCTCCCCTGCACCGCCCCGATCCAGCTCATCCGACAGTGTAGTCCAAAGGGGATCATCCTGTCCGGGAGTCCGGCCAGTGTCTACGATCGGGATGCCCCGCTCCTGGATCGAGAGGTGCTGGCGCTGGAGCGGCCTGTCCTGGGGATCTGCTACGGGATGCAGGTCCTGGCCCAGCTGCTGGGTGGGAAGGTCGATGCGGCCCAGGCCAGGGAGTACGGCAGGGCCGAACTCCGTATTGACGACCCCTCGGACCTTCTAGCGGGATTGGGACCCGACACGATCGCCTGGATGAGCCACGGGGACAGGATCCTGGTCCTTCCCCCCGAATGGGCGGCCATCGCCCATACGGAGAACGCCCCCTACGCCGCCATGCGGCACAGGAGCCGCCCGTGGTACGCCGTCCAGTTTCATCCGGAGGTGATTCATACGCCGAAGGGACGGCAGATCCTCGAGAACTTCGTCCTCAGGGTCTGCGGGTGTGCGCCGGCATGGACCATGCGATCCTTTATTGAGAAGGCGGTCGAGGGGATCCGTGAGACAGTCGGAGGGGAGCGGGTGCTGTGCGCGTTGAGTGGGGGAGTGGATTCCTCCGTCGCGGCCCTGTTGGTTCACAGGGCCATCGGGGATCGTCTGGTCTGTGTCTTTGTCGATAACGGCCTCCTCCGCCGAGGGGAGGCGGCGTCGGTGCTGCGGACATTTCGGGAACACCTGAAACTCCAGGTCGTCGCCGTCGACGCCTCGGATCGCTTTCTCCGCGCGCTCAAGGGGGTGACGGATCCTGAGGAGAAGCGGAAGATCATCGGGGCCGAGTTCATCCAGGTCTTTGAGGAGGAGGCGCGGCGGCTGGGCCGCTTCGCGTTTCTCGCGCAGGGAACCCTCTATCCGGATGTGATCGAGAGTCAACAGGTCCGCGGTCCTTCCGCCACCATCAAGACCCACCATAATGTGGGCGGGCTCCCCGGCACTATGGCGTTTCGGCTGATCGAGCCGCTGCGCGATCTCTTCAAGGATGAAGTGCGGGAGGTCGGGAAGGACCTCGGCCTTCCCGAGACGATCCTCTGGCGCCATCCATTCCCCGGTCCGGGCCTTGCCGTCCGCGTCCTCGGCGAGGTGACAGAAGAGTGTCTGGAGATCCTCCGGGCGGCGGACGCCATTGTCGATGAGGAGCTCAGACGTGCGGGGCTCACCCGGGGCCTCTGGCAGGGCTTCGCCGTCCTCCTGCCGGTGAAAAGTGTGGGGGTCATGGGCGATGCGCGGACCTACGAGAATGTGGTGGGCCTCCGAGCGGTCACGTCCGAGGACGGGATGACCGCGGATTGGGCCAGGATTCCGTTCGAGGTCCTCGGGCTGATCTCTAATCGAATCATCAACGAAGTCAGGGGAGTGAACCGGGTCGTCTACGACATCTCCAGTAAGCCCCCCAGCACGATTGAATGGGAGTAGCCGGGCCTCGTCCGAGCGGGGGCGAGGGCGGTGCTCAGGGAGGAGTGGAGTATGCCGCGCGCGGACTTCGTGCATCTGCATGTCCACAGCCAGTACAGCCTGCTGGATGGGGCGTGCCATCTTGAGAAGCTGGTGCGGAAGGCGCAGGAATTCAAGATGCCCGCGCTGGCCGTCACGGACCATGGCAACCTCTTCGGGGCCATCGACTTTTACCGGCTGGCCCAGAAGGAGGGGATCAAGCCGATCATCGGGTGTGAGGTCTATGTCGCCCCCGGATCGCGCCTCGAGCGCTATCCCCAGGATGGGCAGTATGAGGGGGCGAACCACCTGACCCTCTTGGTGAGGGACCGGACCGGATACAAGAATCTGATCAAGCTGGTGACCGCGGGATATCTCGAAGGCTTCTACTACAAGCCGCGGATCGATAAGGAGCTCTTGGCCCAATACCACGAGGGACTCCTGGCGCTCAGCGGCTGTCTTAATAGTGAGGTCTGCCAACTGCTGGCGCACGGCGAGGAGGAGAAGGCGTGTGAGGTTGCCGCCTGGCACCGGGATCTGTTTGGCCGGGAGAACTACTTCCTCGAGCTCCAGTTCCACGGCATCGAGCCCCAGCGAGCGGTCAATCAAGGCCTCCTCCGGATGGCCAAGAGACTGGAGGTGCCTGTCGTCGCCACCAACGATGTCCATTACCTGAACGCCGGAGATCATAAGGCCCATGACGCGCTCGTCTGCATCCAGACCGGCAAGACGGTGGCCGACCGGGATCGCCTGCGCTTTGCCTCGGATCAGTTCTACTTCAAGAGTCCGCGAGAGATGGCGGACCTCTTTCCAGAGTTGTCTGAGGCGCTCCTCAACACGGTGGCGATCGCCGAGCGGTGCAACCTCCAGCTGGATTTCGACAGGATCCACCTGCCGCGCTATCAGGCGCCC
>JBOHQS010000039.1:0-15884 GCA_050732295.1 Methylomirabilales bacterium (SeqCode)
TGCCGCTGCAGGTTGCTGAGGTCCACCCGGTCGAAATCGACGATCCCGAGCCTGCCCACGCCCGCGGCGGCCAGGTAGAGGGCGGCAGGACAGCCGAGCCCCCCCGCGCCAACGAGAAGGGCGCTGCTGTTGAGGAGCTTGCGCTGCCCCTTGCCGCCGACCTCGGGGAGGATGATGTGACGGCTGTACCGCTTGATCTGCTCCTCGGTAAAGGGGATCGCCCCGCCCGCGATGGCCGGGATCAGGGCGATCTCATCCCCGTCCGCCAGCACGGTCTCCTTGCCCTCGAGGTCCTCAACGGCGATGTCGTTCACATAGATGTTAATATGCCGATGGATCTCTCCCTGCTCATCCAGGACTCGCTCGCGGATCCCGGGATACACACTCTCGAGGGCCTCGACGAGACGAACGACGGTCTTGCCCTCCGCCTCCACGGTGGCCTGGTTTCGGGTCAGGGCCCGAAAGGGCGTCGGGATATACACCTTGACCCCCATGCACAGACTCCTTTCCTTCTCCCTACAATGGGACACTGAGGTACCGCTCGCCCGTATCGGGAAGGATCGTCACGACGACCTTCCCCTTTTCAAGGTCGCGGGCCACTTGCACGGCGGCAAAGACGTTGGCCCCAGCCGAGACGCCGACCAGGAGCCCCTCCTCCCGGGTCAGGCGGGCCGTCATTTTGACCGCGTCCTCGTCGCTCACCGCGATGATCTGATCGAGAACCTCCATATTGAGGACCCCCGGGATGAAGCTGGCCCCGATCCCCTGAATCGCGTGGGGCCGGGCCTTCCCTCCCTGGAGGACGGGCGACTTGGCCGGTTCAACGGCGATCACCTTGATCCCCGGGATCTTGGCCTTGAGAATTTCCCCGACCCCGGTGATGGTTCCCCCGGTCCCTACCCCGGCGACAAAGGCGTCGATCGCTGTTCCCATCACGTCCAGGATTTCCTGGGCGGTTGTCTGCCGATGGATCTCTGGATTGGCAGGATTGTTGAACTGCTGGGGCATGAAATAATCAGGATTCTCACGGCAGAGCTCCTCGGCGGCGAAGACCGCCCCCGTCATGCCCTCGATCGCAGGCGTCAAGATCACCTCCGCGCCGAACCGCTGGAGCAGCGTTCTCCGCTCGAGGCTCATATCGTCCGGCATCGTCAGCACCAGCCGATACCCCTTCACCGCCGCCACCATGGCTAGCCCGATCCCCGTATTTCCGGAGGTCGGTTCCACGAGGGTCGCCCCTGGTTTGAGCCTTCCCCGCTGCTCCGCCTCCTCGACCATGGACCAGGCGATGCGGTCCTTCACGCTGCCGGCCGGATTCAAAGACTCCATCTTTGCCACGATGGTCGCCCCGTTGCGAGGAGAGATCTTGGGAAGCTCCACCATGGGAGTGTTCCCGATGAGTTCTATCGCATTTTTTGCCAGGCGAGGAATCCGCGACCCCATATTCCGCTCACCGTTCACCGACGACCGATGACCGATGACCGAAGGAACCAGTGGCTTCCGTTTCGCTTGGTGCGGACGTCGGTCAACGGTCGTCGGTCATCGTTTTTGCCGTCGTCGGTCATCGGTCATCCAGGCTAGATGTGGTAGCTCACGCTCTTCGGTGCAATCCTGAGCCGCGCGCGGCGGCAGATCTCCTCGAACGTGATGCTGTCCAGGATGTGGGCAACGGCATCCCTGACTTCGACCAAGACGCCTTGAAACCCGCACCTCTTTTCCGCGGGGCACTTTTCGCGGCTGGAGGGATCGACACAGAAGATCGGGGCCGGGGTGCCCTCCATCAGCCGGAGGATCTCTCCCAACGTGATCTGGTGAGGGGGTTTAGCGAGGGAGTACCCCCCTTTGACGCCTCGCTTGCTCTCGAGATACCCAGCACGCTTCAGAATCAGCAGCAGCTGTTCCAGGTACCTGACGGGAATCTCCTGGCGCTGTGCTATCGCGTCAATCTGCAGGGGCCCCCTATTATAATGCATGGAGAGCTCTTGAAGGGCCCTTGCCGCGTAATCGCCCTTTGTCGAGATTTTCATCGCTACCGTCCTGGTGAGATCCCGATAAAGTCAATCGAGTTACTCGTGTTTACCAAACCCCGTACCCTTTGTCAAGAACTTTTGCTATTTCCTTCCGGCCAGTTCCGGGGAAATCCCTCTCCCCCAAGAGGACTTCCGAGTACTGCCCCAGACCCGTCCCCATGTCAGATGTCACATGACTTTCAGTCGAGTGCTCTTAAATACTTGTGTTTAAGTAGGTTAGAATACATCTCTAATGATAAACATAAAAGATGTCTCCGGCCAAAATCCCCCAGTGCTGGAAGATCGCAAGGTGTCGGGGAAAATTCCTTGCCTGCGCAAGACCTGCTCTGTTAGATTCAGGCGGGGGGAGACAGTATGGCACGATCTGGACGGCTGCGGGTAGGTGTGCTGGCCTCGGGGAGGGGCTCGAACCTGCAGGCGATCATCGATGCCAGCGAGGCGGGTAAGCTCGACGCCGTCGTCGTCGTCGTCCTCAGTGACATGCCCGATGTCTACGCCCTCGAGCGGGCCCGCCGATACCGCATTCCAGGGATCTTTCTGGACCCCAAGAGCTACGCGAACCGGGAGGCCTTTGATAACGCCGTCATTGCCGCCCTCACGGAGCACCAGGTCGAGCTCGTCTGCCTGGCCGGATACATGCGCGTCTTGACGGCCGCCTTCGTTGACCACTTTCGCCACCGGGTGATGAACATCCATCCGGCCTTGCTTCCGTCCTTCCCGGGGCTTCACGGCCAACGCCAGGCCCTAAGACACGGTGTGAAGTTTTCCGGCTGCACCGTCCACTTCGCCGATGAAGGGGTAGACACCGGCCCCATCATCATCCAGGCCGTCGTCCCAGTCTTTGACGACGATTCCGAGGAAACCCTGGCCGCCAGGATCCTGAGGTACGAACATCAGATCTATCCGCGGGCGATCCAGTTCTACGCCGAGGGTCGGCTTCACGTCAGGGGAAGACACGTCACCTGTCGGGGGAGTGAGGCGGATCGGGCCGCAAGAGAGGGTTGGGGATATATCCACCCGTAGCGGCGTGAGGGGCGCGGGCGGCCAGACGAAGTTCAGAGGACCGGTGGACGACGGACAGAGGATGGCAAAGGAACTCATCCGCATCCGGCGGGCTCTCTTGACTGTCTCGGACAAGACGGGACTTGCCGAGCTCGCCAGGGGACTCCGCGAGCACGGCGCCGAGTTGATCTCGACCGGGAAGACGGCCGAGCATCTCCGCAGCGCAGGCATGACCGTTACCGACGTCGCCGAGGTGACCGGCCTTTCAGAGATGCTCGACGGCCGGGTGAAGACCCTGCATCCGGCCATTCACGGAGCCATCCTGGCACGACGCTCTGATCCGGAGCACGAACGGCAACTTCAAGAGCACCGCATCTCCCCCATCGATCTAGTCGCCGTCAATCTCTACCCGTTCGAGGCGACCATCGCGGAACGGCCCCTCGATCTCTCCCGGGCCCTCGAGCAGATCGACATCGGCGGGCCCGCCCTGATACGCTCGGCGGCCAAGAACTTCGAGGACGTGGCGATCCTCACCGACCCGCGGCAGTACCCCGAGGTCCTCCACGAGATTCGCCAACGGGGGGGGGTCTCCCTGAAGACCCGCCTTGGCCTGGCCCAGGAGGCGCTTCGGCTCACCAGCCATTACGAGGGAGCGGTTGCGAGCTACCTGAGCGCGGTGGCCTGCACCGAAACATTACTGAAGGCCGATTGGCCCCAACCCTTCCCGCCCTTTCTCGCCCTGGAACTCGAGAGGGTCGAGCTGCTCCGGTATGGGGAGAACCCGCATCAACAGGGGGCCCTGTACCGGGAGCACAGGAACAAGGGGCTCTCCCTGGCCACCGCACGACAACTGCAAGGGAAGGCCCTCTCGTACACCAACCTGCTCGATCTCGATGCGGCCCTGCAGCTCGTCCTGGAGTTCACACGCCCCGCGGCCTGCATCGTCAAGCACAACAACCCCTGCGGGGCCGCCATTGGGGAATCGGTGGTCGATGCCTATGGGCGGGCCTATCGAACGGATCCGGTCTCGGCGTACGGGGGGGTCGTGGGGCTGAACCGCCCTGTGGATGAGGCAGCCGCGACAGAGATCGTCTCCACCTTTGTGGAGGCGATCATCGCCCCGGATTACACCGAGGCGGCCAGGGAAATCCTGCAACCTCGCAAGAACCTCCGGCTCATGCAGATTCCACCGAAGGAGTGGCAGATCGCACCCGATCCCTGGGATATGCGCCGAATCTCCGGCGGCCTTCTTCTGCAGGAAAGGGACCGGGCCGATCCGGATAAGAGCGCGCTCAGGCGGGTGACCAGGCGGGAGGCAACGCCTGCGGAGTGGGAAGCACTCGCCTTCGCCTCTACAGTGGTGAAGCATGTCAAGTCAAACGCCGTTGTCTTCACGACGGCTACCGCCACTGTGGGGATCGGCGCCGGGCAGATGAGCCGGGTGGATGCCTGCCGGTTGGCTGTGATGAAGGCGCAATCGTCCCTCAAAGATACGGTGGTGGCCTCTGATGCCTTCTTCCCCTTCCGGGACGGGATCGATGTGGTCGCCGAGGCGGGCGCCACGGCCATTATCCAGCCGGGAGGTTCAGTCCGCGATGGAGAGATCATCCAGGCGGCTGATGAGCACGGCCTGGCGATGGTCTTTACCGGGATTCGCCACTTCCGCCACTAGCACGCGATGACCGATGACCGTAGACCGACGACCGGGTAGATCGGCGTTTGGTGGTTAGTGGTTAGTGATTGGTGATTGGTGAAAAAACCACCAGCCACTAGTCACCAGTCACTACCCCTAGCTGTCATCGGTGATCGGTTAACGGTCATCGGATGGAGAGGAGGTTGAGCATGAAGATCCTGATGGTCGGACAGGGAGGAAGGGAGCACTCCCTTCTCTGGAAGCTCGCCCAGAGTCCTCGAAAGCCCCTCCTCTATGCTGCTCCGGGTAACGCGGGCATGGCCCATATTGCGACCTGCATTAATATTGGAGTCACCGAGATCAGCAGCCTGGTGGACTTTGCCGCGCAGGAGAAGATCGACCTCACCCTGGTGGGCCCCGAGCTCCCCCTGACCCTTGGGATCGTGGATGCATTCGAGGCGCGGGGCCTCAAGACCTTTGGGGCCAGCCGAGAAGCGGCCATCATCGAAGGGAGCAAGCGCTTCGCCAAGGACCTGATGCGCAAGTACAAGATCCCCACAGCCGAGTATGAGGTCTTCGACAGCCCGCGCCAGGCCAGGATCTATCTCGAAAAGGTCGGGGTGCCCATCGTGGTGAAGGCCGATGGCCTGGCCGCCGGCAAAGGGGTCATGGTGTGTTCCACCCTTGATGAGGCCCATGACGCGGTCACCCGCATTATGGAGGAGCGGCTCTTTGGCGAGGCGGGAGCGCGCGTGGTCATCGAGGAGTGTCTCACTGGTGAGGAGGCTTCCTTTCTCGCCTTTACTGACGGCAAGACGGTCCTGCCCATGGCCTCGTCCCAGGATCACAAGCCGATCTTCGATAACGACCAGGGACCCAATACCGGAGGGATGGGGGCCTACTCTCCGGCCCCGGTTGTCACCGAAGCGGTTCACCGAAAGATCATGGAGCGGATCATGTTCCCCGCCGTGCGGGGAATGGCGGCAGAGGGGCGCCCGTACAAAGGCGTGCTCTATGCCGGATTGATGATCAAGGATGGGGACCCCAAGGTCCTGGAGTTCAACGCCCGTTTCGGTGATCCGGAGGCACAGCCCCTCGTGGTCCGCATGGCGTCGGACCTCATCCCGATCCTCGAGGCGGTCATTACCGAGCGCCTCCATCAGATCGACATTCAGTGGCGGCCCGAGCCGGCGGTCTGCGTCGTCATGGCTTCGGGGGGCTACCCTGGCCCCTACGAGAAGGGGAAGCTGATCTCGGGGCTGGATGAGGCGGCCAATGTCCCCGGCGTGGTGGTCTTCCACGCCGGCACCGCCTTGAAGAACGGCAAGGTGCTTACCGACGGAGGCCGGGTCATCAACGTCACCGGAATCGGCAAGGACGTCCGAGAGGCGATCGCCGTCGCGTACCAGGGCGTGAAGAAGATCTACTGGGAGGGGGCCCATTATCGGACCGACATCGGCAAGAAGGCGCTCGATCGACTATCGTAATCAAGTACAGAAAGTGCAGAGCAGAGGGCAGGGAGTGCAGAGGGTGCAGAAAGGTGCAGAAGAGTACAGAAAGTGCAGACGGGCCCTGTCGTTTCATTGTAAGATGGTGTATGTCGGAAACCGGAGGTCGGTCCTGCAACCACCCCTGTGGACGGTGAGCCATGAAGCGTGAACTGCAGAAACCTGTGGTCGGTATCGTGATGGGAAGCGACTCGGACTTTCCGATCATGGAAGAGGCCGCGAAGGCACTCAAGTTTTTTGACATTCCCCATGAGGTGCGGGTGATGTCGGCCCATCGGGCCCCTGCCCACGTGATCGAGTACGCACGGACTGCGCTGAAGCGGGGGCTCAAGGTGATTATTGCGGGCGCGGGCGGGGCTGCGCACCTGGCCGGGCTCATCGCCGCCGAGACGACGCTGCCCGTGATCGGGGTTCCGATCGAATCGAGCCCGCTGCATGGGATCGACGCGCTCCTCTCCACGGCCCAGATGCCGGGGGGGGTCCCGGTGGCCACCATGGCGGTCGGCAAAGCTGGCGCCAAGAACGCTGCAATATTTGCCACAGAAATATTCAGTATTTATGATGGACACATTCATGAGAAACTTAAGAGATTTAAAGCGTCGTTGGAAGAGGAGGTCATCGCCAAGGATCACGCCATCGCCGAAAGATTGAAGGCGAAATAGACCCGGGCGGAGGAGCAGGATGCCAGAACCCGAAGAGACGATCCGGCTTACGGCCCTTTCTCATGGGGCCGGTTGAGCCTGCAAGATCAGTCCGGTGGACCTGGCTCAGGTGCTGAGTCAGCTACCAACCTTCACCGATCCGCGCATCCTCGTGGGGCCGGAGACCTGTGATGATGCCGCGGTCTACCAGCTGACCGAGGATCTGGCCGTCGTCCAGTCGGTGGATTACATCACCCCCGTCGTGGACGATCCCTATACCTGTGGTGCGGTGGCCGCGGCCAACTCCTTGAGCGACATCTACGCGATGGGAGCACGGCCGATCTTTGCGCTGAACCTGGTGGGCTTTCCGGTCGGCAAGCTTCCACTGAAGGTCCTCAGTCTCATCCTTCAGGGTGGGGCCGACAAGGTGAGAGAGGCCGGCGCATCCATCGTCGGGGGGCACAGCATCGATGATCCAGAGCCGAAGTACGGGCTCGTTGTCACCGGCCTCGTGCATCCGAAGAAGATTGTCACGAACGCCCGCGCCAGGGTCGGGGATGACCTCATCCTCACCAAGCCGCTCGGGATCGGCATCATCACCACCGGAATCAAGCGAGAGCAGGTGGGCCGAGAGACGGTAGATCGGGTCGTCCAAGTCATGACGACGTTGAACAGGACGGCCGCCGAGGCCATGGTTGAGGTGGGGGTGAACGCGTGCACCGATGTCACCGGCTTTGGCCTCCTCGGGCACCTTCATGAAATGACCTCTGGCAGCGGTGTCGGCGCCCGCATCTCGCTCAAGGCCGTCCCGGTCCTCCCCGAGGCGTGGAGACTCGTCAAGGAAGGGATCTGCCCCGGCGGGACCAAGCGGAACCGGCAGGCGGTCGAGGGGCAGGTCAGGTGGGCGCCGGAGATCAGCGAAGACGCCCAGCTGGTCCTCTGCGACGCCCAGACCTCCGGCGGGCTTTTGATTGCGGTGCCCAAAGACAAGAGTGCGCGCCTTGTCGAACGTCTGCAAGCCGGCAAGACGCCCGCCGCCGCCCGGGTCGGCGAGATCGTCGCGGATGGCGGTCAAATCGAAGTGATTCCGTAGCCTTCCCCCGGTCCTCCCCCATCGTCACCGCTCCGACTACCCTCGTTGACAATCCTCTACGCGTGAGTAGACTAGTGCCGTTCCAACCTATTGCCCCGAACATTGGGTGAGGAGGCCAGCAAGCCTGCTCTAGGGATCGAACAGATCGATTGGGGTCACAAGAGTTGGAACGGCACTAGGGGGGCATTCCTGGGACCCGACCGCGCCGGAGTCCTCGATGATCGTCCAAAAGCAGGTCTTTAAGTTGGACCGCCTGGACCTCTTCTGCGGAACGATGCTGGGACAGATCCGGATTGGCTACGAGACCTATGGAACCCTTTCACCGAGCAAGGACAACGCCATCCTGATCTGTCATCACTTCTCCGGGACGTCCCACGCCGCCGGACGCTACAACGAGTTCGAGGAAATCCCTGGCTACTGGGATGCCGTGATCGGTCCCGGCAAGCCCTTTGACACGCACCGGTATTTCGTGGTGAGCTCGGATACCCTGTGCAACATCAACGTGAAGGACCCGAGGGTGGTGACGACTGGGCCCGCCTCCATCAATCCCGAGACGGGAACGCCCTACGGTACCTCCTTTCCGATCCTCACCATCAGGGATTTCATCAACGTGCAGCACGCCTTGGTCTCTTCTCTTGGCATTCGACGGCTTCACGCGGTGGCCGGCCCCTCGATGGGGGGATTCCAGGCCCTGGAATGGGCCATCGCCTACCCCGAGATGGTCGCGCGGGTCATTGTCGTCATCAGTGCAGGTGAACTGCACCCCTGGGTCATCATGATGCCCGGACGCGTGGCCGAGACGGCGATCCGGCTGGATTCCAACTGGCAGAACGGCGAGTACTACGGCAAGGCAGAGCCCCTCGAGGGCCTCACGCTGGCCTTTGTTGTGCTCACGATGATCGCCAAGAGCCAGCTGTGGGCCGACCGCACGGTTGGTCGAACCCTTGCCGATCCCGAGAGGAGCCCTTTCGACGGCCTGGACACCCGCTTTCTGATCGAGACGGAGATCGAGAAGACCGCTAGGGAGCGGGCGAAACTGGTCGACGCCAACTCCTACATCTATCTCGCGAGGGCCGGTGCCCTCTACCGCGCCGGCATCGGATTCGGGTCTCTGGAAGAGGCGCTTGAGCGGATTCGCGCGAAGGTCCTGCTGATCCCCTGCTCTTCGGATCTGTTCCTGCCCCCCTATCAATCCCAGAAGCTGCTCGGCGCTTTGCGGAGAGCGGGTGTGAACGCCAGCTCGTTTGAACTGGAGAGTGATGGCGGGCACCTTGCGGGGATCCTAGAGATTCACAAGGCCTCCCAGGCTCTCCGGGACTTCGTGGAAAGCGCTTGAGAGGGACCGAAAAGGATTCTGGGGGATTGCTCTTCGAGGGGGTCCAAAGTGGACAACGCGGCGCGTCTGGCAAAGCGGCTCTCCCTCGCCTTCCAGTTGGAAGGCCTCCCGGTGGGGGCGGTAGAGCTTCGGCAGAATCGGTTCGGGCTCTTCGAGGTTGACATCGAGGGAAAAGGCCCCTTCCTCCTGTCACCGGAGGTGCTGGACGCCTCGAACCCGGAGGCGGGGTACGTCTCCGAGGCCCTGCGGGAGTGGATCGACCGGGTCTATTTGGAACTGAAGGGGTACGACCGGATGTAGGCGTTCAAGAATCATGTTGCTTCTCAGGAACAATTTGGTATTGTCTCCGGTCGAGACCATATAGGGGACCTTGTAAAGCCGATCTCTGAGAGAGAAAGGGGGTGAATCCAGATGCGCAAAGCTCTTTTTGCAGTGGTGCTGGCTCTCCTCAGCCTAGGGCTCGTGGTCGGCCCGGTGTGGGCCAACACCTGCCCCAAGGCGATCAAAGAGGTCAAGGAGGCGATGGCCAAGGGGAAGTATGACAAGGCCAAGACCGACAATGCCAATGCGCTCCTTGCCGAGGCTCAGAAGGATCACGACGCGGGGAAGCATGCTGACGCCCTAAAGAAGGTGACGGAGGCCCGTGAGCTTCTTTCCCTGCCCAAGGTGACGTTCTAAGTACCCATAACAAAAGGGGAGGGGGTCGATCCTCCCTCCCCCCTTTTTTGTTTTCCAGTCCCGTCCGCGCCTACAACGACCGCCGCTTCCTCTCCGAGGCAGTGATCTCGCACTCCCTCGTACCGGCTCCTACGCCTCTCCGTGAGGAGTACGCTTGACACCTTGATCGGGGGAGGACTACCATCGCGGGCGACTCCGACAGTGGCGGGCGGCGCCTATACGAAGCACGTCCCCGGGAGACGTCATGTCATGAAAGCGATACGGGTGCATGCGTATGGGGGGCCGGAGGCCCTCACGCTCGAAGAGCTGCCGATCCCGCAGCCGGGGCCGGGCCAGGCGCTCGTGAAGATCGAGGCCGCCGGGGTGAACTACATCGACGTCTATCAGCGGACCGGTCTCTACCCCGCCCCCCTGCCGCGTCTCATGGGCGTCGAGGGGGCTGGCGTCGTCGAGGCCCTGGGAGCGGACATCACCGAGGTCAAGGTCGGGGATCGCGTCGCGTATGCCCACACCGGATCACCCGGCGCATACGCGGAATACGCCCTCGTCGGCTCGAAGCACCTGGTCGCCCTCCCCAGCGGTATGGACATGCGCGCGGCTGCGGCCGCGATGCTACAGGGCATGACCGCGCACTACCTCACACGGTCCACGGTTCCCCTCAAGCACGGCGATCGCTGCCTGGTCCATGCGGCGGCCGGGGGAGTCGGACTCCTTCTGTGCCAGATGGCCAAGCAAGCCGGGGCGCGGGTGTTCGGGACCGTATCGACCGAAGCAAAGGCTCGTCTCGCGCTCGAGGCGGGTGCCGAGGTGGCGATCCGCTACACCGATCAGGATTTCCAGGCAGAGGTAAAGCGGCTCACGAACGGCGAGGGGGTGCATGTCGTCTACGACTCGGTCGGCCAGACGACGTTCGAAAGGAGCTTGAACTGTCTGACGCCCCGGGGAACCCTGGTCCTGTTCGGACAGTCGAGCGGGCCGGTCCCTCCCGTTGACGTAAATCTGCTGAGCCAGAAAGGGTCCCTCTTCCTGACCCGCCCGACCCTCACCCACTACACCCGCACGCGCCAGGAGCTCCTCGGGCGTGCGCGCGACGTCCTCCACGGAGTTTCCGTCGACACCCTGAAGCTCCGGATCGGGGCGACCTTTCGGCTAAAGGAGGCCGCCGAGGCCCACCGCCAGCTCGAGGGGCGAAAGACCACGGGCAAAGTGCTCCTCATCCCCTAGTCCCGCACGCAAGCGGCGTGTCGACGTACGAGCGCTCATCAGTCGCCCCCTCCACGTTCCTCCTCCTCCAGGTGCTCGTAGATCAACGTCCCGCAAGTGGCACAGCGGTCGGAGAACCGGATCAGGACCTCGGGATCGTACTTGGCATGGGCCGAGTAGTAGCCTCGGGTCACCTCGGTCCGCTCCACTTCGGTTCCACCGCATGTCGGACACCGACTCAGGTCGCGCGCAGGCCGCCCTTCCATCACTCACCCTCTCCCCTCTCGGGGCGGCCACTCAGGAGGGCGTCCACCCAGGCGCGGGGGAGCTGCGATCTCAGCCCGGCCTCCCCGTGGAGGGCACAGCCGAGTACTGTTCCCTCATAGCGCACCGCCACATACCCCCTGTCCGCCGGGAAAGGCCCCGGCAGGACCTGACCACGCAAGAAGGGGTCAAGTCGCCCCGCGCTCAGCTCCACGACATTTATGACGATGGCGCCTTCAAAGAAGAGTAAGGCGGCCGTCGTGGGTTTCCATTGGCCTCCCCGCTTCCGAAGCAGCGGGAACCCCGCTGCCTCGACCTTGAACGAGGCGAGGGTCTCTTGAACGCCGGCGAGGTCCGCCATCGCCCACACGGTCTTTCCGCGGGCAAGAAACCGTAACCCTTCCAGCATGGTCCCGGGCACGCCGAACCGCCTGGTCCAGTATTCGAGGATCTCCTGCGCTTCACTCGGGCTTACGGAGACGAGCAATGAAGAACCCCCACGAGTTGACGAGGTGTGGATAGAACCGAGCCGCCAGTTTGAGCGAAGGGTGAAACCGGTGTCCCTTCCACGACTCGAGGCCGGGCGCATGAGGAAAGGGGGTCGCGATCGGAACAAGCTCGGCTCGTCCCTCCTCGACGACCGGATGGAGCACCGCTTCGTTCTCCTCCGGGGCGTAGGTGCAGGTCGAGTAGACGACCGTCCCACCCGGCCGGAGCAGCTTGAGGGCGTGCCTCACCAACATCTGCTGCAGCCGCTGCAGCCGGTGACTGACCTCCGGATCCTCGGTCAGCGGCGGCCGGGCCCCGACCCGATACGTTCCCTCCGCCGAGCACGGGGGATCGAGAAGAATCCGGGCGAAGGGCATCCGCATCGGAAAGCTCTGCCCCCGATACCGTGTCACGATAATGCTGGTGATCCCAAGGCGGTCGCTGTGCGACCGGAGGATACCGATCCGCCGATGGCTGACATCGTTCGCCACGATGAGAGCCTGGTTCCCCGTGAGCTGAGCCAGGTACGTGGCCTTCCCCCCTGGCGCGGCACAGAGATCCAGGAGGTGCTCCCCCGCCTGCGCATCGAGGATGAGCGCTGGAAGCATCGACGTCAGTCCCTGAACCTGGTACCATCCCCGGAAGTACTCGAGGGTGCTTCCGGGGTTTTCTGTACCCTCCCACCGGAATCCCTCCGGAATCTCCGCGACTGGTGCAAGAGGATAGCCCCTCTCTGCCATCGCCCGCCGGAATTTTTCCGCCTCGACGCGCAACGTATTGACCCGAATGTGGGTCGGCGGCCGAATCTCCACGACCTTGAGAAACGTGGAAAAGTCGGGAATGATCTCGCGGTACCGCTCGAAGGCCGGAACCATGTCACTGCCCTGAGGAGAGGAGCGCATCAATGGCGGTACGGCCGGGAAGCGACTCCTGGGCCCCTCGACGCGTCGTTGCCAGCGCGCCCGCAGCGTTCGCAAAGGGAATGGCCTTTTCGAGCGCCTTGCCCTCGGCCAATGCTACGGCGAGTGCGCCGTTAAAGGCGTCGCCCGCGCCGGTGGAATCGACCGGGCGGACGGAGAAGGCCGGGAAGTGCCGTGCTCCGTCCTTCCCTACCCAGAGAGCGCCCCGGGCTCCGAGGGTAATGATCACGTCCCCACAGCCCATCTCCAGGAGCCGCTCGCCCGCCTTCTCGGCTCCCTCTCGATCCCTCACCGGCACGCCGGTCAGGGTGGAGGCCTCTGTTTCATTGGGCGTCAAAAGATCCACCAGGGAGAAATGCTCACGAGGAAGAGGGGCGGCGGGCGCAGGGTTCAGGATGGTCCGCATCCCTTTCTCTTTCGCTCGTCGAAGGGCCCAGCGGACTGCTTCGCGCGGGGTTTCCAACTGCAGGAGCAGGATCCTCCCCGCAAGGAGCTGATCCCGGCTCTCAAGCTCCTCCGGAGTCAGACGGTAGTTGCACCCGGAAACAACCACGATCTGATTCCCCCCTGACGGGTCAACCAGGATAAAGGCCACGCCCGTGCCACAGGTGGCATCTGAGATCAACCCGGCCCCATCGATCCCTATCGTTTCTAGGTTCTTGCGGATTTCCTCGCCATGCCGGTCTTGTCCTACCTTGCCGATGAGGGTGACATTCGCCCCAGCGCGTCGGGCGGCCACAGCCTGGTTTGCGCCTTTGCCCCCGAAGGAGACCAGCAGATCTCGACCGAAGATCGTCTCCCCCTGCTGAGGTGGTCGATCCACCTGGATGGTGAAGTCGAGGTTGGCCGATCCGACGACTACGACCGCCGACATACACGTTCCACAAAGAGGCTGAGGAAGCGGTCCACGTCCACATCAAGGGCGACATCGACGTTGGGCTGCCCTTCGGCCCGAAAGGGACGGCGGTCCGCTACTGTCATCCCCGTAGTGATCTCGCCACGCGTCTCTACCTGGACATAGAGCGGCCGAGTCTTCACCAGATTCGGGTCGATGACGACGCCCACCGTGAGCGGGTCGTGCAGGGTGATCCCGGCAAAGCCTTCCCATTTCTCGGAGAGGGCGATGAGATGAGCGGTACAGTCCAGCAGGAACTGGGCCGGGAGATCGGCAAGAGGCTCCACCCAGGTTCGCAGCGCTTCCCCCGAAAGCCGGGCCCGCCCCGTCACATCGAGAGGGATGAGGGTGAGTGGCAGCCCCGAGCCCAACACGATCCGGGCCGCCTCGGGATCTGTGGCAATGTTGAACTCTGCCGTCGCTGAGGTGTTCCCCGGGACGAGGACGGCTCCCCCCATGCTGATAATCCGGGAAACCTTCTCCATGGTCTTGCGGTCCCGGCGGAGCGCCTGAGCAATATTGGTGAGGGGCCCAAGCGTGATCAGCGTGATCTCACCGGGATACCGACGAACGAGTTCGAGGATCAGATCTGCCGCTTCCACCGTCGCCGGGCTCTGCCGCGATCGGGGATATCGGGGGAGGCCGTCCGGATTCCGATGACGGAAGAGTTCTCCAAGTCCGTCCTCTCCGTGGACGTCCAGGGCCAGCCGGAGTTCGGACTCGAGGGGGCGGGCCGCGCCCTGCGCGACGACAGGACGAGGCTCTGGCTTGAGGAGCTCCAGGATCAGGAAGACATTTCTGGTGCAGTCCTCCACCCGAGTGTTGCCGGCCACCGAGGTGATCGCCTCAATCGTGAGTTCCGGTGACTGCAAAGCCAGGAAGAGGGCCAGGGCATCGTCAATCCCCGGATCCGTATCGATGATGACTCGCTTCATAAGAGCGTCCGATGTCCAACGTCCGACGTCCGAAGCCCGAAGTCGCCAGGAGCGAGGACGGGGCTTCTTATGGCGCTGCTGAGGAAGGTCCCTCCGAGCTCTTTGGGTGGCGGTCGTCGGTCATCGGTCAACAGTTATCGATCTCGGCCAGGTCCGGTCCTTATCGATGATATGGACAACCCGCCATCCCCGGCGCTCGAGCTCGGCAGCGATGAACCGGCGATGACACTTCCAGGGGAAGCGTTCAGCACACATGAAGGCAACCCTTTCCTCGCGGCCGATCGCTGACAGGGCTTCGACCCCGTTGGCAAACGCCGGGCTCCTCATGTACGCCTCGTACCCTTCACGCCGGTAACCGCCGAGCTCCTCGCCGAGAAATACATAGCGGAGGCCTACTGCGGGAACCGTTTCCTCGAGCCATTGTTTAGAAAAGTGAGGAAACCTCTTGCTATACGGCAAAACCCTGACATCAACAAGTGTTGAGATCTGGTAGCCGTGAAGGACGGCAAGAAATTCGGGAAGCGATCGGGTACTCGAGCCAATTGAATAGATGGTTCCGGACTCTCCTTGCCGATCCAAGACCCGCCTGCCTCCCACGTGGATCCCGCCTTGCGCCAGACGGGGAAAAGGACACGCTCATCCTAGCCCAAAGCCGCTCCCACTGCCAACTCTATTCTGGATTCTGGTTCCTTGGGCCTCGACTCTACGTCCAGGCGAAGCTGTAGGCTTCTCGCTTTCTGCTCGCTTCGGAGCAAGGAGGCAGGAAGGGGTAAACGAAGTGAGACTCAAGGAGTCCACCGCGCGTCCTTCATCCCGGCCACGTCGGTCTTGAGCAGCTCGATTACCTTCAAAGGCGCTTGCTGCGCATTGAGGGCCTGGTTCACGATCATCCCCAGCAGAATGCCTGTAGCGAAGATCACCGTGAAAATCGGGGGCTTCGCTTCATGGATCACCCCTGCTCGCCTAATGGTTGTTCGATTCATCGGGAGAGCGAAGAGACTATGACGGGCCAAGTCGAGGGTTCACAGTGTTCATAAATTGCTTTAACCTGTTAAAGTACTCTTCGCCTCCGGCAAGATATGTGTCGTTGTGGGTGGCCCCGCGGATCAGATAGAACTCCTTGGGCGGAAAGGCCGCCTCGTACAGACGTTTCCCCATCCACAGCGGGATAATTTCGTCATGCTCGCCGTGGATGACCAGCTTGGGGACCGTCACCTTCCCGATGAGTGCAAGGGAGTCGTATTTGACCGTGCCCGG
>JBOHQS010000040.1:0-15464 GCA_050732295.1 Methylomirabilales bacterium (SeqCode)
ATCGGGACGGGAGACATCCATGGCCTTTGACAGCATCGAAAGCGCCATCAAAGAGATCCGAGACGGGCGGATGGTGATCGTCGTCGATGACGAGGACCGGGAAAACGAAGGGGACCTGACGATGGCCGCCGAGCGCGTCACCCCGGAGGCCATCAACTTCATGGCCAGAGAAGGGCGCGGCCTCATCTGTGTCTCCCTGCCGGGTGGGCGCCTCGATGAGCTGGAGATCCCCCTGATGGTCTCGGAGAATACCTCGCTCTACGAAACCGCCTTCTGCGTCTCCGTCGAGGCCCGGCGGGGCATTACCAGCGGGGTCTCAGCCCAGGACAGGGCCACGACCATCCGGGCCCTCGTGGACCCGAAGACGAGACCGGAGGACCTGGCCGTGCCTGGCCATATCTTTCCCCTGCGGGCACGCGAAGGGGGCGTCCTCGCCCGCGCTGGCCAGACTGAAGCGGCGCTGGATCTGAGCCGGCTCGCGGGACTCTACGCCGCCGGGGTGATTTGCGAGATTATGAACGAGGACGGGAGCATGGCGCGCGTCCCCCAGCTCTTTGAGTTTGCCAAGCGCCATGGTCTTCGCGCGATCACGGTGCAGGATCTGATCACGTTCCGGATGCGGCGTGAAAAGCTGGTCCGTCGGGGTGCCGCGGCCACCGTCCCCACACGTCATGGGACCTTCCGGGCCCTCCTCTACCAGAGTCTGGTCGGCAACGATCAACACCTGGCCCTGACCCTGGGGGACATCACCCCGGCCGATGCGGTGCTGGTCCGGGTGCATTCCGAATGCCTGACCGGCGATGTCTTTGGCTCTTTGCGCTGTGATTGCGGCCCACAAATGGATCGGGCGTTGGCCCTGATTGCCGCGGAAGGCGGAGGCGTGTTCCTCTACATGCGCCAGGAGGGGCGGGGTATCGGACTCGCCGACAAGTTCCGGGCCTATGAACTGCAGGATCAAGGGTATGACACGGTCGAGGCGAACGAGAAGCTGGGCTTCAAGGCGGATCTCCGCGATTACGGGATCGGCGCTCAGGTCCTGGTTGATCTCGGGGTGAGCACGATGCGCCTCCTCACCAACAATCCCGGCAAGATCGTGGGCCTCGAGGGATACGGGCTTCGCATCGTCGAGCGCGTCCCCCTGGAAGTCCCGCCGGTTCCGGAAAACCGAGACTACCTGGCAGCCAAGCAGGAGAAGCTGGGTCACCTGCTCCACCGAATCAGCGGGGGACACGGGTAGGCCACGGAGGAATCATGTCACGGAATTTCGAAGGACACCTGTCGGCCCAGGGATTTTCCTTCGCCATCGTCCTCAGCCGTTTCAACGAATTCATCACGACCAAGCTCCTCGAGGGGGCCTTGGACGCCCTCATGCGTCACGGGGCGGATCCGGATAAGATCGATCTGGTCAAGGTGCCCGGCGCCTTTGAGATCCCGGTGACTGCGGAGCGTCTGGCCTCGATGCACCGGTACGATGCGGTTATCTGCCTGGGGGCGGTCATCCGGGGTGCCACCCGGCACTTCGACTATGTGGCGGGCGAGGCCGCCAGGGGTGTCGCGGCCACCGCGCTGAAAACCGGCGTGCCGACCATCTTCGGCGTCATCACCGCCGATACCATCGAGCAGGCAATCGAGCGGGCGGGTACCAAGCTCGGCAACAAGGGCTTCGAGGCGGCCCTGACCGCCATCGAGATGGCCCATCTCTTTGCTCAACTGGACAAGGAGCAGGGTGAGGGCCGCGGGCGACGAGGATCAGATGGGTAAACGGCGACACGCGCGTGAGGCTGCCCTGAGCATCCTCTACCAGCTTGAGTTCCGGTCCGAGAATCTTCCGGAGGTCTTCCGTGCGTACTGGGCGGATCATCCCTGCCCGCCCGAGGTCCAGGTCTTCGCCGAGGAGCTCGTCGCGGGAACCGTCGCGCATCCCGAAGAGATCGACAGTCTCATTGCCAGCCACGCCGAGCATTGGCACTTCTCACGGATCGCGTTGGTGGACCGCAACATCCTCCGTGTGGCAACCTACGAGCTCCTCTTCCGCAAGGAAATCCCGGAGAAGGTCATCCTCAACGAGGCGATCGAGATCGCCAAGCAGTATGGCAGCGAGGATTCCAGCCGGTTCGTCAACGGGATCCTGGATCGGATCCGCGCTATCACCCGCCCCCCTCTTTTGGAAGCAGCCGAACGATGACCCCCCCACCCGTTGACCCCGTCGAAGAAGTGCGCGGCGAGGTGCTGGCCCTGTTCCATTACCAAGATGTCCCCGCGCCCAGGCACACCCTCGGGAAGGTCGACTGGTACCTCGCGGGGGCCGTGTCTCGGCTCGCGGTGGACGGGAAGTTTACGGGTGGCGTGGGGAGCGCCGCCCTCTTCCACCCCTCTGGCAAGTTTCAGGTCGAAAAGATCCTGGTGCTCGGGCTCGGGCCGCGGGCAGGGGTCAACCCTTCGACGCTCCAGTCGGCTGCGAGACACCTCCGCAGCCTGCTCCACGATCTGCACGCCCGAGACGCCTGCATCGTCGTGCCTGACTCACCGGACACGAGGGCTCAAGCGGTGATCGATCTTTTCTCGGCCACCCTGCGAAGAGAGCAGTCGGCCGCCCCTCCGACGATCACCTTCCTCGCCGATGAGGACGAAGGTCGGCCGGGATCATGGGGACAGGCCCGGTGAGCATACGGCAGTCGAGCGGGGTTCGTCGAGAAGCCGGACCGCGGCATTGATCCAGAGGGGGAAAGGGGCTCGGGCTGCCTACCCGTCGTAACGGCGGAAGGCCGTCGTGGCGTTCGTTCCCCCGAACCCGAAGGAGTTGTTGAGGGCGACCCGGATCAGAACCTCCCGTGCCTTGTTCGGAACGTAGTCCAGGTCGCAGTCGGGGTCGGGGTATTCGTAGTTGATCGTCGGGGGGAGGATCCCATGCGTCAGCGACAAGACCGTCGCCGCCGCCTCAATCGCCCCGGCGGCCCCCAGCGTATGCCCGATCATCGATTTGATGGAGCTGACCGCGAGCCGATACGCGTGCTCCCCGAAGACGCGTTTGATCGCCAATGTCTCATTGGCGTCATTGTAGGGCGTGGAGGTCCCGTGGGCATTGATATAGTCCACTGCCTCCGGAGCAAGGCCGGCATCCCGGAGGGCTCCCTGCATCGACTGTGCTGCCCCCTCTCCTCCGGGAGCCGGAGCGGTGACGTGATAGGCATCCGCGCTCATCGCGTATCCGATCACCTCCGCATAGATCGTCGCCCCGCGGTCGAGGGCGTGGTCTAACGCCTCTAGGATCAGCACCGCGGCACCCTCGCCCATGACAAAGCCGTCCCGCTCTTTATCGAAGGGACGGCTGGCCCGTTCGGGTTCGTTGTTCCGGGTCGAGAGGGCCTTACAGTTGCTGAACCCGGCGACGCACAAGGGGGCGATCACTGCCTCAGTCCCCCCGGCCAGCATGATGTCCGCTTCCCCCCGCTGGATGATGCGGAAGGAATCTCCAATGGCATGATTGCCCGTGGCACAGGCCGTGGAGACGCAGGAGTTGGGGCCTTTGGCCCCGACCTGCATGGAGATGCGCCCTGAGGCCATGTTGGTAATGATGCCGGGGATGAAGAACGGACTCACCCGGCCCGGCCCCTTTTCCAGGAGGATCCGGTGCTGTTCCACGAGCATCGGGATCCCGCCCATCCCCGTCCCCACCAGCACCCCGATCCGATCTGGCCTCTCCTCGGTCACCTTCAGCTGGCTATCCTCGACCGCCATCATGGCCGCTGCCACCGCGTACTGGACGAAGAGATCCATCTTGCGGACCTCTTTCTTCTCGATCCACTGCAGGGGATCGAAGTCCTTCAATTCCGCTGCGATCTGACAGTCGTGATCGGTGGGGTCAAAGGTCGTGATCCGCCTCACTCCCGAGGTGCCGCTCACGAGGGCCCTCCAAAAGCGATCAACGCCGATGCCGATGGGAGAGACAACTCCCACCCCCGTCACCACGACACGCCTCATCACATCTCCCCGCGAGCTGGGCTGCCCCTCGCTCAGATACGATCCTTGATATACTGTACGGCATCCTTGACGTGAACGATCTTCTCCGCATCCTCGTCCGGGATTTCAATCCCGAATTCCTCTTCCAGGACCATGATCAATTCGACGGTATCCAACGAGTCAGCCCCCAGATCCTCAACAAAGGAGGCGTCAGGGGTCACCTCCGCTTCATCAACGCCGAGCTGCTCTACAATGATCTTCTTGACCTTCTCTGCGACATCCACGGTCCCACTCACCTCCCCACCTCCAGCGAAAACGAGCACACCCGGTGCGTCACATCCACAAGCCCCCGTTGATATGGAGGACCTGACCCGTGATGTACGCCGCGCGATCCGAGGCCAGGAAAACAACCAGCTCCGCCACTTCCTCGGGCATGCCGAATCGCCCCAGAGGAATCTTGGAGCGTATCTCTTCCTGGCGCCCCGGGTCCAAGGCGTGCGTCATATCGGTTTCAATGAATCCGGGGGCGACGGCGTTGACGGTGATTCCCCGAGAGGCCACCTCCTTGGCGGCCGCCTTCGTCAGACCAATGATCCCCGCCTTGGCGGCCACGTAGTTGGCCTGCCCGGCATTTCCCATGACCCCTACCACCGAGGTGAGATTGATAATGCGCCCTCCCCGCTGCTTCAGCATCGGTCGGAGGACAGCCCGTGTACAATGAAAGACCCCCTTCAGGTTGGTGCTCAGCACCGCCTCCCATTCCTCATCCTTCATCCGGAGCAGAAGGTTATCCCGGGTGATTCCGGCATTGTTCACCAGGATGTCCACAGACCCGAACCGCTCAAGACAGGCGTCGACCACCTGCTCGACCTGGGGCGCCTGAGCCACATCGGCCTGGATGGCTAAGACCTGAGCGCCTGAGGCCTCAAGTTCTGCTGCTGCCTTTTCCAGGGCAACAGGGTCCCGGGCACACAGCACCACTGCCGCGCCCTCCCGGGCCAGTGCACAGGCCACTGCTCGACCGATCCCCCGCGATCCCCCAGTGACAACGGCCACCTTTCCGTGCAGGGTCATGCCAGTGCTGCCGCCGCCAGCGTCTCTTCCAGGCTCTCCCGGTCCTCAATGTGGTAGACCTGCAGCGTTTCATCGATCCGCTTGATCAGGCCCGAGAGGACCTTCCCAGGACCCAGCTCGATAAAGATCTCGACCCCTTCTCCTGTGAGGCGGCGGATGACCTCGACCCAACGCACGGGATTGTCCAGTTGTTCGATGAGACTCTGGATGACCTCACCCGCGGTCCGTTTGGGCCGCGCATCACGGCCGGCGATGAATGGAATGCGAGGGTCACGGATATCGAGGCCGCCCAGGATGGTCGCGAATGCCATCGCGATCGGCCGCATGAGGCTCGAGTGAAACGGGGCGCTCACCGGGAGGAGGAGGACCCGCTTTGCCCCTCTGGCTCGCGCGGTCGCGCCTACCCGATCTACCGCAGCGGTATGCCCGGCGACCACCGTCTGCATGGGCGCATTCAGATTCGCCACCTCCACCACCTCACCCTCGGCCACCTCCCGGCATATCTCTGTCACCACGTCAGGACCGAGACCAATGACGGCCGCCATCGCGCCGGCCCCGATGGCAACCGCCTCCTGCATCAGCTCGCCCCGGCGCCGGACCGCCCGCAGCGCATCTCCAAAGTTCAAAGACCCGGCAGCCACGAGGGCCGTGTATTCCCCCAGGCTATGCCCGGCCACAAAGTCTGGGCGGACCCCCTGCTCGTGCATCACCGCCCAGGCCATGGCACCCACCGTGAGTACCGCCGGCTGGGTGTTCGCCGTCAGGCTCAGGGTCTCCTCCGGGCCCTTGAAGCAGAGCGTCTGCAGATCAACCCCGAGAGCCTCACTCCCGGCCGCCATAAGGGCCTGCGCGGCCGGAAAGTTTTCCGCCAGGTCTCGACCCATGCCAACATACTGGGACCCTTGGCCGGGAAAAACGAATGCCGTCCTTCGTCCCATCGACTCCGTCCGGCCGAGCCTCCCCTGCGTGACCAGCCTGGGTCTCCCTCACCACCGGATCGCCGCCGACCCCCAGGTAAGACCCCCTCCAAACGCCACCAGGAGGACCAGGTTTCCGTCGTGAACCTTTCCCGTCCGGACCGCCTCATCGAGGGCCAACGGGACGGAGGCGGCCGAGGTATTGCCGTGTCGAGCGATGTTCGCGATGACCTTCTCTGGACGAAGGGAGAGCCGATGGGCGAGGGCCTGAATGATCCGAGCGTTAGCCTGGTGAGGAACGAGCACGTCGACGTCGGCGACCTCGAGATGGTTGTGTTTTAAGGCCGAGATGCAGGCATCCTCCATCGCCCGGACGGCCGTCCGGAAGACCTCATTGCCGTTCGGCATCTTGATGGTGTTGAGACGCTGTTCGAGGACTTCCGGGCTGACAGGGTGCCGGGATCCTCCTCCAGGCGCCATGAGAAGTCCCCACTGCGATCCATCGGAGTACAGGTGGGTTGAGAGCACCCCCCGTTCCCCCCGCTGCCCCTGCAGGACGACCGCCCCCGCCCCGTCGCCAAAGAGGACACACGTATTTCGGTCGCTCCAATCCGTCAGGATAGAGAGGGTTTCGGATCCGACGAGAAGCACAGTCCGATACATCCCGGTGCGGATGAAGTTATCCGCCACGGCAAGACCATAGATGAATCCTGAACAGGCCGCCGACACGTCCAGCGCCGCAGCGCGTCGGGCACCCAGGCCATCCTGCAGCAGACAGGCTGTGGCCGGGAAGGGCATGGCCGGGGTGATGGTCGCCACCAAGATGAGGTCGAGATCCATGGGGTCGAGCGCAGCGGCCTCCAGAGCCTTCTGGGCTGCCTCCTCCGCCAAGGTGGCGGTATCCTCCCCCGCGCCGCAGACGCGGCGTTCGGAGATTCCGGTCCGGGACGTCACCCACTCATCGCTCGTGTCCACCAGCTGTTCCAGGTCCGCATTTCGCAGAATCCGGGATGGCACCGCTGATCCCGTGCCGAGAATTCGGCTGCGCTCCATGACTCCTCCCCTAGTGCTGCGCGACCCCTTCCCGGATGCTCTCGAGCATCCGGCTCTTGACGCACTCCCCCGCCACACGCACGCCGTTCTTGATCGCCTTGGCCGTGGATCGCCCGTGACTGATGACCACCACCCCGTTGACACCCAGGAGCGGGGCCCCGCCGTACTCGGTGTAATCGATCCGCCGCCGGAAACGCTCCAGCAATCCGCGCAGCAGGAACAGCCCCGCCCTCCCGAGCAGGTCCTGGCTCAGCTCTCTCTTGAAGAGGGTGATTAACATCTCGGCTGCACTCTCCCCCATCTTGAGCGCGACATTCCCCGTGAACCCGTCGCAGACGACCACATCGGCCTTCCCGTTGAAGACATCGACCCCCTCCACATTGCCGATGAAGTCCACCTCGGGCACCTCCTCGAGGGACCGGAAGGCCTCTTTGGTCAACTCGTTCCCCTTGGTCTCTTCCTCTCCGATGCTCAGGAGGCCGACTCGAGGATTCCCCTTTCCGAGCATCTTCCGGGCGTACACCGTTCCCATGATGGCAAACTGAACCAGATGGCGGGGCTTGCAATCCACGTTCGCCCCCACATCCAGGAGAATCGCATGCCCCCCCAGCGTGGGAATCTGGGCGGCAATGGCGGGCCGCTCTACGCCAGCCAGAGGGCCCAGAACGACCAGGCCGGTCGCCATGACCGCCCCAGTGTTTCCGGCGCTCACCATGGCCTCCGCCTCGCCCTCTCTGACCAGGTCTATCGCCACCCGGATGGATGAATCCTTCTTTTTCCGGAGCGCCACCGAAGGAGATTCGTGCATCCCGACCACCTCCGGTGCATGCCGGATGCGGATGTCCACCCCGCGTGTGTCGAATCGGGAGAGCTCCCCGGCGACCTCGTCTTCGATCCCGACGAGGACAACCGAAAGCCCGAACTCCCGTGCCGCCGCGACCGCTCCAGCGACGGTCACGGCCACTCCGCCATCCCCACCCATGGCGTCAAGGGCGACGGTCACTCGACCCCGGTGGGACAGCAACAAGGGCGTGCGTTCCATCCTGCCTCGCCGTCCGGGAACGGTGAGGGCTCCTTTCCTATGTCTCTTCCCGCTTGATCACCTCGCGGCCCCGGTAGTGGCCACAGTTGGGACAGACCCGATGGGGGAGCATCCTCTCGCGGCAGTGGGGGCAGACCCCGACCGCAGGCAGAGAAAGGGCATCGTGTGCCCGCCGTTTCCGGGTCCGCGCGTTCGAATGGCGACGCTTGGGGAGCGGCATGATCCTCTCTCGCTAGCGCAGTGATTCCAAGCTTCTCCACCGCGGATCGATGGCGGCGGAGGAACACGGGCAGGTCTCCCGGTTCAGGTTGATGCCGCACTGGGGACACAGCCCCCGACATTCGTCGTGGCAGAGAGCTTGCACAGGCAGTGTGAGCAGAACATTTTCCCGCACAAGCCCTTCCACGTCGATCCGCGAGCCGTCGAGAAAGTCCACATCGAGTTCCTCGTGGCCCAGCTCGTGCTCTTCCCCCACCTCCGCCCCGAGAGGACCACGATACTGTACCTCAAACCCCTCACGGACCGGGAGGGTAAACAGCTCGAAACACCGACTGCAATGGAGCTGAAGGTCAGAGGAGATCTGGCCCCGTACAAGGACCCCGGTTGGGTTCCGGCAGAAATGCAGCGCGGCCTCGACCGGCCGGAGAAGACGAACCCACTCCCCTGAGGGGTCCAGAAAATCCTCGGTCCTGCGAAACTGGACATCCAGACCCTCTGCGGGGATCTGGGCGATGTCGACGAACATCCAGCTTCACCCCATAAGTCGGCGAATTATACTGGGGGGACCCACAGATGTCAAGCGAAAAACCGGCCAAATCCGGCGGATAAACCCGCGACGCAACAGCATTCCATGCGCCGAAACGGTCTCGGAAGCAGAAGCACTATCCACCCTCACGACGATCGACGCGAACGTAATCGAAGGTCTCAGGCCCCCGGAAAAAATAAGGGACCTCGAAGGCTGCTGACTCTGGCGAATCGGACCCGTGGACTGCATTCTGTTCAATGCTCGTCCCCAGATCTCGACGAATGGTCCCCGGGGATGCCCGAGCGGGGTCCGTAGCTCCCATGATGGCGCGGACGGTCGAGATGGCCGCCTCCCCCTCCAAAACGAGGACCGCCACAGGTCCTGAAGCCATGAAGGTAGTCAAACTGTCAAAAAAGGGGCGTGCCCGGTGGACATGGTAGAACTCCTCTGCCTGTCTTTTTTCCAGGTGTACCATCTTGAGGGCAGAGATTCGGAGTCCCGCCTCCTCGAACCGGCGGAGGATTTCACCGATCTTCCCGCGGGCAACCGCGTCCGGTTTGACGATGGCCAGTGTCCGTTCCATGGATGCCCCCTGTTCCGAAAGAAAAACCACCTGGCAAGCAGGTGGCCTCATCTCGGGGCCCCGTGACCACACGGAAGAGCCCCCTGGAATGCCTTACGGCACTAACCGGCCCGGAGCACCTTGTCGACCACGGCCCCCATCTCAGCCGGAGACCGACAGATGTGGATCCCCGCCGCCTCCATGGCCTTCACCTTCTCTGCCGCCGTTCCCTTGCCGCCCGCGATGATCGCCCCGGCATGTCCCATCCGCCGTCCGGGCGGGGCCGTCATCCCCGCCACATGCCCGATCACCGGTTTCTGCATGTGGGCCTGGACGAAGGCCGCCGCCTCCTCCTCGGCCGTCCCCCCAATCTCCCCGATCAGCATGACCGCGCGCGTCTCGGGGTCATCGTTGAACAGCCGGAGCGCGTCCACGAAGCTGGTGCCGGCCACGGGATCCCCACCGATCCCCACGCATGTGGACTGGCCGATCCCGCGCTGCGTGAGCTGGTGGACGACCTCGTAGGTGAGCGTGCCGCTCCGAGAGACGACCCCGACCTGGCCCTCGCGATGAATGTGGCCCGGCATGATTCCGACTTTGGCCTGCCCCGGGGTGATCACACCGGGGCAATTCGGCCCGATCAGCCGGTTTCCGGTCGAGGCGAGGAACTCCCGCACACGAACCATGTCGGCCGCGGGAACCCCCTCCGTGATGCAAACGATGACGGGGATGCCCGCAGCGGCCGCCTCCATGATCGCGTCGGCAGCCGCGGGAGGCGGCACAAAGATCAGGGAGCAATTCGCCCCTTCCTGCGCCGTCGCCTCGACGACCGTATTCCAGACGGGGAAGCCGTCATGAGTGGTCCCTCCCTTTCCCGGGGTGATACCTCCGACGACAGTGGTGCCGTACTCCTTGCAGCGCGCCGCGTGGAAGGCCCCCTCCCGGCCGGTGATCCCCTGCACGACGACCCGCGTCGACTTGTCAACCAGTATACTCATGTTCGTTCATGGTGAATGGTTCGTGGTTCATCGAACTGGACTGAATTCGAATTCTGACCATGAACCCTGAACTATGAACTCTGAACTCGGCTGGCCAGCGCGACGGCTTTCCGGGCCCCATCGGCCATGTCCTCCGCCGTAATGAGGCTGAGCCCTGACTCCGCCAGCATCTTCTTGCCCAGCTCGACGTTCGTGCCCTCCATCCGCACCACGACCGGCAGCCGCAACCCGAGCTTCTTTACGGCGGCAATCACCCCCTCAGCCAGACGGTCGCAGCGGAGAATGCCGCCGAAGATGTTGATGAAGACCGCCTTCACGCTCGGATCAGATGACAGGATACGGAAGGCGTTTTCGATCTGCTCGGCGGTGGCCCCGCCGCCGACGTCGAGGAAATTGGCCGGCTCCCCACCGGCCAGCTTGATGATGTCCATGGTGGCCATGGCGAGCCCCGCGCCGTTCACCATGCACCCCACGTTGCCGGTAAGCCTGATATAGTTCAGGTTGAACTTCGAGGCCTCGACGTCGAGGGGGTCCTCCTCGTGGATGTCCCGCAGCGCCGTGACCTCCGGGTGGCGGTACAACGCGTTGTCGTCAAAGCTCAGCTTTGCGTCCAGGGCGAGGACCCGCCCGTCCTTCGTCACCACGAGGGGGTTGATCTCTGCCAGTGAGCAATCCTTGGCGAGATACAGCCGGAAGAGATTGCGGATCAGCCCGACCCCCTGTTTGAACTGCTCGCCGCCGAGCCCGATGCCGAGCGCCACGCGGCGCGCCTGAAAGTCCTGGAGACCAAGGGCCGGGTGCGCCCACTCGCGAATGATTTTCTCGGGATGTCGGGCGGCGACCTCCTCAATCTCCATGCCGCCTGCCTCCGACGCCATGACCACATGGCTGGCGCGGGCCCGATCGAGAGTCACCGAGAGGTAGAGCTCCCGGGCGACGCTCGAGGCCTCCTCGACGAGAACCTTCCGGACCTCGATCCCCTCGGGCGGGGTCTGCGGGGTCTTGAGCCTCATGCCCAGAATGGCCCGGGCGGCAGCCTCCGCCCCGCCAGGATCATCGGCAATCTTGATCCCCCCGGCCTTCCCCCGACCGCCCGCGTGGACCTGGGCCTTGACCACCACGCGGCCGCCGAGGCGCTCTGCAATGGCCCTGGCGGCAGCCGGCGTGTCGGCCACCTCGCCCGCCGGCACGGGCACGCCCCCTTCCCTCAGAATCGCCTTGGCCTGATACTCGTGAATCTTCATCTGCACCTCACGGGGCCGTGGTTCACCATCAAGGAGGTGCCGCCGATTTTACCGCAAACCCAAAAAACATCAAGCGCTGCGACCTGATGGGCGGCGTCCACCGGGCACAACAGGCTCTACTGGCTCCTCAGCGTAGCAATGGCAGTGGGTTCTTCCCCGTGATGAGTCGGGCATAGCGGTTCCAGGTGACATAGTTCCACGCCCACTGGATCAGCACGAGCAATCGGTTCTGGAACTGCACCAGGTGGATCAAATGAATGAACAGCCAGGCCAGCCAGGCAAGAAAACCGGAGAATCGGACCCAACCTAGGTCGGCCACCGCCTCGGCCCTCCCGATCGTGGCCATGCTGCCATAGTCTCTGTACCGGAAGGGAGGCATCGTCTCCCCCCGAAGCCGGCGCATGATCAGGGTGGCCACGTACCGACCCTGCTGCATGGCCACCGGCGCCACACCCGGGAGCGGCGTACCGGTCTGATGGCTGAAGTGGGCTAGGTCGCCGATCACAAAGACCTCCGGGTGCGCGGCGACACTCAGATCCGGCTCCACCACCACGCGGCCGACGCGGTCAACGGCTGCCCCGGTGGCAGACGCGAGGATGCCGCCCAGGGCAGACGCCTGAACGCCGGCCGCCCACAGGACCGTTCGGGTGGGGATCCGCTCACTCCGCTCACCACACCGGATGGTCACCGCATCCGCGTCAATGTCGGTCACCATCGCACGGGTCCGGACGGTCACGCCCAACCGGCTGAGCCCCGCTTCAGCCTTGGTCGAAAGGGTTGGGGGATACGGGGGCAAAACCCGGTCCATCCCCTCCACCAGCACAATCCGAGCGTCAGCGGGATTGATGGCGCGAAAGTCGTGCTTGAGCGTATGTCTGGCGATCTCCCCCAGCGTGCCGGCCAGCTCAACCCCTGTGGGACCCCCGCCGACAACGACAAAGGTCAACCAGGCCCGAAGCTCCCCAGGATCACCTTCACGTTCAGCGGCCTCAAACGCCAGCAAGACCCGCCGCCGCATCTCCGTGGCGTCCTCGATCGTTTTCAGCCCGGGCGCCAGTCTCTCCCATTCGTCGCGACCGAAGTAGTGATGCCGCACGCCGACGGCGACGATCAGCGTATTGTAGCTGACTTCGCCATCGCTGAGCACCACCCGACGGTTCGAAACATCGATGTCGATCGCCTCGCCCAAAAGCACCCTCACGTTTTCCTGGCGCTTGAGAATGGCCCTCAGCGGCGCGGCGATGTTGGCTGGCGAGAGTCCCCCAGTCGCTACTTGATACAGGAGGGGCTGAAAGAGGTGGAAGTTGCGACGGTCGATGAGCGTGACTTGCACCGGCGCGCGCTTCAGCGATTTCGCCGCATACAGCCCCCCAAACCCGCCTCCGATGATGACGACATGATGTGGCCTCTCCATCACTCCGCAGGACCGCTCGCCTGAGCCCCGTGGGGCGCTTTGACGAGGCGACGCAGCACGGTCTGAAGAATGCCACCGTGTTTGTAATAGTCCACCTCCACGGGAGTATCCACCCGGGCGATGGCCGTAAACCGCACCTCTCCCCCACCCTCTCGCCGGGCCACGACGGTGAGCTCCTTCCCCGGCCGAAGACCTTCCTCCAGGCCCAGGATGTCGTACACTTCTCGACCGGTGAGGCCCAGCGTCTGCACGCTCTCCTCCGGCTTGAGGTGGAGATTAGGTGATGCCAACCCCCCTTCCTCCATCAGGGTTTGGAGGGCCTGGTGGGTCTCCTGCGGCTTGAACTGCAGGGGCAGCACACCCATGCCCACCAGGTTAGAGCGGTGGATCCGCTCAAAGGACTCGGCGATGACCGCCTTCACGCCGAGGAGGTAGGGCCCTTTCGCAGCCCAGTCGCGGCTCGAGCCGGAGCCGTACTCCTTGCCGGCAAAGATGATCAAGGGGGTGCCTTCCGCCTTGTACCTCATGGCCGCGTCAAAGATGCTCATCTGTTTCCCTTCGGGGAATTTCAGGGTGTCCCACCCCTCCACCCCATCCAGCAGGAGATTCTTGACGCGGATGTTGGCGAAGGTGCCCCGCATCATGACTTCGTGATTGCCGCGGCGGGAGCCATAAGAGTTGAAATCCTTCGGCGCAACCCCTTTGCTGATCAGGTACTGGCCCGCAGGGCTGTTGGCCGAGAACGAGCCGGCAGGAGAGATATGGTCGGTGGTGACAGAGTCGCCCACGACCGTCAGCACCCGGGCCCCGCGGATATCTCGAACGGGCGCGGGTTCGAGCGTCAGGTCCTGGAAGAAGGGGGGTTCCTGAATGTAGGTCGAGTCGGGATCCCAGGTGTACAGCTCTGTCTCAGAGGCGGACAGGGTCTTCCAATGCTCATCCCCGTCGAACACTCTGCCGTACTCCTCCTTGAACATCTGGGGGTCCAGGGTGTTTCGGATCGCCTCCCGGATCTGTTCCTGGGTCGGCCAGATGTCCTTGAGGGAGACGGGCTTGCCGCTAGGGCCATAGCCCACCGGCTCGCTGCCGAAGTCAATGTCAATCCGGCCGGCGAGGGCGTACGCCACGACCAGCATGGGCGAGGCCAAATAGTTGGCCTTCACCTGCGAATGGATACGCCCTTCAAAGTTCCGGTTCCCGGAGAGGACAGCCACACCGACCAGATTTCCCTGATCGACAGCTTTACCGATGTCCTCCGGCAGGGGGCCAGAGTTGCCGATGCACGTGGTGCAGCCATATCCCACCAAGTGGAAGCGGAGAGCCTCCAAGGAGGGCATCAATCCCGCGGCCTGAAGGTAGTCGGTGACGACTTTGGAGCCCGGGGCTAAGGAGGTCTTCACCCAGGGCGGGACGCGGAGACCCGCCTCCAAAGCGTTTTTCGCCAGGAGCCCGGCCCCGAGCATCACCGAAGGATTGGAGGTGTTGGTACACGATGTGATGGCCGCAATGACCACCGAGCCATGGGCGACGTCAAACGTTTCGCTCTCTCGCTTCACGATCACCCGCTTCTGGAGCTCCTCCTCTTTCAGTCCGAAGCCCCGTTCCTTGAGGGGTCTCATCCGGTGCTCGAGGAAGCTCTTCTTCGCCTCCTTCAGAGGCACCCGGTCCTGGGGGCGCTTCGGCCCTGCCAGGCTGGGCTCCACGGTGGACATGTCCAGCTGCAGAGTCGTAGAGAAGAGGGGCTCTGGCGCCCCGGCCGTCAAGAAGAGGCCCACGGCCTTGGTGTACCGCTCGACCAAGTCTACCAGCGCGGGGTCCCGCCCCGTGAGGCGAAGATAGGCTAACGTCTCCTCGTCCACCGGGAAGAAGCCCATGGTGGCTCCGTATTCGGGAGACATGTTGGCGATGGTGGCCCGGTCTGCGACCGAGAGCTTGCGGAGACCTGGCCCGTAGAACTCCACAAACTTGTCCACGACCCCTTGCCGGCGTAGGATCTGGGTCACGGTCAGGACGAGGTCGGTGGCCGTGGCACCCTCGGGTAGCTCTCCCGTGAGCCTGAAGCCCACCACCTTAGGGGCCAGCATATAGTAAGGCTGTCCCACCATCACCGCCTCGGCCTCGATGCCACCCACACCCCAGCCCAGCACCCCCAGGCCGTTGATCATGGTAGTGTGTGAGTCGGTTCCAACCAGGGTGTCGGGAAAGGCGTAGGTCTCCCCATTGCGTCGCTGGGTCATGACCACCTTGGCGAGGTACTCCAGATTCACCTGGTGGACGATCCCGGCTCCGGGTGGCACCACCCGGAAATTGGCGAGTGACCCCTGCGCCCACTTGAGCAGCGTATACCGCTCGCGGTTGCGCTCGTACTCCTTCTCCACATTGGCGCGGAAAGCGTCGGTGGTCCCGAAGAAGTCCACCTGGACCGAGTGGTCGATCACCAGGTCCGCGGGGACCA
>JBOHQS010000041.1:0-15124 GCA_050732295.1 Methylomirabilales bacterium (SeqCode)
CATCCGACTGCATCTGCTCCAGTTGCTTGAGCCGGTTGATGCTCTTCCGGATGGTCTGGAAATTCGTCAAGGTCCCGCCGAGCCAGCGATGATGCACGTAAAACATCCCGCTCCGCTCCGCCCCTTCTTTGACGGAATCCGCCGCCTGGCGCTTGGTCCCCACAAAGAGGACGGACTCTCCACGCCCAGCGAGCTCCCCGACGAACCGGCACGCCTCATTGAAGTTCTCGATGGTCTTCTGGAGGTCAATGATATAAATGCCGTTCCGCTCCCCGAAGAGATACTTTTTCATCTTCGGGTTCCAGCGCTTGGTCTGGTGTCCGAAGTGGACTCCCGCTTCCAAGAGCTCTTTCATCGTGACATCCGGCATAGATCCCTCCCGTTCACCGGTTCATCCGCCGCCCTCTTCACCTCTTCCACGCCATTTGCCCAGCGCAAACACCAGCGGGAAGATCCGAAGGCGTGTGTATTGTGGCCTATCGCAACCTACTCTCTCATATCACATCCGGAGCCCATCTGACAAGCCATGAACAGCTATCAGCAGAATGCAATTACCCGCAGCTCCTTTTGCTCTATGCGTCTTTGCCTTCTTGCTGACTGCTGACGGCTGACAGCTGATTGCTGCTCTTAGTTGCGGTAGGTCACGTTCGCCCGCACATACTCGTAGCCCAGATCGGTGGTCCAGACGACCGCCGCTCCCTCTCCCAGGTTGAGATCGATCACCACGACAAACTCGCGCAGGGCCATGACCTTGTGGGCTGCCTCCTCGGCCTCCGAGCCGAGACCGACCCCGCCTGAAACCACGGGCGCCTCTCCGATCCTGATATTGATCGCATCAGGGTCCAGATCGACCCCGGAAGCCCCGATGGCTGCCATGATCCGTCCCCAGTTGCAGTCCTGAGCGAAAAAGGTGGTCTTCACCAGGGGGGAATTGGCGACCCCGAAGGCAATGCGCCGCGCCGCCTCGGAAGAGGGAGCCCCGGCCACCTGAACCGTCACGAGCTTGGTCGCCCCCTCGCCGTCGGCCACGATCTTCTTCGCCAGGGTCCGGGTGACCTCCACGAGAGCCTCTCGGAAGGTTGTCCATCCTGGCGCCCCCGGGTGAAGCGGGGGACCCCCGGCTTTGCCGGTCGCAAAACAGAGGACCGTATCGTTGGTACTGGTGTCCCCATCCACCGTGATGCAGTGAAAGGACCGGTCGACCGCCTCGACGAGAAGCGCCTGAAGGTCAGGGGCTTGAAGGACGGCATCGGTGGCGAGAAAGCCGAGCATGGTGGCCATGCGGGGGGCGATCATCCCCGCACCCTTTGTCATGCCCGCCACGTGGACTCGACGTCCCTCCACATCCACTGCGACCGCCGCCTCCTTCGGGACCGTGTCGGTCGTCATGATCGCCCGGGCAGCCTCGGGTCCCCCGTCCTCCCGAAGCCGAGCGGCCGCCTCGCGAATTCCCCAGGCGACGCGGTCTATCGGGAGTGTCCGGCCGATGATCCCCGTAGAGCATACAAAGGTTTCTTCCACCGAACACCCTACGGCTGCAGCGGTGAGCTGGGCCATCTTCTCGGCATCCTGGAGCCCCTGAAGCCCGGTGCAGGCGTTGGCATTGCCGCTGTTGACCACAATCGCCGACAGGCGCCTGCCCTCCTGCAGACGCTTTTCGCACCAGAGGACCGGGGCTGCCTTGACCCGGTTGGTGGTGAAGACCCCTGCCACCGGGCTGGGCTCCGCGGTCCGGATAAGGGCAAGGTCCGGCTTCGCCTCTTTGATGCCGCAGTGCACCCCTGCCGCCCGCACCCCACGGACGGCCGTAATTCCACCTGCCAATTCTTGAAAGCGTTCACGGTTCATCGTTCACCGCTCGATGACCGATGACCGTCATCCGACGACCGTTGATCGCAAACCGAAGACGGAAGACACGCTGTTGCCCTCGCGGTGATCGGTCGTCGGTCGTCGGTGATCGGGGAGCGGTGATCGGTCGTCATCCGTCGTCGGATGGCATCCTACGGGAAGATCGGGGGGGCTGAGATCCCTGTCGTCTCCTCAAGTCCGACCATCAGGTTCATCGCCTGGATCGCCTGGCCTGCCGCCCCCTTGACCAGATTATCGAGAGCCGTGATGACGATGGCCCTCCCCACCCGCGAATCCACCGCAACCCCGATATCGCAGTAATTCGAGCCCCAGACCTGCTTGGTCTCGGGAAAGGTCCCCGGAGGCAGGACCCTGAGGAAGGGTTCTCCCTTATACGCGTGGCAAAAGAGCTCGTGCAGACTCTCCACTACCATCGGGGAGGTCAAGGTAGCGTAGATGGTGCTCAGGATGCCGCGGGTCATCGGGGCCAGATGGGGCGTAAAAGAGAGAACCACCTCCTGTCCCGCGAGCCGCGAAAGCTCTTGCTCCATCTCGGGCGTGTGGCGGTGGGATGCAACCGCATAGGCCTTGAAGTTCTCGTTCGCCTCGGAAAAGTGAAGGGGTAGATCGAGCTTGCGCCCCGCTCCGGAGATCCCAGAGGCCGCATTCACGATGATCGAATCCAAGGCGATTTTTCTCGCACGCACGAGTGGCTGAAGACCCAGAAGGGCCCCTGTCGGATAACAACCGGGGACAGCGACCAATCGGGCCTGTCGGATACTGTCCCGGTAAAGCTCCGGCAGGCCACACACCGCCTCCGTAAGGAGGTAGGGCACCGGATGGGCCGCACGATACCACCGTTCGTAGACCGCAGGGTCCCTGAGCCGAAAGTCGGCGCTGAGATCGATCACGCGGCACCCGGCCTGGAGGAGAGCGGCGGCTGGCGTAGCCGAGGCGGTATGCGGCAAGGCCAGAAAGACGATCTCCGCGACCGAGGCGAGCCTCGTCGTATCCAGGGTGTCGAAGGAGAGGTCCACGAGTCCAGAGAGGCCGGGCAGGGCCGCTCTCACCGGTTTGCCGGTGTAGGTCTCAGACGTCGCCGCCACCACCTCCACCGCCGGATGCCGAACCAAAAGCCTGAGGAGTTCCGCACCGGTGTACCCGCTCGCCCCGGCGACGGCCACCTTTTGCTTCATCCCGACAATCCTTTCCCTCTCAGACATCGAGACATAAAAAAAGGAAGGTCACCCGGGTGACCCTCCTTTTTCGCACCCATGCTCCGGCTAGCGTTTGGAGAACTGGAATCGTGCGCGGGCCCCCCGTTGTCCGTACTTCTTGCGCTCTTTGACGCGGGGATCCCTGGTGAGCAGGCCCGCTTGCCGAAGGGGAGGACGGTGTCCCCCATCCAGTGCCAGCAGGGCCCGAGAGATCCCGTGTCGAATCGCCTCCGCCTGCCCCGTACTGCCGCCCCCCCGGACATCGGCGATGACATCATACTTTCCCTCCACGCCGACGATCTTCAGGGGTTGGGCGATCACCATGCGAAGGGTGGCCCGGCCAAAATACTCGTCCATCGGCCGGCGGTTGACCACGATCCGCCCCTCCCCCGGTTTCAGTCGCACCCGGGCCACCGCGCTCTTCCGTCTTCCGGTCCCGTAGTAACCTGCCGTATTGGCCACGACCCTCCTCACCGAACCGCTAAGGGAACAGGTTTCTGGGCCTGGTGCGGATGCTTCTCGCCGGCGTACACCTTGAGCTTCCGGTAGAGGGCATCCCCTAACTTGCTCTTGGGAAGCATGCCCCGGACAGCACGCTCAATCAGCCGTTCAGGGTGCTTCTTCAGCAGGTCACCCGCGGCCGTCGCCTTCAGCCCTCCGGGGTACCGCGAGGAATGGTAATAGATCTTCTGCCGTAATTTCTTGCCGGTGAGCCGGACCTTCTGGGCGTTGACGACGATCACAAAGTCGCCGGTGTCGACATGGGGGGTGAACTGGGGCTTCCGCTTGCCCCGAAGGACCATCGCCACCTCGCTGGCAAGCCGTCCCAAGACCTTGCCCTGCGCGTCCACGAGATACCAGCGCCGTTCGACCTCGCCCGGCTTCGCGCTATACGTCCGCCCCGCCAACATCCGAATGCCCCCTTTGGCTTCCCGGAAAACCAAAGTATTCTATTCGCACTTCGCTTCCTTGTCAACCGAATGCTTCAATCCAGATATAGCTCCCACCTGACCTTAGTGATTACGCCCTTCTCTATGACGAAATGGCTCCCAAGTCGAAGGCCCAGCCCCGAGTCACAAATTCATTAATCGTTTCGTAAGATCTTGGGTCCCGCTGCGCTGGCGAGGCCATGACGGGAAGTGCCAGGGCAATAAGAGTGGCTAGTGCCTTCATTCGTGCATCGCCTGTAGACCGACCCATATCCTCGTACGACGCGCGCGAGTCGAGCCATGGCGCCACCCTCTCATATCCATGCCTCAACGCCACGCCTAATGAAGTATCCTGTCCCCGGCAATACCCCCGGCAATACCCGAGGAGCATGGGCGAGACCGGGAAGGTGAAATAGACCGCCTGGCCCCGGTCATCGAGCCCGACCAGCGCGAAGCCCAGCGCCATGAGGGCGGCCGCGAGCCCCGGGTCGGTGGTCCGGTACAGAAACGGCTTCGTGGATTGTGCTTTGCGGTTCGTGGTCATAGCTTTGCCTCTATCATTCGATATTTTCCGCCGCCTGCATAGACGTGGAGATCCGCCTGAACGGGTACATCTAACCGGTTCCCTCTTATTCGGGGTCGTTTTTTCTAGGCGAACGAGAGCAGATCACCGTTTCGCTTTAGACAAATTCCCGGTAATGCGCTCGGCTTGAAGTATTTGATTTCCTTGCTCCCGGCCCATATAATGAGACATGTCTATGATGAGCAATATTGAGAAGGAACTTCAGGAAGCGCTCGAACGCATACTCAAATCGTCGAGCCGCAAAAAGCTAGTCGTGGCTGGGCCGGGAACCGGAAAGACACATCTCTTTAAGACGCTTCTGGAACCTGTACCCGAAGACCCTCAGCGCCGGCTAGTACTCACCTTCATAAACAACCTCAAGTTAGATCTTGAGCAGAATCTCGCTGGTCTCGCGTCCGTTTTCACTCTTCATGGCTACTGTCAGTCTCTGCTGCGCAGGCAATCACGACTACGTATGGGCCTGACTAGGGACTTCCGTTGCCTTCCTAGGATGGCTTCCATTGTAAAGACCGACTGGGAATACATACGCGGCGGGGAGGCTCCTCCGTTCGTTGACCTCATGCGGAATCTTGAGAACGACGATAGGACCCAGTTTTATTTGGCTCGCGGAAACTACTACAACGCCGTGGACTTTGATGACAGCGTCTTTCGCGTGCACAGAGCTCTCATCGAAACCGCGGGGCAGGTGGACGAGTACGACTTGGTTCTAATCGACGAGTATCAAGACTTCAACAGGATGGAGGCGGCATTGATCGACCTCCTAGCCTCGACTAACCCTATCTTGATTGCAGGAGACGACGACCAGGCGCTTTACAGCCAACTAAGGGGAGCGAGCTGGGAGTTCATCCGCCGACTACATCGGGCGGGCGAGTACGAGGTCTTCCCATTGCCATTCTGCCTCCGTAGTCCGCAGGTCATTGTTGACGCCACGAACGACATAATCTCGGCTGCACGGCAGGAGAGGCGGCTAAAGGGAAGAATAGAGAAACCTTTTCGCCACTATGAGCCTGCAAAGGGGAAGGACAGCAAGCGATACCCGAAAATCTCCTTGGTTATAACCAGTGTTCAACGTCCGAACGCCAATTACTTTGGCAGGTACATTGAAGAGGCTATAAAGAAGGTTCCGGAGGAAGAAGTCAAGGAGGCGGTGGAGAAGGGTTACCCGGTTGCGCTTATTATCGGGAGCAACCCATACCGCAAGCAGGTGGTTGATTATCTTAGGAAACAAGGCTGGCAGGTAGACACGGGCCGGGATAGGCAGGTGAAGTTAAGTAGGGCCGATGGGCTAGAGATTCTAAAGGGGGCTCCTGAGTCAAATCTTGGGTGGCGTGTTCTGCTGGAGGTGGATCGACCCTCCTTCGCGGCGACAAGCATTCGGGCGACGGCAGCGAGCGGCGAAGCGCTTATTGCCAAGATTCTTGAAGACTACCGGACCAAGGTTCTAGAAGAAGCGCGAGCGTACGAGCCCGAGGGTGATTCCGGGGCCCGAGAGTCTAAGCAGGAGGCAGGGGCCACCGTGAAGGCCACTACATATGAGGGCGCCAAGGGGCTATCAGCACAGCACGTCTTTATCATCGGGGTGCATGAAGGAGAATTTCCCCGCGACTCAAAGAACGTACAGGATCTCGAGATCTGCAGATTCATTGTCGGTCTTACGCGCACGCGGAAAAAGTGCACTTTGGTTTACACCAAGTACTTCGGCGACAAGCTGAAGCGTCCGTCGGTGTTTTTGAGCTGGATCAGGCCTGGACGCTACCAGGTGACGAAAGTGGATGCGACCTACTGGAAGAAGGAGAGATAGCGCGGGTAGAGGTGTTCCCCAGCACTGATAATGAAACGTTTTGGTGGAGAAGTTCAGTATGGCATCAGAGATAAGTTTTGATCAAGTGAGGGAGATGTGGAGTGCCGCGGGTGGCAAAGATACAGGTGGGATTCCTGAGTGGTTCCAGCCAGTAGTAACTACGAAATGGGTTAAAGATATGATCGCGGCGAATGAAGTGGGTGAATTGAGATTTATTGGGGGTGACGCAGGAGGTCGATGGGACAGAGCGACAACGGGGACATATAGGGTCAAGGATAGCTCACCCCCTGAGGAGCAGGATACAGGGTTCCGATGGAATCCTGCCTGGCATCTCGTTACGGTTCGTGATCCTGAGAGCAGAGAAAGGGTTATCCTCGACGGCAACGAGCGAGCATTCCGGCTTTATTGGGCAGTCAGAAGAGGAATGATCAATCCTAAGACTAGAATAGGTATCATCGTAGGTGACCTACATTTGCTCGTCGTTAGGATAGGCAAGGCGACCTCCTCCCTGTGGCGGGTTTCGAGTAAGGCATCCGATGCTTAACCCAATGAGGGCAATTTCTGGGCAATTTCTGGGGACACCATACTCATTTCTGCTTAAGCCCGCCTTTTCGCCCCGGCTTCTGCCGTTGTAGGATGCGGCGCAACGCTCCTTGACGCTTGTCAACCACTGGGGTCACACGTTCGCCCACGCCCAGATTCCGAGAGCTTCCTTCGCCAGTTTTTGCGAACGATTCCGAACTGCCCCTATGTCCCAGCGCTTGTCGTGTTCCTTGATCTGCCGAGCAAGTGCAGTGAGCGGCGAATAGACTGCCTTCTTTGACTCGAAGGGGTCTTGACCGACCGCACTATTCGCTGGTCCGCTCAAAAGGCAGAGATTCCCTATCGTGTGGATTACCGTCGGCAAGTGCTCATCGTCCGCATCTGTACCCAGATACGTCTTCCACGCTTCGTCCAGGACCTGCGGGATCATGTGCTCGATCGTGCTTACTGTGCTGTAGTCGGGAAGCTGACCATGGGTTTGAAATGTCTTATCGATCTCCATGAGCAGCATGCGCGAGAAAGCGAGGTCGTTCCTTCGGTAAGCGGGCTTGTTTTTCAATGCTTCCTCGAATTCTTGGTCGGATACCCAAACGGTATGTTTCTTGAAACGGTCATGAAGCGCGCGGACTTGGTTCGACTCGTTAATGATATTCCCGAGTAAGGACGGGAACATCACATCATACTGCGTTGTTGCCAATTCCGTCATTTTTCGACGAACGAGGAGCACTAACGTTTCGCGAAGGATCGCACGTGTGTTGTCATCGCTGAGCGATCCGGCTGCATGCGCTCGCAGCACCGAAAGAACGAATGGTGTACTGGATTCCATGCGTGTGTTCCCAATGGCAATCAGAAGCTGGTTGACGCCTTCCTTCTTGTGCGGATGCGAAAGTGGGTCGATGATCGTTCGATAAAGCGGCGCGCCCGAAACAATGTCCGCAAGATGCTGCTTCGATGAGGCGGAGGTCAGATGTCGATTCTTCACCTTGAAGTGAACGTAAACCTTCCGGTGTTTGCCCACCATCTTGGTTTCCCCGATGGAGAATAGATGGCGCAGGTACTCCTCGAACCGGTCGTCATCATCCAGCAGCCGGATCGCGGCGAGCCACTGGTTGTTATGAAGGTCTTCGGAGTTTTCCTTGGCGTCCATGATGGGACGAAACAAATAGTTGCATAGAAGTTCGCTTGCCGTCAGCGGCATGCCTTTGTCGTTTAGACTCTCGAAAATTGCCTGCGCGTCATCCTTTTGCTCGTCGAGAGGAATCCACACAATCTTAAGACAGGTCAAGAGTACCTGGGCCAATAGCCACAAGGATGGTACGTCCGAATAGTTTGCTTTAAGCTTCTTGAGGGCATACTTTTGGAAGGCATCGACTCCGTTCTTGCCCGGGACATACATCTGAAGATCGGTCTGAAGGTAGGGGGTCTTTGGATTCGTTTCGCTAGCGAATGCCACCCGATATGTGGGTAAGCGATCGCCCTTCGATGAATATACCTTCAGTTTCAAGTAGTCATCAGACCCTCCCACGTCGTTGAAAAGATACTTCTTAAGGTCGTCGAGGTAACCATGGGAATCGCTGGATAAGTGCTTCTTGGCTCGGATCTGCTCTCGAATGATTCCCAGCAGGAGATAAATCGTTGTGATGCGTTGTTGGCCATCGATCACCAAGAATTCTTTCAATTCCGCTGTTCCCATTTGCTCCATGATGACGATGGGCCCGAAAAAATGCTCGACCTGATCGATTGTGGAACCCGAATCGAGCTCCTCGATGACTTGCTCCTGTAGGTCGAGGAAAAGCTGGTCCCATTGTTTCTTCTCCCAAGCATAGCCGCGCTGGAAAAACGGAATCTTGAAGCGAACGGTGCCGCTCAACGTTTCCTTGAACGTGCGGTTTTTTACATTATCGGTTGGCATGGATCAGCCCTCCGTTTCAAGTGTCGTTGATGACCATGACTTACTCTTCGCCCCCTGGCGATTGCAACGGCTGATGCAAGGTGAGCCTAACTATTAGGTGAGCCGCAGAGGCGTCGGTTTTTCTCGGCGGCCTATCACCTGCAGACAAGTCCCCAATGAAGTGTAAAAACAACCATATGTTCAGTTAGATAGCCACCATTTGTCAATCTGTTTCTTCCCGAGAAATGCCGCCACGCCGGCAGCCTATTACACTACTGGCCCGCGGCCTATTTGTGCCCAAACCACCATCAACGTTCGCCCAACCCCAGCCTGTCGGCAGGGCTGCAGCGCAGGACGCAGGGTCAGGTTTCGCAATCCGACAACGTGCGGTTCAGCAGCTCCAGGAGAGTAGCCCTCAGCGGTTGCGGTCGTAGACGATCTGGAGGCCCTTGAGGGTGAGAGTCGAGAAAAGGGGTCGGGAGTCTTTTTCCTCGCGAGTCGAGCCATGGCGCCCCCTATTATCATTTCCGTGCTGCAGCGCCACGCCTAATGAGGTATCCTGTCCCCGGAAATTCCCTTGGCATGCGAGCCCCTGATTTCGGGTCTGGCTAACGACTCGCATCAGTGGGCGCGGCGCGTAACACTGGTGGAACGATGCGAGACTCGCTCGCCGCGCTCTACTGCATGCGTTTGTTAGGCGCTGGTTTATGTGAAGAACTCATTTGAATCATAGGGTCGAATTTATCTGTGGACATTCGGAAGCGTCTTTGATTCTGTTATCTAATGGATTCAGCTTTATAAGAATCTCACGCAGCTCCGGGAGAGAGCTTTTCAGTAAGCGGTAAACTTCTTCAGGAGAGGGAGAGTCAAACGCGTCAGAATGTGCAAATCTGTTTCTTAATCCAACAAAGTCTCTCCAAGCAGTACTTTTCACGTCAATACCATGCTTCGCTAAAAGTTCTACTGATGAAAAGAAACCTGTGCTTTTCACTTCCAGACCAAGGCTCTTGATTTTCAATCCTATAGCTCTCTCTAATGCCCTTTGAATGTTAAAGATTAAGGTAAATGGTATTTCGTTATCTATTTTGGAAGCGGAATGCTGAATCATACTTTCACCTTCACTGAATAATTCATATATCTCTTGCCACTCGCGAGCGAGATTGCCTTGGTGCAACCATTCTATTGTCTGATTCAAAGTTTCTATTGCCAACTTTGCATCAGCTGAAGTAATCAAATAAGGTAAATCATGGGCTTCAACATTCCTCATTTCTCGGACGACGTGCAGCTTATAGCCAAGAGGGCGACTTATCAACTTCCTCTCAACTATGAAGTCAATTGCTGCCTTTGCAGTTTTAGGATTTGACCCATTCATTTCAAAGTAGATTTCTGATGCTACGGTCTCGATGAACTTACCGGCCTCAAAGCAGATTTGTCCAAAATTCTTACTTTGAATAAGGTCTTCAACCTTAGATACAATTTCTCTTTCGGCATCTATATTCATTCTGATTGTCCATTAGCCTACTGATTGTCAAATACTGCGACTAACTATTGAGTAGGTTGGTCAGCCTGTCTCGCCCGGCCGAACCGCCGGTCGTTGGCGAAATTCTCTAACCTATCCAAGGGCTTGTCAACGTTTTCTGCTATCCGGCGTGGCCGACAAACACTGCAGCAGTTGTCAGCCTATTCCTGTCAGGGCGCCTCCTTTTGGTGGGCCCTTTCGGTAACGCGATTATCGAGGCACCGGCCCGCGATTCGGTAACCCTCTGAGGGAAAAGGGGGACAGTCGGCTGACCGAGGCTTGACCTTTCCTCTCCTGGCCGTTATACTTCATACAAAACACAAAATATAGAACTTTCTAACTTTCTAACCGATGGGAGGATTCGCTGTGCCATTAGTCAAGGTGAAAGAGAAATTCCAGGTCACCCTCCCCGCTCGGGTCCGCGAGAAGGTGGGACTGACCGTGGGGGACCTCCTGGAGGTCAAGGTCAAGGGCAAGAAAATCACTCTGGTTCCAAAGGTCGTCATTGACCGTGACCTCATTGGAGAGCGCCTTGGCGAAGCCGAGGAGGATATTAAGAAGGGCCGAGTCTACGGGCCGTTCCGGTCGGTGAAAGAGATGGTGCGCTCTCTCCACAAGAAGGGTAGGACCAAGGCCTCTCGATGAGGCTCCTGTACACGGAGCGGTTTCGCCGCAGTTACGAGGCCGCTCCTCCCCACATCCAGCGGGCTTTTCAAAAACAAACCCGTTTTCTTCTCCAAAATCTCCGCCACCCGTCCCTCCGTACTAAGAAATACGACAAGAACCGCTGGCAGGCCCGGGTCGATGGTGGTTGGCGTTTTTACTTCCGTATTGAAGGAGACACCTATATTCTCCTTGTCTTGATCCCCCACCCGAAATAGCCAGAACGAAAGCTCGCCATTCCACTGCTCTAGTCCTTGCGCTTGTCCGTTCCCTTGATTAGGACGCTCTAAATCTTGGCCAGAATTCCCCCCTCTCCCATGAGGGCCAAAAAGGTGTCAGGAACCTTTTTTGTTGACGGCAGGATGGGTGAGGTTAGTTAGGACGCGGGGTCAGGCGGTGCACTGTGACAACGTGCGGCTCGGGCGCCCTCGGGAGTTCTTCAACGGTTGCGGTCGTAGACGATCTGGAGACCCTTGAGGGTGAGGAAAGTGTCAATGTGCTGGACCGTCTCGGACTCCGCCAGGATCAGATGGGCCAGGCCGCCTTTCTGAGATGACACCTAACTATTAATCATATGGCACTGGCACAGGTCATGCTGTCTTCGCTCGGACTACAAGGTCTACATCGCAGTCAAGCACTTGAAGTAGAGTCAGGAGCTGATCGACGGACTTGCGGTAGTTCGTCTGATCTAGCAGCCGATAGAACTGAGTTGCGGACGTGCCAAGGCGACGGATGATCTCGCGCTTGGACAATGGGCTTGCATCTACACGCTTCTGGGCTTCGAGCGTCAGCCTGTAGAGCAGAAGGTTCCTGAGGTGGCTAGGATCCTGGTTGTACTCGAGCACCTGCTCGGCGTGGACGGTGCCTGTCCGACCGGACTCGAGTTCATAGGTGAAGCCTTCCCGACCCAACTCCTCATCCACGAAGACCCTCTTGACGGGATCCTGGGTGGTCGGCCGGGGCTCCGTCTTGGCGTAGGGCAAGCTGAGCTCCTTGGTGGAGGTCTTCATCTCAAAGACCTTCCTGCGGTTGTTGTACCTCACCGACCGAATCTTCATAGCAGACCTTCGGCTTCCAGCTCGGCGATCAATTCGAGCACTCTTCGCGAAGCCTTTCCCTTCATAGGCAGCTTGTTGTCCAGGTCCCACTTGACCACGAGCTTACCATCTCGGTACACGTGCACGTGTCTGGGAGGCTCCGGGTTGGTGACATGTTCGCAGTTCCCGGTTTAGTTCCTGACGGACCTGTTTGATCAATGTTGATCTTTCTCCGTGCCTCGGCCGGAAGGGTGAATTGACCTTTCGACGACAGGCGGCCGATGACCTTTCCTGTCTCCATACTGGTGCGTCGCCTCATCCGCTCACTCCCGACCTGAGAAATCCTCACTCAGAGTATTTGAAAACGGAGAGCTTTTGTCAACGACTTAGATCGTTTGTCAAGAGGGTCGCTCCGAACGACTGAGAATGGAGGAGATGCAGTTGCGACCCCAGTGCTGTTGCGGTTCGGGTATGCGGCAGGAGTTCCGCCGGTTTTCGGGTCAGCGGTTGCGGTCGTAGACGATCTGGAGGCCCTTGAGGGTGAGGAAGGCGTCAATGTGTTGGACCGTCTCGGACTCGGCCAGGATCAGATGGGCCAGGCCGCCTGTGCCGATGACCGCCGGCTCCCGCTCCATCTCCTTGACCATCCGGCGCACAATCCCGTCGACGAGACCAAGATATCCGTAGAACAGGCCCGACTGCATGCTGCCCACGGTATTCTTCCCAATGACCCCTTTGGGGCGCACAATTTCAACCCGCGGCAACTTGGCGGCCCGCTCAAAGAGGGCCTCGGCCGATATCCCGACTCCGGGCGCGATGACGCCCCCGAGATACTCTCCCTTTGCGGAGATCGCATCGAACGTGGTGGCCGTGCCAAAATCGACCACGATCGCCGGGCCGCCGTACGTCTCATAGGCCGCGACCGCATTCACGATGCGGTCCGCCCCCACCTCGCGCGGATTGTCGTAGAGGATGGGCATCCCGGTCCGGATCCCGGGTCCCACCACGACCGGAGCCACGCGGAAGTGGGCGCTGGTCAACTCTTCAAAGACGGGCTGGAGCGGCGGGACCACCGAGGCGATGATCAGGCCGCTCACAGCGGAGGGATGGATCCCTGCTACCTCGAAGAGATTCTTGAGGAGAATCCCGTACTCGTCGGCTGTGCCGTCCCGCCGCGTGCTGACGCGCCAATGGTGCAAGAGCTCCCGCTCCCGAAAGAGCCCGAGCACGATGTTCGTGTTGCCGATGTCGATCGCCAGTAACATATCTGGTCTAGGGTTCATGGTTCAGAGTTCAGGGTTCAGGATGCATGGTGCAGGGTGCCTGGTCCATTGTTCACAGTTGATAGTTCGTGAGCTGAGGCTCTGAGGTTTACCATGAACCACGAACTATGAACGATGAACCCGGGCTCTGTTGGCCCCTACCGTTCATCGCGCAGCATGCCGAGGTGCCTCGCAAGTTTCTCAGAGGCCTCGCCCAACTCCCGCTGGGTCTCCCGTTCCTTGGCCACCACCTCTGCCGGCGCCCGGGCGAGAAAGTCTCTGTTGCTAAGCTTGCGGTTCACGCGGTCGAGCTCGTGTACCACCTTCTGGAGCTCTCGGTCGACGCGCTGCGCCTCCGCCGCGATATCGATCAGCCCCTCGAGGGGGATGTAGATCTCCATCCCGGCAGTCACGGCTACCGCAGAACGGCGGGGCCGCTTGAGGGTCCGCCCGACCCGCACTTCCCTCGCCCGCGCTAACTGCCGAACGTAGGTCTCAGCGCTTGCGAGGAGTGACGCATCCTCCTCTTGCCCGATCTTCACCAGCACCGTTGGCGAGGCATTGGTTGGAATTCGCACCTCGGATCGGATGTTCCGGATGGTCCGGATCACGGCCATGACCCGGTCCATCTTTCGCACGGCCTCGGGATCAACACGGGACGGCTCTGCTACGGGCCAGGGGGCGATCATCACGCTCGAGGGAGCTCCCGGCGGATGGGGCAGAGACTGCCAGATCTCCTCGGTGATAAAGGGCATGATAGGATGCAGCAGTCTGAGCGACACCTCCAGCACATGGGCCAGGAGGAGACGGCCGGTCCTGGCCGTTCCCTGGTCTCCGGCCGTGGTGAGCCTGACCTTGACGAACTCCAGATACCAGTCGCAATACTCGTGCCAGAGGAACTGATAGAGGTGGGAGGCGGCATCGCTGAACCGAAAGGTCTCCAGCGCCTGGGTCACCGACGCAATCACCTCCTGCAGGCGGCTCACGATCCACCGATCCGCGAGGTCTCCCGGGGGCGGTGGCCCTTCCCTCCGGAGGGCCTCGGCATCGTCCGGACTGAGATGGAGGCCCACAAAGCGAAAGGCGTTCCAGATCTTGTTGCAGAAGTGCCGGTAGCCCTCGATCCGTTCTTCCGAGAGCCTGACATCTCGTCCCTGGGCAATCAGGGCGGTGAGGGTACATCGCAGGGCGTCAGCGCCGTACCGCTCGATCACGACGAGGGGGTCGATGACGTTCCCCTTGGACTTGGACATCTTCTGCCCCTCCGGATCCCGGACCAGGGCGTGGATATAGACTTGGTGGAAGGGGACGTCCCCCATGCATTTCAGCCCCATCATGATCATCCGCGCGACCCAGAAGAAGAGGATGTCAAACGCGGTGACCAGAACGGTCGTGGGGTAAAAAACCCCAAGCTCCTTGCTCTGCTCTGGCCACCCCAAGGTGGAGAAGGGCCAGAGGGCGGAGCTGAACCACGTGTCGAGGACATCGGGGTCCTGCACGAGCTCCTGGCCCCCGCAGCGTGGACACCCTGTCGGCCTCTCCCGCGCCACGATCGGCCGAGCGTCACGGCCGATGGTATATCCTCCCTCTGCAGCCGGAACGATATTACCGACATCGCACGACCCGCAGTACCAGGCCGGAATCTGGTGCCCCCACCAGATCTGCCGAGAGATGCACCAGTCCTTGATGTTCTGCATCCACTCAAAGTAGTTCTTCTCCCACTGCGGCGGGATGATGCGCACGCGGCCCTCTTCGACCACGCGGATGGCCGGCTCGGCCAGCGGCTTCGTCCGGATGAACCATTGCGGTGTGGGGAACGGCTCGACGACAG
>JBOHQS010000042.1:0-14954 GCA_050732295.1 Methylomirabilales bacterium (SeqCode)
TTGGGCAGGTGCTGGAAAAGATTCCTCCGCACCGGATGGTTCTCGGAAGCGACTATCCCGTTCCTGTCAACGACATGCCACCCGTCTTGGTCGGGAATCTGACCTTCGAGGAGTATCTCGAGATCATCAAAATCCAAAACCCTATTGAGAAGAATTATCGTCAACTCCTGGCGATGGGTTTCCCGGCCTCGGCCGGTACAAAGGCCGCCGAACTCCTCCCGCCCTGGGCCTTGGGCTGACACACCGGAGGTATTCAGCCTTGCGTTCAGCGGGCGAGGCGCTTGAGGAGCTTTGTCAGCGGGAGGGTGTTCAGGACGTCTTTTTTCTCGATCCAGGCACGACGGGCGGTGGCGACGCCGAGATGGATGTGATCGAACTCTGCGAGGGTGTGGGTGTCGGTGTTGATGACGAGGGGGATGCCGGCTTCTTTGGCCCGGCGGGCGTGTGCATCGTTGAGGTCGAGGCGTAGCGGGGAGGCGTTGATTTCCAAGGCGAGCCGATTTTTCCGTGCGGCCTCCAGCAGCCGATCGAAATCGAGGTCGTAGGGCTCGCGCTCACCCAGGAGCCTGCCGGTGGGATGGCCGAGCACATGCACATGCGGGTTACCGACGGCGCGCACGATCCGCTCGGTCATCGTCTGTTGGTCCTGGCGGAAGGCGGAATGGACCGAGGCGATTACACAGTCCAGTTTCGCCAAGACGCCATCTGGGAGATCCAGAGTCCCGTCGGCCCGGATATTCACCTCGATGCCGGCGAAAATCCGAAAGTCCCTGAGGCCCTGATTCAGCCGGTCGATCTCTTCCCGTTGCCTTATCAGGTCCTCCGCTGCGAGGCCGCGGACAATCCCTAAGCCCTTCGAGTGATCGGTGATAGCGATGTAGCGATAGCCTCGCCTCCGGGCGGCTTCCACCACCTCTTTGATGGTATGGGCCCCATCGCTCCATGTGCTGTGGACATGGAGATCCCCCCGGATATCTTCCGCCGTGATCAGGTCCGGCAGTTCCCCCTTCAGGGCTGCCTCGATCTCACCGGTGTCCTCGCGGAGCTCCGGGGCGATGTGCGGAAGGCCGAGCGCCTCATAGATCTCTTCCTCCTCTCTGCCGGCGATCCGCTTGCCGGTCCGCTCCGCAAAGACTCCGTACTCGCTGATCTTCAATCCCTTCTTCTTTGCCATGTCCCGCAGGTGGATATTGTGGGTCTTGGACCCGGTGAAGTACACCCACGCCGCCCCGAAGGCCTTGGGATCGACCACCAGAACATCCACTTGGATGCCCTGCCGGGTCATTACACTCGACTTCGTCTCCCCATGGGCGAGGACCTCGCGCACCAGGGGGAGGCCGACGAAGGCGTCCATGACCTTGCCCGGAGCGGCCGAGACGGCCAGGATGTCGATGTCTCCGACAGTTTCCTTCATCCGCCGGACGCTACCCGCGCATTCGATCCGGGTCACTCCCTTGACCTGCCTGAGGCGGGCGATGATCTCCCGGGCCAGGGGGAGGGCGAGACCGAGCGGCATGCGCCCCGAGGCGCGTTTGAGCATCTCAATGCCTCGAAGGATATTCTCTTCGGTCTTGGCCTTGATCCCAGGAAGGCCCCGAAGTTCACCGGCGCGGGCGGCCGACTCGAGTCTCGCGATGCTGTTGATCCCCTTCGTCTCATAGAGGAACTGCGCAGTCTTGGGGCCTACCCCCGGGATCTTGAGGAGCTCAACCACGCCCGAAGGAACCTGTGCCTTGAGCTTTTCGTATTCCTGAAACGTGCCGGTGGCGACGATCTCGTGGATCTTGGCCGCCAGGTCCTTGCCGATTCCCGGGATCTCTTCGAGCGTTTGTCGGACGATGAGGGTTGCGACGTCCTCTGCCAGCCCCTCGATGTTTTGCGCGGCCCGGCGATACGCCCGGATCCGGAAGGGATTGTCACCCTTGATCTCGAGCATGTCGGCCATGGCGTTCAAGATGCGTGCGACTTCCCGGTTGTCCATCCTGCCCTCTCAGATGAAAAGAAATCCTGCTACGACCCTATTATGGCGTCAGCGGCAGCTGGGCACAAGGGAGCCGGGGTTATGAAGGGACAAGAATCGGGCAATCCTTTTGCGGGAGACTGAGACAGGTGGGATGCAGCGTCAGGTTCGCTGCGCGAAGGAATCAGGTGGGCTATCGCCCTTCCCTCAAGTCTCCTGGATGTGCACGCTCTTGATATCGGTATAGAAGTTGATCGTGTCGTCGCCGACCTCTCGGGCGCCGTAGCTCGAATACTTGAATCCGCCGAAGGGCATATGGGAGAACCCTCCGAGCCCCGGCCGGTTCACATGGATCATGCCGGCATCAATCTTGTCGATAAAAGTGAAGGCCCGGCCAATATCCTTGGTGAAGATTGAGGCGCACAGGCCGTAGTCCACCGTATTGGCGACCGAAAGGGCCTCTTCGATATCGTCCACCTCGATAAAGCTCAGGACGGGCCCGAAGACCTCCTCCCGGGCGATCTCGTGCTCGGGCCGCACGTTGACGACGGTGGGCGCGTAGTAGTGGCCGTCTCGAAGCCCCTCGGGATCGCACCCCCCGATGACCACCGCTGCGCCCTGCGCACGGGCGCGGTCCACAAAGCCTTTGACGTCGCGCAGGCGCGACTCGTCCACCAGGGGCCCCATGGTGACTTCCGGCCGGTCACCGGGACCCACCCGGATGGCCTTCGTCCCCTCGACCAAGCGCTCCGCGACCTCACCCGCGACCTTCCGCTCCACGATGGCCCGGCTGGTGGCTGAGCACCGCTGTCCGGTCGCTCCGAACGCCGCGGTGAGCAGGGACTTCACGGCGCTGTCGAGGTCCGCGTCCCTCAGGATGATCTGCGGGTTCTTTCCCCCCATCTCCAACTGGACCTTGGCGAGACGTTGGGCCGCGGCCATGTGGATGGCCATGCCTACCTTGGTCGAGCCGGTAAAGGAGATCCCGCGGATCAGCGGGTGGTTGATCAGTTCACTGCCGGCCTGGGCCCCGCCATGCACCAGGTTCAACACCCCCGGAGGGAGCCCCGCCTCTTCGAAGATCTCGACCACCCGAGTCGCTGTGGCGGGCGTCAGGGGGGAGGGCTTGCAGACCACGGTGTTCCCGCAGACCAGGGCCGGCGCGATCTTCCAGCAGGGGATGGCGACCGGAAAGTTCCAGGGGCTGATGGCAGCCACCGGGCCGATGGGCTGTCGGGTCGTAAAGCAGAAGACGTTCGGCACCTCGGTCGGCAGGGTCTGCCCGCCCAACCGGCGCCCCATGCCCGCGGCGTACTCCATGATATCGATGGCGCGCTTGACCTCACCCCGCGACTCGCTGACGATCTTCCCCTCTTCCCGGGTGAGAAGCTGGGCGACCTCCTCCAGCCGCGATTCGAGGAGCTGAGCCGCCCGGAGCACGATCTTGCCACGCTCGGGGGGGGTGGTCCGCCGCCAGGGGTGAAAGGCGTCCGCTGCCGCCTGGATGGCCCGGCGGACATCCTCGGCCGATGAGTCCGGCGCGGTGGCCACCACCTCGCGGATGTTGGCAGGATTGAGCCGCGTGATGCCGTTCGCCCCGCGCTGCTCCCACTTACCTCCGATGAGATTACCGCACTGAATCGTCTTCTCTCCCATGGGACTCTCCTTCACCCTCATCCCGCTTCCTTGGGCCCGTGTCTCGTTTCTCTCACCGTCCTCGCATTACTTGACTGCTCCGACCGTGAAACCGGCGATGAATCGATCGACAAAGAAATTATACAGGATGGCGATGGGGACACTGGCGATGAAACAGCCGGCCATGAGTGAACCCCAGAAATAGACGTCACCGTGGACGAGGAAGGTCGGCACGCCCACGCTGACCGTATACTGGGATGCCGGCGTGATGAAGGTCAGGGCGTAGACGAATTCCTGCGTCACCAGGGTGAAGGTGAAGATGACGACCGTGAGGATGCCGGCGACGGAGATGGGGATCACGACCTTCACGAACGCCCCGAGCCGGCTACAGCCATCGATCATGGCTGCTTCCTCGAGGTCGCGGGGAATGGCCTTGAAGAACCCCATCAGCAGCCACGTGCAGAAGGGGATTGTGAAGCTTGGGTAGACCAGCACCAGAGACCAGAGCGAATCCTGCAACCCCAGGTCCGCGATGACCCGCGACAGGGGGATGAATAGCAGGGTCGGGGGGACCAGATATGTCAGGAAGATGCCGATGCCCAGTTGCTCCCCCCACCGCCCCGTCAGTCTCGCCAGGGCGTATCCCGCCGGGACCGCCAGGAGCAGGGTGATGATCACCACGATCACTCCGACCCAGGCGGTATTCCAAAGCCAGCGCCCGTACAGGGTGTCGGTGAACAGGACCCTCAAGTGCTCCAGGGTTGGCGGCTGGTTAAAAAGGAAGGGGTTGTTCTCCCGCTTCATGAGGTCAGAGGTCTGCTTGAAGGTGGTGATGAGCATCCAGTAAAAGGGGAAGGCGGTGAAGAGGGTGAACGCCGCCACGGTACCGATGTGCGCCGCCTTGGCGCCGACGCGTCTGGCCCTGTGGGAGAGCACCATCTCAGGTCACCTCCGCCCGGCGGGCGATCCGGAGAAACACGACGGCCGCGGCCAAGAGCAGCGGGAACAGGAACAGCGCAATGGCTGCACCTTCGGCGAGATCTCCCCCCTGAATCCCCGTGAAGAAAGCGAGGCTTGCCAGGACCTGCGTGGTGTCGTACGGCCCGCCACGCGTCAGCACGTAGATCACAATCATGTCGGTGAAGGTGAAGACCGCCCCGAAGAGGACGGCGACGGTCATGATGGGGAGGAGCAAAGGTACAGTGATCTGAAAGAGATGCCGCCAGAAACCGGCGCCGTCCACCGCGGCCGCGTCGTGGATGTCCTGGGGGATCGAGCTCAACCCGGCCAAGAGAATCACCGTCGCCAGCGGGAGCAGCCGCCAGACGTGGACGGTGATGACGGAGCCCATGGCCAGGCGCGGGATCCCCAACCACATGGGCCAATTGTCGGGCGAGATCAGGCCCATGGCCTGGAGGGTCCAGTTGATCACACTGTAGATTGAATCCAGGATCCACAGCCAGCCGATGGTTCCCAGCGAGATGGGGGCGACCCAGGGGAGGAGAATCAGGAACCGGACGAGCCACTTCCCCCGGAAATCCTTGTAGAGGGCGAGCGCGAGTATCTTGGCCAGGACCAGGACAAGAATCTGAGAGACGAGGGCAAAGATGAAGGTGTTCTTGAGGGATGTCTTGAAGTTCGCGGTCCCGATGATGCCCGCGAAGTTCTTCAGGCCTACGAAGTTCAAGCTGCGGCTTCCGATGGTGATGTCGCTCACGCTGTAGTAGAGAGCCAGGAAAAAGGGAAAGCCGACGAGCAGCACGATGTAGAGGATCGCGGGGGCAATCATGAATCGCCCCAGCCACTTCTCGCTGTCCAGCAGATGGCCGAGCCGGCTCCCGCGCGCGTCCGCTGCAACCCTCACCGCCGGTGCCCGAGCTTCCATTCCGCCTCCCTACCGGAGCCTTGCACCCGTCCGGAGCCCGGTGGTCCGATCGAAGAATTTCAGGTCCTTATGCCTGACGGCGAATTCGTACGTCTCCCCCTGCTGGATGGGGAGCGACACCGTCGAGGGGAGATTGGCGATGATCTTCTCGTGGGGAAAGGGATCACCGAGGGTCCCGTAGAGGAGCCGATCGGACCCCAGATGTTCCACCCGCGTGATCCGGAACTGAAAGGTCGCCAGGTTGTCCTGGGTTTCGTGAAGCTGTTTCGCCAGAAAATCCTCGGGCCGGAAGCCAAGGATGTATTCATCCCTCTCGACCAGGTTCATGGGAGGAGAGCCCAGGAATCCAGCCACAAAGGTATCGGCTGGCTCTCTGTAGACCTCCTGGGGTGTGCCGAGCTGCCGCACCTTCCCCTGGTGCATGACCGCGATGCGGTCCCCGAGGCCCATGGCCTCGATCTGATCGTGGGTGACGTAGATCGCCGTGATCCCGATCTGTTTCTGAAACTGCTGAAGCTCGTCACGGGCAGACGTTCTCAGCTGTGCGTCCAGGTTCGAAAGGGGCTCGTCCAGGAGGAACACGGTCGGCTCCCGGACCAGCGCGCGCGCCAGGGCGACCCGCTGTCGTTCCCCGCCAGAAAGCTCGCGCGGCTTACGGTGGAGGAGCCTTTCGATCCCGAACATCGAGGCGGCCCACTCGACCTTCTTGGGGATGGTCTCTTTGGGGACGCCCTGGGCCTTGAGGGGGAAGGCGATGTTCTTATAGACCGTCATGTGGGGGTAGAGCGCGTAGCTCTGGAAGACCATGGCGATCTTCCGTGCCCGCGGCGGCAGGTCGTTGACCACCTCGCCCCCGATGAGGACATCGCCCGCCGTCTGCTTCTCGAGGCCGGCGACCATGCGGAGGAGGGTGGTCTTCCCGCAGCCGGATGGCCCCAGGAGGACGAGGAATTCCCCCTCCTTCGTCGAGAGGTCCACGCCGTCCACCGCCTTGACGTCGCCGAAGTATTTCTTTATCCCTCGCGTCTCTACGGTGGCCACGGACTATCCATTCTCTTGCCGAGGGCTCTTCGGTTGGCAGAAGACGCGGGAGACCCCGCCAACCGGAGTCTCCCGCCAGGAACCGAACAACGCCCTCTCTGTCGACGGCCTAGACGAGCCCCCTCTCCTTCCACTTGGCGAAGATGCGCTTGCAGGCCGCGTCTGCTTCCTTCAGTGCCTCCTCGGGGGTTGCCGCGCCGCTCGCCGCCTTGGCAAACATGGTGTTCAGGACCCAGGTGCTGTAAATTTCATCGATAGCCGCGGTGGAGTACCCCGGGTATCCGACGTTGGTCGCCCACTTCAGGACGTCGTCCAACACCTTGTATTTATCGGGGGGCACGGCCCTGGGGTCGTTCGAAATGAGCTTCACGAGGTCCGGGACTGTCTTTTCGAAGCAGGGGAAGTCGTAGAACTGGCCGGCGAGGAACGCCTCCCGAAAGTTCGTAACGTAGTCGATGAGGAACTTCTTGGCCCCCTCCTGGTTCTCGGCGAACTTCCAGACGACGTAGCATTGCATCACGTGCTCCAGCCCGATGCCCCGCACTGGACCCTTCAGTGCCTTCGTCAACTGGATCTCCCGCTTCAGCTCGATCTCCTTCTTGGTGGCCGGACTTATGATCTTGGGGTTGTCCTTCTCGGCGGTGCGGGTGGTGGAGATGGCGTTCAGGACCACCGAGAGCTTGCCAGATACGATGCCTCGATTATTAGAGGAGGCGTCCCAGGTGAAGACCTCCGCGGTCATGGCCTCCTCGAAGAGGGCCTTCACGAACTTGATGGCGTCGAGGGTCTGCTTGGAGTCGAGGACAAGGTTTCCGGCCTCATCCTGCTCGTGAGCTCCCCAGGAGTACATGATGGTCCGCATCGCCATCCCGGTGTCGATCTCTTGCGACAGGCCGACCCCCACCGGATTGCCGAACTGCTTCTTGATCTTTGCCCCGGCGGTCCGCACGTCGTCCCAGGTCACCGGTCCCTTGGGCATCCCCACCCCTCCGAAGAGATCCTGGCGGAAGTTCACCGGGTCCGGGGTGAAGGAGGGGGAGAACGCAAAGTACTTTTTGGTCTTGGGGTTGTAGGTGCTCTTGATCGCCAGGTCGATCGCCTTCCCGAACTTCTTCTCGAGCTCCTGATAGAGCTCCTTGTGGTCGATGACTTGCTCCTCAAACGACGGGGGTGGCCAGTTAAACATGAACAGGTCATGCCCCTTCTGGGCGGAAACCTCGGCGGCTCCGCGGGCATTGATGCCGGCGAGGCCGATGTTGTCCACAATCACCTCGGTATCGTTCTTCTGCCCCCATTCGACGACGTACTTCTTGTTGAACCACTCGTCGTATGCCGGGACGAAATGGACCCAGTTGAGGATCTTCAGCGTCTTCTTTGCCGCATCGGACCGTCCGGGAATGATGATATTGGCGCCGAGGCCCGCCGCCAACGCCCCTACGCCGGCCGCCTTGATGAATTCCCGCCTGGAGACACCCTGCTGTTCCTCTCTTTCCTTCTCGTCGTCCATGGCAACCCTCCTTATTGATTGAATGTAGGGACCACGACCGAGACCAACCCGGACTCTTCAAACTCTGGTGGCCTGACACCGTCTGAGCGACTGGCCTTCCGGAAGGGATTCCCGAGGGTATTGAAGGCAAGCGGAATTACATCACGAGCCAGGGGGGCTGTCAAGGGGGGTCGGAGGGATCCGGGGCCTTGGATTGACACGTAAACGTGGGGTGCAGTAGGGTACAGCCGGGCAGAAGGTACAGGAAGGTACAGCAGTGCAGGAAGGTGCAGAAGGATGCAGGGCGAAGTGCGCGAAAGTGAAGGGGCGATGGGTACCCTGCTCCAAGTGAAAGATTTGCGGACACACTTTTTCACCCTGGAAGGGGTCATCAGGGCCGTGGATGGGGTCTCGTATGATGTCCGCCAGGGGGAGACGGTTGCCATCGTCGGGGAGAGCGGCTGCGGCAAGTCGGTGAGCGCTCTCAGCATCATGCGGCTGATCCCGTATCCTCCGGGTCGCATCGTGGCGGGCGAGATCTGGTTCAACGGAAAGAATCTCCTGGCTCTCAGCGATGAAGAGATGCGGCAGGTGCGGGGCAAGGAGATCGCCATGATCTTTCAGGAGCCCATGACCTCGCTCAACCCTACACTCACCATCGGGCGCCAATTGACTGAGACCCTCGAAGTACACCTCGAGATGGGTGCCGCCGATTCTGGGAACCGAGCCGCCGAGCTCCTTCGCCTCGTGGGCATCCCCGATCCCGAGCGCCGCCTGCGCCAGTACCCGCACCAGTTCAGCGGCGGCATGCGTCAGCGGGTCATGATCGCCATGGCGCTCAGCTGTAATCCCAAGCTGATATTGGCGGACGAACCGACGACTGCCCTGGACGTCACAATCCAGGCCCAGATCCTGGAACTCATGAAGGAGCTGAGCCAGCGATTTGGGGTGGCCATGGTGATCATCACGCATAACCTGGGGGTCGTGGCCCGCTATGCGGACCGGGTGAACGTGATGTACGCGGGCAAGATGATCGAGCAGGGGTCCGCGCGTGACATCTATGAGACTCCCCGCCATCCGTATACCCTGGGTCTGCTGCGCTCGGTGCCGCGACTGGACCAGCCCCGGAAGGCCAGACTGGAGCCCATTGACGGGCAGCCCCCCGATCTGGCCAACCTGCCTCCGGGATGCAGCTTCAGGCTGCGCTGTACATTTGCCATCGACAGGTGTGCCCACGAGGTTCCGCCGCTGATCCCAGTGGGGGCCGGGCACGTCTCCGCCTGCTGGGTGGCGGATACCCTGCATGGGAAGTGAGGGTGACAATGGGGATGATCGGCCCGCAGCCCGGCGCGAGGATGCAGGAGGAAGCGAACAGCGAGGGGGATATTCTCCTCGAGGTGCGGCGTCTCCGTAAATACTTCCCCCTGACCTCGGGAGTCCTCTTTCAGCGACAGGTGGGCCTGATAAAGGCGGTGGATGATGTCTCCTTTTCTATCCGGAAGGGGGAGACACTGGGGCTGGTGGGGGAGTCAGGATCGGGCAAGACGACCACGGGTCGTTGTATCCTCCAGCTGGATCGGCCGACGTCTGGAGAGGTCCGCTTCGAAGGGCGAGACCTGGCGCGATTGGATGAGGCCGAGCTCCGGCCCGTGCGACGCAGGATGCAGGTGATCTTCCAGGACCCGTACAGCTCCCTGAATCCCCGGATGACGATCGGACAGATCATCGGGGAGCCAATCCGGGTGCACGAGATCCTGGAAGCGAAGGGAGAAGTCCGCGACCGCGTGAGGGAACTCCTCTCGGTGGTGGGGCTCAACCCCGCGATGGCGGATCGGTTCCCCCACGAGCTGTCGGGGGGGCAGCGACAACGGGTGGGGATTGCGCGGGCCCTTTCGCTTGAGCCAAGCTTTATCGTGTGCGATGAGCCGGTCTCGGCCCTGGATGTCTCGATCCAGGCCCAGATCATCAACCTGCTTGAGGACCTGCAGGCCCAGTTTGGCCTCACGTATCTTTTCATCGCGCACGACCTTTCGGTGGTCCGGCACATCGGCGATCGGGTGGCGGTGATGTACCTGGGCAAGATCGTTGAGGTGGCGTATCGTCGCGAACTCTACGAGAACCCCCTCCACCCGTATACGAAGGCCCTCCTCTCCGCCGTTCCCATTCCGGATCCGGCGGTCGAGGCAAAACGAGAGCGCATCGTTCTCAAGGGTGAAGTCCCCAGTCCGTTGAACCCTCCCTGTGGCTGTGTCTTCCATCCCCGATGTCCCATCGCCATCCCCGAGTGCAGCCAGGTCGTCCCGGAACTTCGCGAGGTTTCGCCGAACCACTGGGTTGCCTGCATCCGGGCCGAAGGGTACCAGTCCGCGCAGGAGCGTTTGCCCTCTGCCGTCGACGTGCTCGCGAAGGCGGGGTCCGGGAGATTGTGATGCGCGGAGACATGCCGAGGGAGAGATGGGGAACCAAGATCGGGTTGATCCTGGCCCTGGCCGGAAACGCCATTGGCATCGGGAATTTTCTGCGCTTCCCCGTCCAGGCCGCCCAAAATGGCGGGGGCGCCTTTATGATCCCGTATTTTGTCGCCCTCGTCCTCATGGGGGTCCCCTTGATGTGGGTCGAATGCGCCATCGGCCGCATGGGGGGACGGCACGGACAGGGCCACACTGCTGGGATGTTCGGGCTCCTGTGGAGGCACCCGTTCGCGAAGTATGTGGGGATGATCGGGCTGGTCATTCCCTTCACTATCGCGCTCTATTACATCTACATCACCGCATGGACCGTCGCCTATGGGTATTTCTCTCTCACGGGCAATTACTTTGACGTCACGAGCCGTGAGGCCATGGGGGCGTATCTCAGAGGCTTCCAAGGGGTCGAGTCAAACCAGTATTTCTCCGGGATGGGCACCGCCTATATTTTCTTCCTCATCACCCTGGCGATCAGTTTGTACATTGTTCACCATGGGGTCCGGGGGGGTATCGAAACCCTGGCCAAGATCGGTGTCCCCTTCCTCTTTCTGGTAGGGGTCGTCCTCATGATTCGGGTGCTGACCTTCGGCACTCCGGATCCAAGCTATCCGGAGCGCAACGTCTTGAGCGGTCTCGGCTTTGTCTGGAACCCACAGCCCGAGCGCCTGACGGACGCGGCCATCTGGCTGGCGGCGGCGGGACAGATCTTTTTCACGCTGAGCATCGGGACCGGCTGCATCTCGACGTATGCGAGCTACATGCGTGAGGAAGATGACGTGGCCCTCACCGGGCTCTCCACCGTCAGCCTGAACGAGCTGAGCGAGGTGATTTTCGGGGGGACGATAGCGATCACCGCTGCCGTGGTGTTTTTTGGCCTGGCCGAGACCGAAGCGATTGCCAAGGGTGGAGCCTTCAATCTGGGCTTTCAGGCCCTCCCCATGATCTTCCAGCAGATCCCCCTCGGAGCGCTGTTCGGCGCCCTCTGGTTTTTGCTCCTCTTCTTTGCTGCGATCAACTCGCTCGTGGCTCTCACAGAGCCGACGATGGCCCTCTTCCAGGATGGATTTGGCTGGAGCCGATGGAAATCGACTTGTGCGGTGCTTGGTGCTCTTTTCCTCGGGACGCAGCCCGTCATCTTCTTCCTCAAGCACGGTTTTCTCGATGAACTCGATTTCTGGTTGGGAAGCTTTGGTCTCGTCGTCTTTGCTCTGGTCGAGGCAATTCTGTTTGCGTGGGTCTTTGGCATGGAGAAAGGCTGGGCCGAGATCATGAAGGGAGCCGCCATTCCGGTGCCCAGGATCTTCTACTATCTGATCAAGTATGTAACTCCCCTCTTCCTCCTGTGCATCCTGGTCGCCTGGGCCATTCGGGATGCTCCGGGCAAGATTCTGATGGTGGGGGTCAAGGCGGAGGACGTCCCGTATCTCTGGGGCGCGCGACTCATGATGATCGCGATCCTGGTTGGCTTCGGTCTCTTGGTGACCGCCGCAGCCAGGCGAAAAGGGCAAGGGGGTGCGCCGTGACCATCGGAGGCTGGATCCTCCTCGCCCTCTCTTGGGGCGGCATCATCATTGCAACGTGGTACTGCATGGCGAAGGTCCTAAAGGGAAACGGTAGACCCAGAGGCTAGAGGCTAAGACGTCCTGCGGTGGTAACGGCCGAGCCCATCCGACAGCCGAGGCGCGAAACGGGCAGGAGCACGGTGCCCGGGTGTCCGGGGAAATGTCATCACAAAGATGACAGCACCGCGGAATTGATGCGATAGCCCCCGAGTCGCCAGTCCGCCCCATCCCAGATGAAGGTCAGGATCTCGCTGACATCCCCCTTTTCAAACCGGGAGGCGTACTGCAGCATAACGGAGGATCCGCCCGAAAAGTTCGTCGTAGTTCGCCATCCGGCAAGCGAGCGTCGCATCAATCTTCCTAATCTGTCCCCGACGCCGTGCATCATCTGCTGATGGTCCTCCTGAGAAAGACCTTCCCGAAAAACAGAGGAAGCGGTGAGGTACATATCATCAAAGGCTGCTCGCTCTTGGAGGAGGAAGTAACGATTGGCCGCCCACATCGCTCCGTCCCGATTGGTGGTGAGATGCCACCAGAATAGGGAGCCCCCGACGGCAGCAAGCATGAGGCAGCTGCTCACGAGAGCCAGGACCCTCCGCCCTCGAGGTGTAGCCCCTCTGGAAACACGCCTCGCCGTCGACAATCGAGAGGCGGGGTATCCGCAATTCTTACAGTTCGGCACGCGATCGACCGTCACATGTCCGCATATTGGGCACTTCATCGTTTCACCCTCCGTTTCGGGTCATTGATTCAATTTTTATGCCAATAGTGTGTAGTCATCCGCCGCCTCTCGGCGTCTTCTCAGCACCTTCGCTCACTTGAACTTTTCCTGGTTGCCTTTTCTGTTCGGTATAGCTAGAAAAGGTTTAAGGAGAGCCGGCCGGCGCATTGGTCGTGAGGGTGGTGTCGTGAGAGCGGGAGCGGTCCGCTGCGGAATGGTGATTGCGGGGGCAGCCGCTGTCGGTGCGCTCAGTCGCATCGCCGAGGCGCACGAGAAGTGGTTTCTCGACGCCGGAGCGTATCCCTTGCGGTTGGAGGAGGCCCTGGCAGCTCCCGGCGTGTGGTTCGCGATCGGGGGGCCGATTGCGCTCTGGGCCGTCGCGATGGTCCTTTGGCAGTGGCGGCAAAAACGCTCGTTCGTGCCCGGCCCCGGGGAACTGGGCGGGAGGCCCGAGGCCCGAGAGGCGCTGTATGCCTTCATGCCGCTAGTCCTCGCAGTCCATCTCGGTGTCCCTCTGCTGGTCAACGGCTTGAACCACACCCTCTTCACCCCCAACAACGGCCTCGAGGGGATCTGGGCCCACCTCTTGACCCTGGGGCAGATCGGGGTCGCGCTCGGTCTGTTCTACGGTACACCCACCCGCATCGCCGCTCTCTTCCTGGCGCTCATGTGGGGAGTGGGTCTCTTCGTGGTCGGCGTCGAGCCAATGCTCGAGGCGATCCACATCCTGGGCTTCAGCGCGTTTTTTTACTGTGCGGGGCGGGGACCTTTTGCGGTGGACCGGGCGCTCTTCCCCAAATGGGAGCCGGGCCCGGCTCTGCTGGCCTGGGCCGTGCCGCTCCTGCGTGTGGGGATCGGCCTCAGCCTCATCGTTGTGGCGTTCACGGAGAAGTTGTTTAACGTCCCCATGGCCGTGGCCTTCCTGGCCGAGTACCCTCTGAACTTCCTCCCCGCCCTGGGCATCCCCATCACGGATGCCCAGTTTGTGTTGATGATCGGTGCCGTTGAGTTTTTCGTGGGCCTCTGCATCCTGAGTGGAGCCTTCCTCCGGGACATCATCGTCATCGCCTGGTTCCCGTTTAACCTCACCCTTGGCATCTTTGGTCCGGAGGAGCTGGTGGGGCACCTCCCTTTTTACGGGGCGATGGCGCTCTTTTTCCTGTGGGGGGCCTCTGACTCGGAGAACCGCTCGGCATGGGAGCGGGGGATCCTGCGCCCGTCACTCGGCGCACTCCTGCGGTAGCAAGACAGAATGGAAGCCACGCCGAGGTCTTTCGTCCTGAGCAGGCAGTGAGGGGAGTCTAACGTGGGCAAGGTAACGGGACTGCGATGCCCGAAGTGCATGCAGCGCTACGCCGTCGAAATCGAGGGGCGCCTGTGCGAGCGTTGCCACTACATCCTTGAGGTGGAGGTCGACCTCAGCGGGCTTCACACGAAAGGGCCGGAACTCTTCTTGAATCGCGCTGAGAGGAGCATCTGGAGGTGGCGGGAATTTCTCCCGATCGAGAAGGACGGGGCCATCGTGACCCTCGGCGAGGGGGGAACGCCGCTTCTGCCGGTAGAGAGATTGCGTCGCGAGGTGGGCGGGGCCGAGGTCTATCTGAAAAATGACACCGTGCTTCCCACGGGATCGCTCAAGGATCGCTCCAATGCCGTTGCGATCTCTCGCGCGATCGAGGAGGGGCGTGCGGTGGTGGCCGTGGCCTCGACCGGCAACGCCGCCGCCTCGGTGGCCGCCTACGCCGCCCGCGCGGGTCTTCACAGTGTCGTCTTTGTTCCGGAGGCGACAGCCTCCGGAAAGGTGGTGCAGGCTGCCGCCTACGGGGCGCGGATCGTCCGGGTGCAGGCGGACTTCGATGGAACGGCACGCGTGTACGGCAAGGCGCTCAAAGCGTTCGGCTGGTACAGCTGTGACTCGTCAAACCCGTGGCGGAACGAGGGCAAGAAAAGCTACGCCTACGAGATCTGGGCCGACCTCGATGGTCGCGTGCCCGACTGGGTCATTCATCCGACCGCAGGAGGGGTCGCCGCCGCCGCCTGCTGGAAGGGATTCAATGAACTGTACCGTCTGGGGTGGATCGACCGGCTCCCAAGGATTGCCGTGGCCCAGCCGGCGGCCTGCGCCCCCGTGGTTCGAGCCCTCGAGGCAGGATGGGATGAGATCCGGCCGGTCGAGGCGGAACAGACCATCGCCGAAAG
>JBOHQS010000043.1:0-14295 GCA_050732295.1 Methylomirabilales bacterium (SeqCode)
ATGGGAGAATCGCACGCTCCAGCAATTGCTCAAGACCCATTTGCCTGCCCATTGGTCGGGACTGGAGCAGATTCGGTCCGCCCTCGGAACGCCTACGTATGCCGATGTCCTGGCAAGAGTCTACCCCGCCCTGGAGAAGGTATCGGTGGATTACGGGGTGTTAGAAGCGGCAGAAAACATCTGGATGGTCTACGGTCGCTTCGAGTGGGATGATCTTGGCTCGTGGACGGCCCTCGGGCGTATCCTGGCCGCGGATGAAGCAAAGAATGTGGTTATCGGTCGGCACGTGGGTCTGGATACGTCACATTGTATCATCTACGGACAAGAGGGAAAGGTCGTCGCGACAATCGGACTGCGAGATCTAATCATCGCGGAGACAGAGCACGGCCTATTAATCTGTCCGAAGTCTCGAGCACAAGACATTCGACGTCTCCTGACCGTCCTCGGCCAGAGCGAAGCGAGACACCCAAAACCCAGCACTCAACACCCAGAGAGATAGCGATGGAGATTTGCGTCATCGGTGTCGGTCACGTGGGGCTCGTGACAGCGGCCTGTTTTGCCCACACCGGAAATACCGTCATCGGCGTTGATGATGACCAAGAAAAGATCGCCCTGCTCCAACAGGGCGGGATTCCCATCTTCGAACCGTTCCTGGATCAGATGGTTGGGCGGGAAATGCGTGAGGGGAGACTCCGGTTCACGCAGCATCTGGCCGAGGGAGTCCGGTCCTGCCGCGTGGCATTTATTTGTGTCGGCACGCCTCCTCTTGAGAACGGCGAGGCGGACCTGTCATCCGTTGAGAACGTGGTCCAGCGCATCGCGGAGGTGGGGGAGGGCCCGAGACTGATTGTCGAGAAGAGTACCGTTCCTGTCCAAACTGGACTCTGGATCGAAAAGATGCTTCAGCTCTATGGACGAGGAGAGACGGGCAGATTTGCCGTGGCCTCGAACCCTGAATTCTTGCGAGAAGGATCCGCGGTCGAGGACTTTCTCCACCCTGATCGCATCGTGATCGGGGTGGAAACGCCGGAGGCAGAGGAACTTTTTCGCACGCTGTACGACCCCGTGATTCGAAGGGCGTTTCGCTGCCCGGTCCATCAGACGTGTTCGGGGGGCGAGGTCCCATTCCTTGTGACGGACATCGCGAGCGCGGAACTCATCAAACATGCCTCGAACTCTTTCCTCGCGATGAAAATCTCGTATATCAATCTCATTGCAGATCTCTGCGAAAGGGTGGGGGCCGATGTCCTGAAGGTCGCAGAGGGGATGGGCCTAGATCGCCGGATTGGCCGGGCATTCCTCGATGCGGGGATTGGCTTTGGAGGATTCTGCCTGCCAAAGGATCTTCAAGCCTTTGTACGGATCGGAGAGAAACATGGATGCGATCCGAGTCTTCTGCGGGAAGTGGAGCGAATCAACACAGGACGGATCGATATCACCTTGAAGAAATTGCAGAACCGCCTGGGGTCCCTGCGGGGCAGGACGATAGCCGTTCTGGGCCTCGCCTTCAAGCCGAATACGGACGACATCCGTTTCGCGCCCTCTCTTGAGTTGATTCAGAGGCTCCTGAAAGAGCAGGCCACGGTAAAGGTCTACGATCCAAAGGCAATGCCCAGGGCGCAAAGGATCCTAAAATCGGTCGAGTTCTGCGCCGATGCCTACGAGGCCGCGGATGGGGCGGATGCGGCCGTGATCGTCACGGAATGGGAGGAGTTCAGGCGGCTTGACCTGCTGCGCATAAAGCGGCAAATGCGGCGTCCGCTCATCATTGATGCGCGCAACATCTTTGACCGAAAGTTGATGGCATCGTTGGGTATCGACTATGAGGGGATGGGCCGGTGAAATCTCTGCCGATGATCCGTTTCGGGGATGAGGATTCATGGCAAAGATTCTAGTCACGGGTGGAGCGGGGTTTATCGGGTCTCATATCGTCGACGCATACATCGAGGCTGGCCACGAGGTCGTGGTGGTCGATAGTCTGGAGACCGGATCGATTGATTATGTGAATCCGAAGGCGCGGTTCTACCACGCGGACATCTTGGACCCGTCGCTAGATGCGATCATGGCGCAAGAAAAGCCTGCGGCCTTGAACCATCACGCCGCGCAGGCCAGCATCAACCGGTCTATTGCCGATCCCGTACAAGACGCGCGGACCAACATCTTGGGCAGCGTGCGCCTCCTGGAACTCGCACGGCGGTACGGCACTTCGCATTTCATTTTTGCGTCCAGCGGGGGGGCGGTTTACGGCGTTCAGAGATCTTATCCGGCCGATGAGGATCATCCCCTTAACCCCATCAACGCTTATGGGATCGGCAAACTGACCGTGGAGAGATATCTCGAGTATTACCGCAAGGCGTACGGCGTTCGATACATCGCCCTGCGGTATGCGAATGTCTATGGGCCCAGACAGGATCCGCATGGAGAGGCGGGCGTGGTGGCCATCTTTACCGGAAATTTGCTGCACGGGAAGCGTCCGATCGTTTATGGTGATGGGCACCAGACGCGAGATTTCGTCTATGTCCGGGATGTGGTCCGGGCCAATGTCCTTGCTCTCGACCTGCTCCTCGACGGGAAGGACCTCGGGCTTTCATCGTCACCCGTATTTAATATCGCGACGGGAAGGGCAACCAGCGTTCTCGAGATGGTAGAGATGTTGACACGCATTTTGGGCTGCTCCCGTGAATGTCAATTTGAGCCACCGAGAGAGGGAGAGATCCGCCGAAGCATCCTCGATTTTAGGCGAGCCCGGGAAGTCCTGGACTGGAAGCCAACCTGCACTCTTGAGGAGGGGCTTCGAGAGACCACAAAATGGTTTCTGGACGGACAGGCCCGGTTGAAAAGGTGAGGCCTGAACGTGGCGCGGCCCGTCGTCGCCCTTGGAGGGCCTGAGAGATGGGCGAACAGATCGCGGAGTATTTTGAAAAGCTTGCATCATTGTTTCGAAGCGTCCAGGTGACAGACCGTCATCAGGGGCGCGTGGAACTTTCGAAGGGTCTGTTAAGTGCCACTGATCTCATTGTCACGCAGACGGGGTTGGGGCGGAAGGTGATGTTTATTGGAAACGGGGGGAGCGCGGCGATCGCCAGCCACCAGGCGGTCGATTATTGGAAGAACGGAGGCATGCGGGCCATCGCCTTTAATGACGCGTCGCTTCTCACGTGCATTAGCAACGATTTTGGATACCCACAGGTGTTCTCCAAGCCCGTAGAGATGTTCGCAGACCCCGGGGATGTCCTGGTGGCGATCAGCAGCTCTGGCCGCTCGGAGAATATCCTGTCGGCCGTGAATACGGCAAGGAAGAAAGAGTGCAAGGTGATAACAATGTCGGGATTTGCTGCCGATACGCCGCTCCGGTTGAGGGGAGACCTGAACTTTTACGTCGCTTCTGATTCCTACGGACACGTTGAGATCACGCATTTGACCCTCTGCCACTGCATCTTGGATACCATCATGGGTCGGCGGGCATCCGGATAATCGTTACAAGATCGGAACGCGATGATCCCCCTTGTCGATCTCAAAAAGCAAACGCGACAGCTGGAACGAGAGATTCAGCGCGCCATCGGTGAGGTGCTTGCCGACTGCCACTATGTGAGGGGGAAATGGATTGAGCAGTTCGAGCAGGCCTTTGCCCAGTACTGCGGTGGCGCATATGCCAGTGCCGTCTCCTCTGGGACTGCCGCGTTACACCTGGCCCTGTTGGCGGCCGGCGTGGGAGCGGAGGATGAGGTCGTCACGAGCCCCTATACCTTTATCGCAACGGCTGAAGCCATCACCGCCGCGGGGGCACGGCCGGTCTTTGTTGACATCCACCCAGGGCCCTTGACGATCGACCCGGAGAAAATCGACGGGGTCCTCACCCGGAGGACGAAGTCCATCGTGCCGGTGGATCTGTACGGACAGCCGGCAGATCTCGACGCGATTCGGGAGGTTGCCCGAGTCCACGGCCTGACGGTGATTGAGGATGCGTGCCAGGCAGCCGGGGCTCAGTATAAGGGGAGGCCGATTGGCGGTATGGGTCACCTGACGTGCTTTAGTTTTTATCCCTCGAAGACGCTGGGGGCGCTGGGTGATGCCGGGGCCGTTGTGACCAATGACCTCAAGGCCGCGGAGCATGTCCGGCTGCGCAGGGACCACGGTCAGACAGAACCTGGGGTCCATGAAGTCGAGGGCTACAACGCCCGGATGGACTCGATCCAGGCAGCGGTCCTGCTGGTTAAGCTCCAACATGTGAATCGATGGAACGACGCAAGAAGAAGGCATGCCGGGCAATACGACGAACTGTTGACGGATGTCGAAGGCGTGCAGATCCCCGCGGTCATGGAATATGCCAACCCGGTGTACGCACTCTACACGATCCGCGTCCGACATCGGGATCGGCTTCAGGCCCACCTGCACCACCGAGGGATCTCGACCGGGGTCTATTATCCCATTCCCCTTCACCTGCAGGCGGCCTACCGGTCCCTCGGCTATAAGGAGGGCGATTTTCCTGTGGCCGAGGCGGCAGCGCAGGAGACCCTGTCCCTCCCCATGTATCCGGAGCTCAGTGAGGACGAGATCAGCCATGTGGCCGAGAGTGTTCGCGCGTTCTATCAGGGGACGCCGTAACTCCTTTTCAGTTGACTTTTTGCCCGGGAGAATTTAGGGTACGATCCGGAGTCGAGGACGGGAGGGAGTGGAGCAGCGCGATGATCCTGGAAATGGCGCGGCGAGTGCTGAAAATTGAGGCCGACGCGGTCGCAGCCCTGATTCCTCGTTTGGACGAGCGGTTCATTCGAGCGGTGGAGCTCTTGGTCGAGTGCCGGGGGCGGGTGGTGCTGACAGGGATGGGAAAGTCCGGCTTTATTGCCAAGAAGATTGCCGCCACGTTGACCAGCACCGGGACTCCCGCCCTGTATCTCCACCCGGCCGAGGGCCTCCACGGGGATTTGGGGATGATTGTGCAGGGGGACGTCGTGGTGGCCGTATCGAACAGCGGAGGCACCACGGAGATTATAGAGATCCTTCCGGCGCTCAAACGTTTCGGCGTCACACTCATTTCGCTCGTGGGAAATCTCCAGTCCCCCCTCGCCAAGGAGAGCGACGTGGCGCTCGATGTGGGCGTGGATGAAGAGGCCTGCCCGCTGAATCTGGCCCCGACGGCGAGCACCACGGCGGCACTCGCCATGGGAGATGCCCTGGCGGTTGCCGTGTTCGAGAAACGAGGCTTTAAGGCGGAGGACTTTGCGGTCCTTCATCCCAGAGGGCGGCTCGGCCGCCGCCTGCTCTTGCGCGTGCGAGATCTGATGCACGTTGGGCCAGAGATGCCTGTCGTCTCCGAGGAAACACTGATGCGCGAGGCGATCCTGGAGATCAGCATGAAACGCCTCGGAATGACCACGGTGGTCGACACAGAGGGTCGGCTCATCGGAATCGTTACCGACGGGGATCTGCGGCGTGGACTGGAGAAGCACATTGACCTCCTCGACCGACCAGCGAAGGAGTGCATGATCCGATATCCGAGGATCATTGAACGGGACGAGCTGGCGGCTCGGGCCGTCCAGGTGATGGAGCAACACAAGATCACCTCCCTCCTCATCGTCGATGCGCAAGGCCGGCCGGATGGGGTGATTCACCTGCACGACCTCCTTCAAGCCGGGGTGGTATGAGGGTGGCAATGTACCGTCGTCTGTTCTGCAGAGGGTAGAAGGTTCGTGGCGGCTACACGCGGCCGCCAAGGGGATCCTGGTACATGCACGAGTTTGCACGCCTGTTACAATACACCCGGGCCCATAAGGGAAAGCTGTGCGTCTCCGTCATTGCCATGGTGCTGGTGGCCCTGCTGGGCGCGGTCTCCATCGGCGCAATCCAACCGATCCTGGATCTGGTCTTCTCGCCGACAGGCGCTCCGTCTTTCATCAGTCTGCCCAAGGCGCTACAGGATCGTGTGGGACCTCTCGTGAACGATCTGGCCTGGGTCCGCGGGGCGGACAAGGTCACCGTGGTGGCCGTGATCTGCGGGGTCCTCCTGGTTCTCATCCTCCTGAAGGCTGCACTGATGTACGTTCACCGATATATCATGGTCTATGTGGCGGAACACATCATGATGCAGGTCCGCAATGATCTCTACGCCGTCGTCCACACCCTCTCCCTGGGCTTCCTTAACCGGCGCTCCACTGGTGAGATCATGGCTCGGCTCACCCTGGACGTCAACCTCTTGGGAGAGACCCTGATCGTTACCTTTAGCCAGGCCCTCATGGAACCCTTCTACATCCTGAGTTTTGGGAGCTTGCTCTTTCTCCTCCACTGGCAGCTCGCCTTGCTGTGTGTCCTCGTCCTGCCCTTCACCTTCGTTCCGATCGCCAAGTTCGGGAAGAAAATTCGCCACCGCGGCTTGCAGGTCCAGGAGCGTCGTGCCGAGCTCAACAGCATCCTGCAAGAAGCGCTCACGGGTGTCCTGATCGTAAAAGCCTTTGTGGCAGAGGAGTACGAGCAGCTTCGGTTCAACCGGAAGAACCTGGAGGCCTTCCGGGCCTCGGTCCGGATCGCGCGGGTCGACGCGGCGTCCTCCCCCGTTCTCGAAGTCCTGGGGGGTGTGGGGATCTTGGGCGTAGTGGTCCTCGGGAGCTTTCTGGTCTTGCGAAACATCCTGAGTCTGGGTGGGTTCCTCGTCTTTGTCGGTGCCCTTGCCTCGATGTTCCAGCCGGTTAAACGCTTAGGTCGTCTCAATAATATAATCCAGCGGGGCATGGCGGGGGTCAAGCGGGTTTTCGAGCTAATGGACACCCACCCCGACCTCGTGGAGGCGCCTGAGGCCGTTCCCCTGCCGTCGGTGAGGGGTCGGGTGGCGTTCCGGGATGTCGCCTTTACCTACGATGGGGCGCAGCCCGTGCTCCGAAACGTGACGTTTGAGGCGCAGCCCGGAGAGCTGGTGGCCATTGTGGGATCGAGCGGGGCTGGGAAGAGCACCGTGGTGAACCTGATTCCGCGTTTCTATGACCCCACGGGGGGACGGGTGGAGGTCGACGGGATCGATATTCGCCACGTCACGCTCCGGTCCCTCCGCGAGCAGATCGGAATAGTGACCCAGGAGATCATTCTTTTCGACGACACGGTTTACAATAATGTCGCCTACGGCCAATGGGGGGTGGCGCCGGAGCGCGTTCGGCAGGCCGCCCAGGTCGCCCACGCGGCCGAGTTCATCGAGCACCTCCCCCAGGGATACGAGACCCGGATCGGCGAGCGGGGGGTGCGCCTTTCGGGGGGAGAAAAACAGCGGATCGCGATCGCTCGGGCTGTCCTCCGTGACCCCCCGATTCTGATCCTGGATGAGGCCACGTCGGCCCTTGATGCAGAGTCCGAGCGTCTGGTGCAGGACGCTCTGGATCGCCTCATGACGGGGCGGACCACGTTCGTGATCGCCCACCGCCTGTCCACGGTCCTCCGCGCCGATAAGGTCCTGGTCTTGGAGCAGGGGGGGATCGTGGAGACCGGCACCCACCAGCAGCTTCTCGAAGCGCGCGGTGTCTACTACCGCCTCTACTGGGAACAGTTCCAGGGTCTGAGGGAAGGCGTGAGCGGCTTTGAGGCGAGAAGGTAGCGGCGTGCAGATTGACCGCTCCACCTTGGCCGGAACGCATGAAAGACACCTACCCCTTCGGTTCAACGGCTAATAGATCAATAGACTTAAGGATCTCCAAGAGGGTTGCGCGCGTGACTTGGCGCAATGTCAAGCATATTTATGCTGATCAACGGTCCTCTTCAGGTCATGGAGGGCATGATCTTTACAAATACCCTGTAGAAGAAGTCGAAGAGTATTTCTGGGGAAGTTGCCTTCGCTTTTCCTTCCTCGCGCACATTACTTCCAAGCATTTGTGTCACGGTTCCAGAATCCTCGATGCGGGAGCGGGATACGGTCTTCTTGCCGCAATCCTAAAGGCGACGGGCTTCAAAGCCTTCGCGTGCGATATCTTTAATCGGCATGAGATCGCAGAGCGCCTCTCCATCCCGTATAGCTACTGGCATATGGAAGCCCATCCTGCGCCGTATGATTCGGGCTACTTTGATGGCGTTATATTAAGTCAGACCATTGAACACTTCACCTATTCGCCGCGATACGCACTCTCTGAAATGATACGGATTACGCGATCTGGAGGCATTCTCGTCATCGATGCCCCCAATATATCCTCTTTTCGCAATGTATGGCGACTCCTGCGCGGGAAAACGATCCACTGGAGTTTTGCCAAGCACTACCTTGACCAGGAACCGCGCATCGTAGGTGGCGTCCCATACTATGATCGACATAATCATGAATATGCACGGGAGGACTTTGCGGATATCGCAAAGTTTTTTGGGCTCGGATTGCTGGAGGTTCGCTACTACTCATCTCACAACATATGGAAGCGGGGGTGGGTCGCTTTTGTCGTGTCGAAAATGCGGGATTGGGTAAAGCCCAGGTGGCGGAAGAACATTTGCGGAGTCTTTAGGATTCCTGAGCGCGCCGACAAACAAGAAGGGGCGAGGGGATCGGGAGAATAAGGCGTGGGGGTAGGGCTAGTGGCGAATCCCCTGGAGTTGCAAGATAGGAGATGTGCGGTTCAGGCACGGCCCTTGGATCGGGACCAGGACCGGAGAAGACCGTAGGCCAGCAGAGTGGGTTCGGGGTTGATCGATGTCATGGCCGCGGCCGGGAGAGACGCAGAGCGAGAGCGGATATGGCTGCGGTGACAGTGATTGTCACGACGTATAATCGGCCAGATGCTTTGGCAGCGGTTCTGGAGGGCTTCAGGGTCCAAGACAACCACGACTTTGAAATAGTCATCGCTGACGATGGCTCAACCGAGGACACGGCCAAACTGATCGCTGGGCTCATGACGCACATGCCCTTTCCGATTCGACACGTGTGGCAGGAGGACAGAGGTTTTCGTGCGGCTGCTGTTCGGAATCGGGCGGTGGCTGCATCGCAGGGTGATTACCTGATCTTTGTGGATGGAGATTGCATACCGTTTCCCGGTTTTGTCGAGGGTCATCTGGCTTTAGCCGAACCCGGTTGGTTCGTGGCGGGCAACAGAATATTGATGAGTCGCCTGTTTACAGATCGTGTCTTGCGAGAGAAGATTCCAGTTCATTTGTGGGGCTCATTGAAGTGGTCTTTTGCGCGAGTTCGCGGATGGATAAATCGCTTCGTTCCCATTATTCGTTTGCCGGATGGAGGGTATCGGAAGCTGAAGGCAACTCAATGGCAGGGGGCAAAGACTTGTAATTTAGCCGTCTGGCGTCACGATCTGATCAAGGTGAACGGTTTTGATGAACGCTATCAGGGGTGGGGACACGAGGATGCGGACTTGGTTGTTCGCCTCATTCGAGCAGGAGTGCGCAGGAAGGAAGCCCGTTTTGCGGCACCTGTGTTACATCTGTGGCACCCGCAGATTGACCGAAGGAGAGTGTCGGAGAATGTTTCGATGCTGAAAGATATTCTCGCGAGTGACAGGACCGTTGCGGAAAATGGACTTGAGCAGTACCTGAGATGAGTGCTCCATCGCGAATGGACTGCCGTGCGTATCGCCGTGCTGACTGGGTATAGCGGTCTTCCCTCCACGTTCGGCTGGTTGACGCAGAGAGGGTTTGGGAGTGAGCATCGGGATGCAATTACGCCATAAACATCTGGCTAGCAAGTGTGATGTTGGAGCCAGAGTGATGACGGTCGCCACCGGATTGGCCATCCCGGTATCGACAGCGCTGGCCAGTCTTTGTGTGGTGGTTGCGATGGTATTGTGGTTAGCGGGAGGCAATTATCAGGACAAATTTGTCGCCATTCGCCAAAACCATGTGGTCATCGTGGCGCTCAGCCTTTTTTTCCTGTACATCATCGGGACCAGTTACAGCAGTGCCTCATTTCCTGCGATGCTGGAAGCCGTTGTCAAGAGCACAAAGCTACTGATGATTGCGGTGTGGGCCTCTCTGTTTAAGGAGGCCGTCTGGCGTAGACGTGGTCTGCTTGCCTTCGCAGTAGGCATGGTCTTGACGCTGATACTCTCTTATCTAGGCGCCTTGAGCCTGGCGATGCCCTGGAGGGATTTAGCGCAGTCCGGGGCATTCAAAAGCCGGATTACGCAGAACTTCCTGATGGCGCTCTTCGCATACGGTTTGGCGCATGAGGCAGTCCGGAACAAGAGGATTAGATGGCCATTGATTGCGTTGATTGGGTTGGCGGTGATGAATATGGTTTTTGTCGTTCATGGGCGAACGGGATATATCGTGCTGGCAGGCCTGATCAGCCTGTTTCTCTATCGGCAGCTCAAATGGCGTGGAATAGTCTTGTCGGTCGTGGTGATTGCGTTTTTAGGGGGGATAGGCTATTCACTATCTCGGGAGTTCAGGGGCCGGATGGACGCAGTGGTGGCGCATCTACGAGGATCGGAGAATGAAGGGGGCAAAACGAGCGAGTGGTATCGGACAGAATTTTTCAAGAGGAGTGTTGGGATAATCCGTCAACACCCGGTTTTTGGAACCGGAACGGGAAGCTTTGGCCGTGAGTACGGGCAGAGTGGAGGTGAAGAGATCGAGGGAGCGGGAAATCCGCATAGTGAATATCTGAACGTCACGGTCCAATTGGGAGTTCTGGGGTTGGGTCTATTGATATATCTCTTCTATACGCAATGGCGGAGGAGTTACGAGCTGAGTGCGGACTTTGGCGCGTACGGACAAGGCCTGGTCGTCGGCTATGGTATTGGGTGTCTCGTCAATTCGTTCTTGATGGATTTTACGGAGGGGCATGCGTTTGCGTACTTCAGCGGCTTGTTGTTTGCGGAGGACCGCAGGGCAAGCAAGAGAGAGGTGGAGTGAGAAATGCCGGAACTATCCGCCATTATTATCACGCGGGACGAAGAACGAAATATTCGAGAATGTCTGGAGTCGATCAAGTGGGCAGACGAGATCATCGTCCTGGACTCGGGGAGTAGGGATGGGACGGTGGCGATTTGTCGAGAGTATACGCAGAACGTGTATGAGACGGATTGGCCCGGATTTGGGATGCAAAGAAATCGCGCACTGGAGAAGGCAAGCGGAGAATGGGTGTTGTCGGTGGACGCGGACGAACGGGTGACAGAGGAACTTCGGACGGAGATAGAGGCCGCGATTGTGCGAGGAAAGTACGACGCGTATAGGATGCCGAAAGCGTCGAGCTACTGTGGGCGGTTCATGCGGCATGGGGGCTGGTGGCCTGACATGGTGACGCGCCTATTTCGACGGGGATATGGGGAATTTACGGAGTCCTTGGTCCATGAACGGCTGTTGGTCAGGGGACAGATTGGCGTTTTCAAGGCGCCGCTCATCCATTACGCTTTCCATGACTTGGAAGAGGTGATTGAGCGGATGAATGAATATTCCACGGCTGGGGCACGGATACGGTTGAAGGAAGGAGAAGGAGGAAGTGTCGGAAGGGCAATTCGACATGGTCTCTGGATATTTTTTCGAACGTACATTCTGAAAGCCGGCTTCTTGGATGGACGAGAGGGCTTTATGTTGGCGATATCCAATGCAGAGGGAAGCTACTATCGGTATCTGAAACTCATGTATCTGGAGGAGAAGGCTGTTAGTTAAAGGGGTCGGGGGGTTAGCCACCTTCGTGTGCGCCCAAGGCGATCTTTGTGTAGCCAAACGTTATGCGCCCCGCCGTCCGAAGCTATATTGAGTGGTGTCCGATCGGTTGCCGGACAGGGTTTGCCACGACTCCCATCGTTTTGCGTGAGGGGCCGTTGCGGCAGTGTCTTGAGTGCGGACAGTTGGTCAGCGCGTGTAGTGAAGCTTGGTATTGGGAGTCCATGAAGGAATTTGAGGTCGTGGAAGGAACGTTTCCCGGACAGGAAAATCTCGAGAGGCACATGTATCGGAGTGGGAAGATCTTACGGAAGATTGCAAAGGCTGTGAAGAAGAAACAGGATGAAATCGATCTGCTCGACGTGGGGTGTTCGAGTGGGTCGTTTCTTGTTGTGGCACGGGATTTGGGATTTCGGGTTGCAGGGGTTGAGCCAGCAGCTGCTCCCGCGCGTCGGGCGAGGGAAAGACAGCTAAACGTATATCAGGGATTTCTGGAGGAGCTATTTCTTGCCGAAGGATCATATGACGCCGTGACGTTGTTCGAGGTCGTCGAACATGTAAAGGACCCAGTGCGCGTGGTCAAGGAATGTCATCGTGTCTTACGGCCAGGTGGGATTGTGGTGATTCGCACGGGGAACACGGATAGCTGGACCGTAAGATATATGGGCGGACGATGGGAGTATTTTGATATTAGTAGACATGGGGGACATGTGAGCTTTTTCAATCCGGAGTCGATCCGAGTACTGGCGGAGAGAAGTGGTTTCAAAATTGCGAGTCTGAAAACGAGAAACCTTCGGTTGTATGAAAAGCACCATTGTAGCGTGTTTAGATACAGGATAGCAAAGATATGTAGCGAGATACTAAATGGATTCGCTCGGCTGATTGAGAAAGGGCATGATATGCTCGTGTTCCTCCGGAAGGTAGACGGGAGCGTGGGACAGGAATAGAAGGAAAGTAATGTCGGAAAACCGTGAGATGCTTAGACGAGTTAAATGTTGATGGGCATCGATGCGTGAAGGCTTTGAACGAATTCTGATTATCAAGCTCCGGTACATCGGGGATGTCCTGCTTGCCACACCTGTGATCCGAAACCTCCGCCTCCACTTCCCCCGGGCCCACCTGGCCATGGTGGTGAATGCGGGGACGGAAGTGGTCCTACGGCACAACCGGTGTGTGGACGAGGTGCTCGCGATCGATCGAGGAACTGTGAAGTCGTGGAACCCGATCAGGCGGTTCAGGGCTCCACTCGGGCACATCCGGTGGGTACGGGCGCGCCGGTTCGACTGCGTCGTGGATCTCACGGATGCCGATCGGTCGGCCTTGATTGCGTTCGCGAGTGGGGCCCCAACCCGAGTGGGCTTCAGGGGAGAGGGTCGCTGGCGGAAGCGACTATATACACACCTGGTGACGGCGGACTGGGGGAGAGGGCACAATGTCGAGTACCAACTGGAGGCGCTTAGAGCGCTGGGGCTAGAGGTGCACAGCCGGGAGCCGGAACTCCCCCTAGCGGCAGAGGACGAGGTGCAGGCGGCTGTGTGGCTCGCTCGGCACGGGGTGGGGGAGGGAACCCCGTTCGTCGCCTGCCATCCCGGAGCCCGGTGGTGGTTCAAGCAGTGGCCCGTTGAGAAATGGACCGCCCTGGCAGACCGAATCCAGACTGAGGACGGGATCCCCGTCATATTCCTGGGGGGGACGCAGGAGTCGCAGTTTCTGGAGCGGATTCGTATCGGGATGCGCAGCCCATTTCGGGGTGGGGCAGAGGAGCTTCAACTGCTGGAGATGGCGGCTGTGCTGCGGCGTGCCAGGGCATTTGTCGGCAATGACAACGGCCCAATGCACATGGCAGTCGCGCTAGGCACGCCGGTTGTTGCCCTCTTCGGCCCTTCAGACCCTGAAGTGTGGGGGCCCCGGGGTACAGGTCATCACGTGATTCACAGGGGCCTCGAGTACTGTCGCCCGTGCATCCATCCGCGCTGTGTCCGCGGAGAGCAGAATTGCATGTGGAAGATCACTGTGGAGGAGGTGGCCGAGGCCGTGCGGGCTCAGATCGGAAGAGCCGCCAGCCTTTGCGATCACTCTTGATGTGACCATGGGCGCGACCGACTCTGTGAGGCATTTCTTTACGCGTTCGCGCAGTTGCATTCTCTGTTGACTTTTGCCCCTTCCAACTCCTACGGTATGGCGGACGTTCGGCCGGCCGGAAGGGTGACTTCTTGAGTCGTTGATTCTGCGTGAAGGAGTCTTGAGACCGTATCATGGAACGGAAAGGGGCCGTTAGCCGTCGGAAGCTGCGGGAGCGATGTAAGCGGATCCGGCTACTGCTCCTGGACGTGGATGGCGTTCTGACCGACGGGCGGATCATCTACGGGAGTGCCGGATTAGAAGCGCTGGTCTTTCATGTCCGGGACGGTCTTGCCCTGAAAAGTGCACAGGCATCGGGAATCACGGTGGGGCTGCTGAGCGGCCGGAAATCCGAGGCCCTCGTTCGTCGAGCCGAAGAACTCGGTCTGACCGAGGTCCATGCCGGCGTCGAGGACAAGGGTAGCGTCTACCGCCAGTTGCTCACGCGGTACCGTCTGAGCGATCCTGAGGTTGCCTATATGGGCGATGATCTTCCGGACCTTCCTCTGCTGCAACGGGCTGGCCTGGCCATTACGGTTGCCGATGCGCCGGCGGAGATCCGGCGGGTCGCCCACCTGGTGACCTCCCTGCCTGGAGGGA
>JBOHQS010000044.1:0-14274 GCA_050732295.1 Methylomirabilales bacterium (SeqCode)
CTCTTCCAGAGACCAACCGATCACCGAGTCCGGCGACACCCTCGACCACGGTTTCGCCGTTTGCGTCCGCGAAGGCGACACCGGCGTATTCGGGTTCGATCATGCGTTGGACAATGACGCACATCCTCGAGGCTGTGGGATCGGGATATTCGCAATAGATCGCACCCCGGGTCGTTGACGCCGCCGCGCGGCAGGTTTCCACCGCATGCAGGAGGGATTCTTCGCCGCTGATATGAAGGAATGTTTCGAACTGTCCGGCATAGGAGAGACGGCTAGAGTCCTCCTCTGCAGCCGAGGAGCGCACCGCCACACGCGGCGTGCCGACGCGGCGATAGGCAGCGATGATCTCTTCAGGTGTGGCCTCGGGCGAGACCACAAAGCCCTCGGGCACCGAGAAGCCCGCGGCGATGAGGGCGGCGAGGCCCCGGGCCTTACCGCCTACCGCATCCTGATCGGTGATTTCACTCAGCAGAAGGGTGAAATAGGTCATGACAGTGACACAAGCTTATTTCCGCAAGCTCGTGACGTCAACCCTGAAGGGAATTGACCAGCGACCGTCAGCGACTGGATGGTGAGAGGGGAGTGGGGGACAAAGTTGGAGACTTGCCACTGGACCGAAGCCAGGCGAGCATATCCCCCAGCGGGACCCATTCGAGAAAGTTCGAATAATCGTTGACGGTGATTCTGCCAATGGCCGTTTCACCGCGGACCTCGAGCCAGAAGTCCCCGCAGACCGAGATCGCGTATTCTCTCCGACCAGGCGGTGAGGCAAATCCTTGCCAGGGAGGCCTTGTTTCCCCTGTCTTCTCCGGCAAGGGAAACACCGCCAATAGCCACCTAGTGCCGATCGGAAAATGGGCCACATACGGCCTGCATAAGGCCCCGTTATCTCCCCAGATCCTGATCGTCTTTCTCTCCTCTGTTCCCTTGACGACTCCAATGATCTGAACTTCCATGCTGTTCTTGTAGTGATCCATCACCTCTCCAAGAACGATCAGCTCTTTGCTCAGCGCGACCTTCGAGTAGGGGCCGGCCCACATACAACTGCAGGCGAATGCCGACTTGGGAAGCCCGAGGATCGCCAGCAGGACTAGTGTCGTTCCAACTATGTGTGTTAACTCCTTTGGCACACACGCCCACCACCGTTGTAACAACGGTACGCTGATCAAATTAGGCTCAGCAAGTTGGAACGGCACTAGCACGGGAACAGTCCTCAAGAATCGGAGACGCATCCTCATCCATCTCCTCAGCGCGGACACTCGATCGCGGGTCCGCCATCGAATCGGTGGCAGGTCCTGGATTGAACGATACCTATGCAAATCGTTTTTCTCGGCCCATCGGCGGGACGGCTGTCGTAGAGCTCCCACTCGATGCCGAGGCATTCGCACGTTTTGTACGCCGCCCCCATGCCTCCACCGTATGCGCATTCACGCACCAGCAAGAATACGGCCACGGCCCATAACGCCAGGGCCAGCAGTAACTTGCGGAGTGGCTTCAGTCGCATGCATTACCTCATGGGCTGTTCAGCGCCCGTGCCATCGCCTCTTGTCCCTCGCCCGCTCGACCGATTAGACCGGAGAGGGTCATTTTAGTTCCCCAGCTCCCCGTGAGGACTTGGATGGATCAGCATCCTGACATTGGGCCGGGATGCCTCTAGGGGATCTAGGGGAGTCGGAACGCGCGACTGTACCGATGCCTCGCCGTGTAGTGCGCACCCGCTGCAGAGCACGAGGAGAACGAAGGCAAGAAGGGGAGCCCTGAGGTGGGTTCCACCGAGGAGCATTTCAGAAGAGCCCGGAGCCCAACAGCAGCATCATCTTATCGTTGGTCGCGCGGAGACGGCCTGAGAGCTGTTTGACTACGTTCCAGAGGATGGCGTAGGCAAGATCACGATCGCTTCGCAGCAGGTGCTGGAACGCCTCTTTTTTCACGACCAGTAGGGTGCACGCTTCGTGGGCCCTGGCAGTCGCACTTCGCACCACGGTATCATCGATCACCGACATTTCCCCAAAGGCCTGGCCTTTTTCGAGCACGGCCAGCGCCTCTTCCCTCACTATGGAGAGATGACGGGAGATGCGAACCTTCCCATCCAGGATCAGGTACAGTTCCTCGCCCTCATCGCCTTCCTCAAAGATGACCGTGCCTGGCTCGAATTTCTCCATGGCGGAAACTCGGAGGATGGACTGGAGCTGCTTCGCGTCTAGCCCCTGAAACAGGCCCACTCTTGATAATTGTGTCGTCGGATCCTTCATAACGTCCTTAGGCGAATATCATCGATCCAGGCAGTGCCGGTCCCATGGATCACCAGGTTCAGGTTCATGGTGTTGGGGTCAGTGCAAGGCACGTGCCACGGATTCCGAGGTAGTGGCGCGCCGGTCATTCAAAAACGAAGAGCCCACTATCGCCAGTGATAGCGGGCTCTCCTGTTCGGGGCGATACTGGTGTCTTGCCCTTAGGGGAGGTCGGTTGAACCCATGAGGTACCGGTCGCACTCGCGCGCCGCACCCCGACCCTCGTTGATGGCCCAGACCACGAGGCTCTGACCTCGACGCATGTCGCCGGCAGCGAAAACACCCCTCACGCTCGTCGCAAATCTCCCGTGCTCCGCCTTCACGTTGGAACGTTCGTCCCGGTCGACCCCGAGCGACTGGAGGAGCATGTCCTCCGGCCCGAGGAAGCCCATGGCCAGGAGCACGAGCTGGCCGGGCCAGACCTTCTCGGTCCCGGGAATCTCCCTGGGCACGGGCCGGCCGTTGCTGCCCCGGTGCCATTCGATCTGGACGGTGTGCAGCTCCTTGACGTGTCCGTGCTCATCCCCCGCAAACCTCTTGGTCATGATGCAGAACTCGCGGGGGTCCCGGCCGAAGACGGCCGAGGCTTCCTCCTGGCCGTAGCCCGCGCGGAAGATGTTCGGCCACTGCGGCCAGGGATTGTCGGGGTCCCGTTCCGTGGGCGGCTTCGGCAGGATCTCAAATTGGACCAGACTCTTACAGCCGTGGCGCATGACGGTGGCGATGCAGTCGGTACCGGTATCGCCGCCGCCAATGACGATCGCGTCCTTGTGCTTGGCGGAAATATAATGGCCGTCCTGCAGGTTGCTGTCGAGCAGGCTCTTGGTATTGGCCCGCAGGAAGTCCATCGCGAAATGAATGCCCGTGAGGTCGCGACCGGGAATCGGCAGGTCGCGCGGTTTGGTGGCACCACCACAGAGGACGACCGCGTCGAAGTCTTTGAGAAGGCTTTCGGCAGGATAATCCTTGCCGACTTCGGTATTCGTCACAAACTGTATTCCCTCCTCGGCCAGGAGGTCGACGCGACGCTGGACGACGGCTTTATCCAGGTGCGGATTTGGAATGCCGTACATCAGCAATCCCCCGATGCGGTCGTCGCGCTCGAACACGGTCACCCAGTGACCCGCTTTGTTGAGCTGGGCGGCACCCGCGAGCCCGGCCGGTCCCGAGCCGACCACGGCCACCTTCTTCCCCGTCCGCCTCGCAGGCGGTTCCGGAATCACCCATCCCTCTTCAAAGCCCTTGTCAATAATGGCGCACTCGATGCTCTTGATCGTGACCGGCGGTTCGATGATCGCCAGGACGCATGCGGCTTCGCAGGGGGCGGGGCAGATCCTGCCGGTAAACTCGGGGAAATTGTTGGTTTTGTGCAGGCGATCGAGCGCTTCTCTCCAGAGCCCGCGATAGACCAGGTCGTTCCACTCCGGGATCAGGTTGTTGATGGGACAGCCCGAGGTCATGCCGTTGAGGATAATGCCGGTGTGGCAGAATGGAACGCCACAGTCCATGCAGCGGGCCCCCTGCACCTTCAGCGTTTTCTCAGGAGCGTGCAGGTGAAACTCCTCCCAATCGCGAATCCGTTCCGCGGGCGGACGATCCGCCGGGAGCTCCCGTGGGTGTTCCATGAATCCAGTCGGCTTGCCCATCCCAACGCCTTCGAGGAAGTCAGAAATGAAAGGGTGGGGCGTCAGTTGCCACTCACGCGCGCCAGATCGAGCTTGTTTGCTTCGAAGGCAGCCATCGTGGCTTCCTCACCGCTCAGGCCAGCCTCCTCGACCCGCTTCATCGCTTCGACCACCCGTTTGTAATCCTTGGGCAGGATCTTTACGAACTTCGGCACCATGTCTTCCCACCGAGCCAGGATGAACCGTGCGCGCTCGCTGTTGGTATACTCGGCGTGCCGCCCGATCATCCTTTCCACCTCTGTGATCTCGTGCTGGTCGTCTAACCGTTCCAGAAAGACCATCTCCTGATTGCACCGGCGGTGAAAGTCACCGGCCTCGTCCAGTACGTACGCGATGCCGCCTGACATGCCAGCGCCGAAGTTCCGGCCCGTGGGCCCGATCACGACCACACGGCCACCGGTCATGTACTCGCAGCCGTGGTCGCCCACGGCCTCGATGACAGCATGCACGCCGCTGTTCCGGACGCAGAATCGCTCGCCGGCCATGCCGCGGATGTAGGCCTCCCCACTGGTGGCGCCGTAGAACGCCACGTTGCCGATGATGATGTTTTCCTCAGGGACAAAGGTCGAGCCTTCCGGCGGATAGACGATGATCTTCCCCCCGGAAAGCCCCTTGCCGATATAATCGTTTGAGTCCCCCTCGAGGATCAGCGTGATGCCTCGGGGGACGAAGGCACCGAAACTCTGGCCGGCGGATCCCTTGAAGTGGAGTCGGATCGTGTCCTCCGGCAGGCCTTTGCCGCCATAGCGCCGGGTGACTTCGCTGCCCAAGATCGTTCCCACCACGCGGTGGATGTTGTGGATGGGCAGGGTGGCCCGCACCCGCTCGCCCCTATCAAGCGCCGGCCCACAGAGATCCAACAGCACCCGTCTGTCGAGCGATCGGTCCAGTCCATGATCCTGGGGGATTTGGCAGTAGCGGCCCACCTCCGGGGGGACGTCCGGCTGGTACAGGATGCTTGAGAGGTCGAGACCCTTTGCTTTCCAGTGGTCGACGGCTCTGCGCGCCTCCAGTTTATCGACCCGGCCGACCATCTCGTTGACGGTGCGAAAGCCCAGCTTGGCCATCCACTCACGCAGCTCCTGGGCGACGAAGTGCATGAAATTCACCACATGCTGAGGGTCTCCGGTAAACTTCTTGCGCAGCTCTGGATTCTGCGTTGCGACGCCGACCGGGCACGTGTCGAGTTGGCAGACCCGCATCATGATACACCCCAGGACGACGAGCGGGGCGGTGGCGAATCCGAACTCTTCTGCGCCCAGGAGGGTTGCAATGGCGACGTCGCGACCGGTCTTGAGCTGCCCGTCGGTTTCCACCACGATCCGGCTGCGCAGCTTGTTCAGGACGAGCGTCTGGTGCGTTTCAGCCACTCCCAACTCCCACGGCAGGCCGGCGTGCTTGATGCTGCTCTGGGGAGAGGCACCCGTCCCGCCGTCGTATCCACTGATGAGCACGACGTCGGCTTTCCCCTTGGCCACACCCGCAGCGATGGTGCCCACGCCCACCTCCGACACCAGCTTGACGTTGATGCGGGCGTGGTGATTGGCGTTTTTGAGGTCGTGGATCAGCTCGGCCAGGTCCTCGATGGAGTAGATGTCGTGATGAGGGGGAGGCGAGATCAGTCCCACGCCAGGTGTCGAGTATCGGACCTTGGCAATCCAGGGGTAGACCTTGCGACCCGGCAACTGGCCTCCCTCTCCGGGTTTCGCGCCCTGGGCCATCTTGATCTGCAGCTCCTGGGCGTTGATGAGATACTCGCTGGTGACCCCGAACCTTGCCGAGGCAACCTGCTTGATGGCGCTCGAGCGCGAGTCGCCGTTGGAGTCGGGGATGTAGCGGGCAGGATCCTCCCCGCCTTCGCCCGAATTGCTCTTGCCACCGATCCGATTCATCGCGATGGCCAGGCTTTCGTGGGCCTCCTGGCTGATGGAACCGTACGACATCGCGCCGCTTTTGAATCGTTTGCAGATGGATTCCACTGGCTCGACTTCCTCGAGCGGGATCGGTTCGGGGGCGAGCTTCAGCTCGAGCAGTCCGCGCAGCGTGGCCAGCTGTTCGGATCGGCGGTTGACCAGGTCCGCGTACTCTTTGTAGGCTCGGTAGTCGTTCCTGCGGCAGGCGAGCTGCAGCCTGTGCACCGTCTCCGGGTTGTACATGTGATACTCCCCGTCCTGGCGCCACTGATACTGGCCACCGACGTCGAGCGTCCGGCCGTTGACCGGGCGGTCCGGGAAGGCCCGGGCGTGCCGCAGTTGCGCTTCGCGGGCGATGACGTCCATCCCCACGCCTCCCACCCGTGACGGGGTCCAGGTGAAATACTTGTCGACCACACTTTCGCTGATGCCAACCGCCTCAAAGATCTGCGCCCCCTGGTAACTTTGGATGGTGGAGATGCCCATTTTCGACATCACCTTGACGACACCCTTGACCGCGGCCTTGATGTAGTTTTTCACTGCCCGGTCATGGGCGATACCCGTCAGCATCCCCTGCACGATCATGTCGTCCAACGTTTCGTACGCCAGGTAGGGGTTGATCGCACTGGCCCCATAGCCGATCAGCGCCGCGAAGTGGTGCACCTCTCGCGGTTCCCCGGATTCCACCACCAATCCCACCTTCGTCCGTGTCCCCTCACGAATGAGGTGATGATGAAGGCCTGACACCGCCAGGAGCGCCGGGATCGGCGCCGTATTCTGGTCAACACCCCGATCGGACAGGATCAGGATGTTGGCCCCCGCGGAGATGGCACGACTTGCCTGGCGGAACAGCTCCTCCATGGCCTGCTCCAATCCCGGACCTCCGTTGTGGACCTTGAAGAGAATCGGCAGCGTCACAGCCCTGAAGCCGGGGATGTCGATGTGGCGGAGCTTCTCCAGTTCCTCATTGGTCAGAATCGGCGTCTTCAGAATGATTTGGCGGCAGCTTTCCGGTTCCGGCACCAGGAGATTCCGCTCAGGCCCGAGCATCGTTTCCGTAGCCGTGATGATCTCCTCCCGGATGCAGTCGATGGGGGGGTTGGTGACCTGCGCAAAGAGCTGTTTGAAATAGTTGTAGAGCGGTTGAGGCCGGTCGGAGAGCACCGCCAGCGGCGTATCGGTTCCCATGGAGCCGACAGGTTCCACGCCCTCTGCGGCCATCGGTTCGAGAATAATGCGCAGCTCTTCAAAGGTGTAGCCGAACGCCTGCTGCTGTGCGAGCACCGCCTCATGAGCCGGTTCCCGAAGAGGGGGAGGGTCGGGCAGATGTTCAAGCGCTAGGAGATGTTCATTCAGCCACAGCCGGTACGGATGCGCGCTTGCCATACGGTGCTTTAACTCGTCGTCCCCGACGATGCGTCCCTCTTCGGTATCCACGAGCAGCATGCGGCCTGGCTGGAGACGCCCCTTGTGGAGGACGCGATCCGGCGGGACATCGAGGACGCCTACCTCGGACGCCATGATGACCAGGTCGTCCTTGGTCACGTAGTATCGCGACGGGCGCAAGCCGTTCCGATCGAGCACCGCACCGACTCGTATGCCATCAGTAAAGGCCATGGAGGCAGGACCATCCCACGGCTCGAGGAGACAACTGTGGTACTCGTAGAACGCCTTCTTCTCGTCAGTCATGCTCTCGTGGTTCGACCACGGTTCCGGGATCATCATCATCATGGCGTGCGGGAGGGACCGGCCGGCGAGCACGAGAAACTCCAGGCAGTTGTCGAACATGGCCGAGTCGCTGCCATCGGGATGGATGACGGGGAGGATCTTGCGCACGTCATCGCCGAAGAGATCGGACGTGAACATCGCCTGCCGCGCGTGCATCCAGTTCACGTTTCCGCGTAGGGTATTGATCTCGCCGTTGTGGATCAGATACCGGTACGGATGGGCGCGTTCCCAGCTGGGGAAGGTGTTCGTGCTGAATCGCGAATGGATCAGGACGAGGGCAGCTTCCATGGCGGGATCCGAGAGATCCGGATAGTATTCCTCCAGCTGCTCCGCCGTGAGCATCCCCTTGTACACAACCGTCTTATACGAGAGGCTGGCGAGATAGAAGTATTCACCGCCCTTCATCCCCGAGTATCGGATGGCGTTCTCAGCCCGCTTTTGGATGACGTAGAGCTTCCGCTCAAAAGCTGGCGCGTCTTGGAGTGTGGCATCACGTCCGATGAACACCTGCCGCACACACGGTTCGCACGACAGGGCCGTGCGTCCCAGGGAGACATTATGGGTCGGGACCGTCCGCCATCCGAGGAGGCGCTGCCCCTCCTCGGCAATAATCTTCTCGAAGCGCTGCTCACAGTCCCGGCGCTGGGAAGGATCGGGGGGAAGGAAGACCATCCCGATGCCGTACTCGCCGAAGGGCGGGAGGTGCATGCGGGCCTCGGCACATGCCTGCTGGAGAAAGGCGTGCGGGGTCTGCAGGAGGATACCTGCGCCGTCGCCAGTCTGGATTTCGCTGCCGCGGGCTCCCCGATGGGTGAGGTTCAGGAGCGCGGTAAGCCCCTGGCGCACGATCGCGTTCGACTTCACCCCCTTGACGTTCACGACAAACCCGATGCCGCACGCATCGTGCTCGAATCGTGGATCGTAGAGACCCTGCTTGGGGGGCAATCCGGTGGACTTCACGTCACGTCCTCTCTACAAGAACCGCTCACCCCGAGAACAGTTATGGCTGCCCCGGCCGATGGGATCCACCTCGAATCCCATGCCGCACGCATTGTGCTCTGACGCACTGTGGTATAACATAGACATAACACACCTCAAGTACATCGAGGCTGAATACAACCGGGGGAAGTCTCACACCTACATATACGCCGCAGGAGGCAGGGTGAAACCCTTTCCTTATCCCTTGGATGGTATTTCAAGAAGGGGCGTGCTGTCAAGGACTTAGAGCAAGTGGGGGGACGGACCGACCCGATGACTGGCCTGATGTTCGGACGGTTGGGACCGCTCTGGGACAGTGATGCTTCGGGGAGGCCGACCAGGCCCAAGAAACTGGCGGAGTACGCCCTTTTGGGGGTGCTTGTATTTCTGGGATCGCCCATGCCGGCCCAGGCGTGGGGCCCTGCAGCCCACGTCCTCATCAACCGGGCAGCCTGCACCACGCTGCCGGAGCCGCTCCGGCAATTTTTCATGAGACACCAGGCCTTCATCGGCGAACACAGCGTGGATCCCGATACGGCCCTCACGGAGCAACAGGGGGGGGCGGAACGGATCCGCCACTGGTTCGCCCTGAATGAGCTGGATCGCTTTCCCTTCCGGGAGGTTCCTCGGAACTACAGGGAGGCCCTGACCAAGTACGGCCGTGAGCGGCTGGAGAGGGCTGGGCAGTTGCCCTGGCGGATCGCCGAGCTGTACCGAGAGCTCGTCGAGACCATGCGGGTTTCGGATTGGAAACGGGTGCCGCTCGTCGCGGCCCATCTTGGCCACTATGTGGCCGACGGGCACCAGCCGCTCCATACGACCACGAATCACGACGGGCAGTTGACCGGCAATGAGGGGATTCACAAACGCTTCGAAGACGAGATGATCCGTCGCCACCTGGCAGAGTACCAGGACCTTGCGGCGTTCACCCAACCGGCCAAGCGGGCCGTCGATCCATCCGCCTTCATCTTCGAGTTCCTGATTGACAGCCATGTGTGGGTGGACAACCTCCTGCGGGCCGACACCCTCGCGCGACAGGGGGTGTCTGATTTTGGCGACGCGTACTACGCGGCCTTGCACCTCTTCGCGGGAAGGCTGGCCAAGCTCAGCATGGCGCAGGCGGCCACGGACATCGGCAGCCTCTGGTACAGCGCGTGGGTCGAGGCCGGGCGGCCAAAGATTCCATAAGGTACGAAGGGGGATTTGGGCTCCTCGCGGGTCCTGTCGGAGGCCTTGCCCGTCCGTCCTCGGAGAATTAACGCGCCATTCATTGAGAAAAGAACCGGAAATCAAGCTGTCGGTTAAGAAATTCTCCTGCGGGCGACCGGGCTTCGGCCCCCGCCACCCGCGAGTCGGCGAGGGGAGAGAATTGCCCACCCATTTCCGCCGATGAAGGAACTCTGTCCAAGCCGGTGAGCGGAGGGGCGACAGGACCCATTGGCGTTGTTTCGTGCCGGAGGGCGGGAGAAGAAGGAAGTGTCTAAGGTGAGGAGCGCGAGACCGCGGGCGAAGAGAGAGGTGCGGCGGGGGCGGCGTCACGGGCGGTCAGGGCCGCGGAAGCGGGTCACGGTCTTTCTCAGTGCCCCCCTGCTCAAGAAGGTGAGCCGCATGCTTGCCGCCGAGGGGCGCGAGCTTGACGCCTGTCTCGAAGAGGCCTTGGAGGCCTGGCTCCGCTACCGTCAGATGGGCGCGGAGGGGAATTTCCCGGAGAGTTGACGGGCTGGCTGTCTCCCGATTATGCTTCCCCGGGTCGGCCGGACCGTCGGGTGACCCTCTGCCGCGGAGTGGACTCGTGATGACTGAGGCGCATCGAAAACGCGGACCGCAATTCTGGGGGTTCTGCGTAGGGACGACCTGGGTGGTCCTCATGGTGGTCGTCTTTGGGTTCATGGTCTCGGGGTATCTCGAGATCTTCGGGATCATTGGGGCCCTTTTTGCCGTCGCCTTGGCCCCGCTCTCTGCGCCGGCCTATCCCTTTATTGCCTGGTACTACATCGGGAGCTTCCCGTGGCTCTGGGTCCTGGGCCTCCTCATCGCCCTCTTTGCGGGCCGCATCATCCTCGCCGAATAGCGGTCCTGGCACTACAAACCCTTGACACCGCTGGGCTCGGCCTCTATACTCGGTCCAGAGAACGGATCTTCCTTCCGAAAGATCCATCGCCGGGAGAGAGAAATGGGCTGCGGTCAAAATTACATTGGCGGGCGCTGGGTTGATGCCGCAAGCGGACGCACTTTTTCAGTCCGCAACCCCGCGACGGGAGAGCTGCTTGGCATGGTCGCAGACGCGGGACGAGAGGACGCTACCCGAGCCGTCGAGGCGGCCCATCAGGCCTTCGCGGGCTGGGCAGCGCTCGCTGCCCCAGAGCGAGCCAAACTGCTCTTCAAGGCCGCCGCCCTGATGCTCGAGCGCAAAGAAGAACTCGCCCGTATCCTCACCTCGGAGCAGGGCAAGCCGCTCTTCGAGGCGCGGGGGGAGATCGAGTATGCCGCCGGGTTCGTCACATGGTATGCGGAGGAAGGGAAGCGGGTATACGGCGAGACTATCCCGGCCTCGGTGGCCCACAAGCGCCTCCTGGTCATCAAGCAGCCGGTCGGGGTGGTGGCGGCCATTACCCCCTGGAACTTCCCTGCCGGCATGGTGACGCGCAAGATCGCACCGGCCTTAGCGGCCGGATGTCCCGTGGTGTTGAAACCGGCGGAACAGACCCCCCTCACCGCAATTGCCCTCTTCCAGATCTTCGAGGAGGCAGGTTTCCCAGCGGGTGTGGTGAACCTCATCACGACCCGCGATCCGAGTGAGGTGGGGCGAGAGCTGGTGGAAAATCCCCTGGTGCGGATGATCGCCTTTACCGGCTCGACTGAGGTCGGAAAGCTCCTCATGCGGGGCGCGGCCGCGCAGGTCAAGCGGATCTCGCTCGAATTGGGCGGCAATGCCCCCTTCATTGTCTTTGAGGATGCGGACCTCGACAAGGCCGTGGCAGCGGCCGTGGCCTCCAAGTTCCGGAACATGGGGCAGACCTGTATCTGCGCCAACCGCATTTACGTCCAGGAATCGATCCTCGAGTCCTTCACGGCCAAATTCGTGGAGCGCGTGAAACAGCTCAGGGTGGGCAACGGCCTGGAGGAGGGGGTGCAGGTCGGTCCTTTGATCGATGAGCAAGGGTTCAAGAAGGTGTCTGTCCATGTGGAGGATGCCGTCGCCAAGGGCGCCAAGGTCCTGACGGGTGGCACGCCGCGCACAGATGGGCCGTTTGCCCACGGCCATTTCTTCGAGCCGACCGTCCTGGCCAGTGTCAGGAAGGGGATGCAGATCCTGGAAGAGGAAACCTTTGGGCCCGTAGCTCCGCTGGTCCCGTTCCGGGATGAAGCCGAGGTGATCAAAGCCGCAAACGACACGCGCTTCGGGCTCGCGGCCTACTTCTACAGCCAGAATGTGAGTCGCTGCATCCGGGTGGCAGAGCAGCTCGAGTACGGCATTGTCGGCGCGAATGACGCCATGCCCGCGGTTCCCCAGGCTCCCTTCGGCGGGCTGAAAGAGAGTGGGTTCGGCCGGGAGGGGGGCCGAGAGGGGATCGAGGAGTTTCTCGAAGTGAAGCTCATCTCCCTGGGCCTCTAAGGCTCGGGTCTCTGGAGGGACCTATGAGTGTCCTGGAAGGAAAGTTGGAACCGGGGGTCGTCACCACCACCCTTGACTGGCTCTTTAACTGGGCCCGGAAGTCCTCCCCCTGGCCGATGACCTTCGGGTTGGCGTGCTGTGCCATCGAGATGATGGCCACCGGGGCCTCCCGGTTCGATCTCGACCGGCTGGGGGCCGGGGTCTTTCGTCCCTCGCCACGGCAGTCGGACGTCATGATCGTCGCCGGGACGGTCACGGAGAAGATGGCGCCCAGGATCAAGACCCTCTATGAACAGATGCCCGAGCCCAAGTGGGTCATCGCGATGGGGGCCTGCGCCATCTCCGGCGGGCCCTTTTACTATGACGCCTATCACGTGGTCAAAGGGGTGGATCTGATCGTTCCCGTGGATGTCTACGTCCCCGGCTGTCCCCCGAGACCAGAGGCGCTCATCTACGGTGTGCTGAAGCTGCAGGAGAAGATCGAGCGGACGACCATCGCCAAGCGGAAGCTGGCGCAGCCAGCTCCCCCTGGTTCATAGTTCATGGTTCACAGTTCACGGTAAAGAGGGGAATGCCCCGATACGTGTCCATGGGTCGTATCCATGAACCCTGAACCATGAACGCTGAACGAAATACGTGCCGATGTCTCACCTGAATATCATCGACAGATCGGACCCGGTCACCGATACGCTGGGCCGACCCCTCCGCGACCTCCGCATCTCGGTCACAGACCGCTGCAACTTCCGCTGCACCTACTGCATGCCGAAGGAGGTCTTCGGCCGCGACTACCCCTTCCTTGACCGACGCGAGCTTTTGACCTTTGAAGAGATCACACGCCTCGCCCGGCTCTTCCGGGCCCATGGCGTCGAGAAGTTCCGCCTGACCGGGGGCGAGCCCCTGCTGCGCCGGAACCTGGACCGGCTCGTGCAGATGCTGGCCGAGATCCCCGGCCTCGACCTCACCCTGACGACGAACGGCGCGCTCCTGGCCCAGCAGGCCAAGGCGCTCAGGGCCGCGGGGCTCCAGCGTATCACGGTGAGCCTGGACAGCCTGGCCAACACCGTCTTCCAGGCGATGAACGACGTCGGCTTTACCGTCGAGCGCGTCCTCGAGGGGATTGAGGCGGCCTCCGCCGCGGGGCTTTCCCCGATCAAGATCAACATGGTGGTCCAGCGGAGCGTCAATGAGGGAAGCATTATCCCCATGGCCCGCGCCTTCCGCGGGACGGGGCACATCGTGCGCTTCATTGAGTACATGGACGTGGGCCAGACGAACGGCTGGCGGCTCGACGACGTGGTGCCGGCCGCCGAAATCATTGCCCGGATCCACGCCGAGTGGCCGCTCGAGCCGGCGGACCCGCACTACCGGGGTGAGGTCGCGCAGCGCTGGCGCTACCGGGACGGCCGTGGCGAGATCGGCGTCATCGCCTCGGTGACCCAGGCTTTCTGCCGCGACTGCACCCGCGCACGTCTCTCCGCCGAGGGGAAGCTCTACACGTGTCTCTTTGCCACCGTGGGCCACGATCTGCGCGCGCTCCTGCGCGCAGGGGCCTCGGACGCCGAGATCAGTGCTGCCATGGCCCGGATCTGGGGGGAGCGCACCGACCGCTACTCGGAGATCCGCTCGGCCGAGACGGTGGGGCTCCCCAAGATCGAGATGTCCTACATCGGAGGGTGAAGGAGTAGAGGCGGGGCCTCCGGCTCAAGCGGTCACCCCCGGTCAGTCCAGGCCCGGGCCGCGCGTCAACGGGCACCTTACCCAATCCATATCCAACTCTCCATCGAAAGTCTGAAGGCCCAAGTTAAACGATGACCGACGACGGACGACCGGCGACCGATGACAAAATGACGGTCATCGGTGATCGGTGAACGGTCAACGAGTATGGAAGAAGCACGGTTGATCATTGCGGCCAGTGCGCGGGATGCCGACCTGTATTACGCCAGCCGCTTCCACGCCCCTGATCCGTTCCCCTTCTTCCAGGTGGGCAGGGAACGGGTGATCATCGTGAGCGACCTGGAACTCGGGCGGGCCAGGAGTCAGGCCGCCGTCGAGACCGTCCTCCC
>JBOHQS010000045.1:0-14055 GCA_050732295.1 Methylomirabilales bacterium (SeqCode)
CCCCGTGCCTCCAGAATAAATCCACCCCGGACACGCAGCCACCGACTCTCCCGAGCGAGGACCCGCACCTTCTGTAGCCTTTGGAGCTCCGTGAGAGTATGCGCTGGTGCTTGGGGTGGGCCGAGAAGGAGAGGAGGGAGTTGACAAGCTCAGGACGAGCTGCTAGAAGAGAGGTATAATTGAAAGGGCTACGGGAGCTCGCGGAGGCGAGCTGAGAGGTCCCGGTAGTCGCGGGACGACCGTCGAACCTGATCTGGATAATGCCAGCGGAGGGAGAAGCCGGGAAACGCGTGGAGTTGAGGCGCCGGAGGTACCCCTGGCGCCTTTTTTTTCGAGAACGGCGTCTGTTCGCATCTCGCAACAGAAGGGGAGGGCAATGACTAGGAAGATCAAGGTAGCTCAGGTGAGTGACGTCGCGCCCGGAGAGGGGAAAATCGTTCAGGCAGATGGCGAGCAGATCGCGCTGTTTAACGTGGGTGGGAGTTTTTACGCGATCCACAACACCTGTCTCCACCGGGGCGGCCCGCTCGGGGAGGGTGAGTTGGACGAAACCACCGTCACCTGTCCCTGGCACGGCTGGCAATACGATGTGGCCACCGGGGCCAATATCGGGAACCCGGCGGTCAAGGTCGCGAGCTTCAACGTAAGGGTCGAGGGAGCGGATGTCCTCGTCGAGCTGCCATAGCGCGATGCGGGCTTCCGGCCGGACCGCGATGAGAGTCCGAGGCGTCCACGTGGACATCTCTCCGTGGCTCGCGTACGCCGTGCCACGCGAGAGGTGCCTTCCGAGGGGTGAAGCATGAAGGTGAGTGCCGAGTTTGTCGGCGCGGTCGCCCAAGTTGATCGCGCCGTTACGCAGCCATTCCCGAATTCGACAAAAGTCTATGTGGAGGGTTCACGGCCCGACATCCGGGTTCCGATGCGGGAGATCACCCAGTCCGAGATGCCTGCCAGTCTTGGTCCCACGGAGAAGAACCCGGCCATCTATGTCTATGACACCTCGGGACCCTACACCGACCCTACCTGCAAGATCGATATTCGCTCTGGGCTGCCCCCCCTACGCGAACCGTGGATTCTCGAGCGCAACGATATCGAAGGGCTTCCCGGTCCCAGCTCGGAGTACGGCCGCACGCGCCTGACCGACCCCGAATTGGCCGCGCTGCGATTTCAGCTCACACGGAAGCCGCGCCGTGCCAAGAGGGGAATGAACGTGACTCAGATGCACTATGCTCGGCGCGGTGTCATTACCCCAGAAATGGAGTTCATCGCCATTCGGGAAAACCAGCGGCGGGAAGATCTGGGAGAGCTCTTGACGCAGCAGCACCCTGGCGAGAGTTTCGGTGCCGGCATCCCCCCCGTCATTACGCCGGAATTCGTGCGCTCGGAGGTGGCGCGGGGCCGCGCGATTATCCCGGCCAACATCAATCACCCCGAGAGCGAGCCGATGATCATCGGGCGGAACTTCCTGGTCAAAATCAACGCCAACATCGGCAATTCGGCGGTGACCTCCTCGATTCAGGAGGAGGTCGAGAAAATGACCTGGGCAATCCGCTGGGGCGCGGACACGGTGATGGATCTCTCGACCGGCAAGCACATCCATGAGACCCGCGAATGGATCGTCCGAAACTCCCCGGTCCCCATCGGCACAGTCCCCATCTACCAGGCGTTGGAAAAGGTCGGTGGCAAGGCCGAGGAGTTGACGTGGGAGATCTTCCGCGACACCCTGATCGAGCAGGCCGAGCAGGGCGTGGATTATTTCACCATTCACGCCGGGGTGCGTCTGGCGTATATCCCGCTCACCGCGAGGCGTATGACCGGCATCGTGTCGCGCGGCGGTTCCATCATGGCCAAGTGGTGTCTGGCCCATCACCGGGAGAGCTTTCTGTACACCTACTTCGAGGAGATCTGCGAGGTCATGAAGGCCTACGACGTCAGCTTCTCCCTCGGCGACGGCCTGCGTCCCGGCTCCATTTACGACGCCAATGACGAAGCCCAGTTCGCCGAATTGAGAACCCTGGGCGAGCTGACCCAGATCGCGTGGAAGCACGACGTGCAGACCATGATTGAAGGCCCCGGTCACATCCCCATGCACCTGATCAAGATCAACATGGAAAAGCAGCTGGAGGAATGCGGCGAAGCCCCCTTCTATACCCTGGGGCCCCTCACCACGGACATTGCGCCTGGCTATGACCACATCACCTCGGCGATCGGGGCGGCAATGATCGGGTGGTACGGGTGTGCCATGCTCTGCTACGTCACCCCCAAGGAGCATCTGGGGCTTCCGGACAAGGATGACGTGAAGGACGGCATCATCGCTTACAAGATCGCGGCGCACGCCGCCGATCTGGCCAAGGGCCATCCTGGCGCGCAGATTCGCGATAACGCCCTGTCAAAGGCGCGCTTCGAGTTCCGCTGGGTGGATCAGTTCAACCTCGGATTGGACCCTGATCGCGCCCGGGCACTCCACGACGAGACGCTGCCCGCGGAGGGGGCCAAGGTGGCGCACTTCTGCTCCATGTGCGGCCCGCACTTTTGCTCCATGAAGATCACGCAGGATGTGCGGGATTACGCCGCCAGTCACGGGATCCCCGAATCCGAGGCCTTGGAGAAGGGGATGCAGGCCAAGGCGGCCGAGTTTGTGAAAAGTGGCGGGGAAATCTACCAGAGAGTCTGATCGAGACCACGAATCCCCCCTCCATTCCTGCTCGATGCGCGGACGAGAGCTTGCAGACCCTGCAGGGCGAGGCCAGCAATGGACGATCTCGGCCGGGCCTTCGTCTCTTTCCTTCACCAGGTGGCGGTTGGCGGCATGGTGGCGCTACTCTTGATCCCCTTTGAGGTCATCAGCCGCCAGTTCTTTCGGATCGCTGGTCTGATCCTCCTCACGGTAGAAGGACTGGCCCTGTGGCGGACCGGAGGAGAGGGATGGATCCCCGGGTGGTCCGGTGCCCTCTTTGTCGCGCTCCTCCTGGCGTTCACTGTGATTTGGTTCATCCCCGGTACTCCCGGGGCGACGGTCCTGCACCGCTTCGGTATTGTTGCGGGGGTATCCCTCCTGGTGGCCGATGTCCTGCACTATCCGATTGCCGGGGCGGGACCGTTGGGGATCGTCATGGGCGCGACGAATGCGCTCACCTCGGCCCTCCTGCTCGGGACGGCGCTGGTTGGGCTTCTCCTCGGGCACCGATATCTGAACGAACCGCATCTCCCCGTGTCTCTCATCAAGCGCCTCTCCGATGTCTTCTGTATGGTTATTCTGCTCCAGGGGGCCCTGCCGGCGCTCTTCACGCTCCTGGTCTATGGTTTTGGGCAGTCACACTTGATGGGGGAGTGGTTGCGCCTCTTGGGCGAGCACTGGGCCCTCCTCTTTGGCCGGATGATCGTCGGGATCGGCGCCTCCTTAGGGGTTGCGCTGGTGATCTTGAATTGTTTACGCCTCCCCAATGTCCAGGCGGCCACCGGTTTTTATTACGTGGCAGTCATCACGGTTTTCCTTGGCGAATTTCTGGGCCGCTACCTCCGCGCATTCGCGTCACTGCCCTTTTAGCGCTTATTCAGACGCACCGGATCGGGGAACCATTCGCCACAGCACCCTTGGCCCCTCGCTCCGGGCCTCCCGCGGCGACCCTGAGCGGCGGCTTACTGCCTGGGTCCCTCCGTGTTCACGCTCCGTGCAGAGAGCATGGGCACGGATCGCGCCTCGGTTTCCCAGGCCGTCGCTCGCCGGGGGTCCCCGCCGCTTTCGGCAATGTCGCTCGGGACCTGCCGGTGCTGCCTCAGCAAGGAAGATTGGTGGAGACTCGGGTGACTCCGGGAGGGCGAGGGGAGTTGGGCCTGGACCCGGCGGAACCTGGTTTGCGGCCGGCCAGGGGGAACCTCCCACCGGAGCGCAGTGGAGGTGGGGGATGGCCGTCCTGTTGCAGAGGCGACCCGCCTGGCGCGGAAGTACCGTGTTTCACCAGAGCAACCCATGGAATTGTTCCGCCGGGGAAGACCCACTCCCCGAGCCCTCCCGGGCTCGGCTGCCAGAGAGGCCCGGAGCGAGGGGCCGAGGGGGCTGGTGCCAAAGAACCGGCAACCCGCGGAATTGTCCGCTGACGAAGGATGACTGCCCAAGCCGGTCTTACGATCGACGACAGGACCCGCGGGCCGTGCCTGCGCGGAACTTGCGATTTCCCTTGACGGGCAGAGGCTCAGGTCATCACAATAGCTTGCAGCAGAGGGCGAGATGAAGCAGGTGGAACCGCAGGTCTTTCTCCTGGCCCGGCCGGCGATCAATGAAGAGGGGCTTGCCGCCTACCTGCGGGCGGTGGGCGCGTCGAGCTGGGGCACCGATGCCCCTTCGGCGGCGGAAAAGCTCGTCGAGGTGGCGGGGCGGTCCTGCTACCGTTCCTTCGAGCCGGGGCTCAATCCCAATGTCACCAGGATCCGCGAGGGAAGCAAGACGTATCTCGAAAATATCCTGACCGTCAAGCACGGCAGCGTCCTCGAGCATGCCAGCTGGAGCTTTGCCTTCTTCAACGTCAGTCGCGTCTTCACTCACGAACTTGTGAGGCATCGGGCCGGAACAGCTATTAGCCAAGAGAGTCTCCGTTTCGTGCGCCTGACGGAGGTCGGGATGTGGGTCCCACCCGAGATCCACGACAATCCCGAGGCGCTCGCGATCTTCGAAGAGGCCGTGGCCAGGACTGAGGAGGCCCAGCAGCGACTGGCCGAGGTCCTGGAGATCGAAGGCCGGCCCTTCCACGAGAAGAAGGTCCTCACCTCGGCCATGCGCCGTGTCGCGCCCGACGGGGTGGCGACCACGATCATCTGGACAGCCAACGCCCGGACCCTCCGTTGGGTGATCGAGGCACGGACCGAGCCCGGGGCCGAGGTGGAGATCCGCATGGTCTTCGGGAAAGTGGCCGAGATCATAAAGAAGGAGGCGCCCCACCTCTTCGGCGACTTCACGCCGATCCCCCTCCCCGACGGCACCTGCCAGTGGAAGCCAGAACACAGCAAGGTCTAGCCGCGCTGGTGCTCCCCTGTCAGACGATCCAGCCCAGCTATCCGTAGAGATATGAGTCAGAAGACTTTTCTCGGAGTCAGTGGCACGATATTCGGGACTATTGCGATCCTGCATCTGGCCCGCATTGTTTACGGGTGGCCGGCTCAGATCGGAAGCTTTGTCGTGCCCACGTGGCTTTCCTGGCTCTCACTCGTCGTAGCCGGCTATCTCGCCATCGCCGCCTTCAGTCTATTGAGGAAGCGGTAAGAACCCTCCTTTGAGAACCCCTTCGTCAAAGCGTGGAGGCGTGGTGGTAGGCTACCGTGCACCAGTGCTTCATCCGCGCCTGCATCTGGGCCCTGGGGATGCGACTTTTTTCTTGACAAGGCCGATATAGTTCGATATCTTTCGAATTATGAAAGTAACTATGCCGCTGACCAAACTAGAGGCCGATCAGGCCCACGTGGAGGCGTTCAGGGCCCTCGCTCACTTGACCCGCCTTCGGGTGTTCTTCTTCCTGGTTCGGGCAAGGCGTGAGGTGCCGGCCGGAGAGATCCAGGAGGCCATGGAGGTGCCATGGCCCACGCTGTCGCACCACTTGGACCTGTTGCGTCGGGCCGGGGTGATCCAGAGCCGGAAGGAGGAGCGGTACGTCTATTATTCCGTCAAGCGCGAGATGGTTGTGCAGCTGGTTCGGCTGCTGACCGCGTGCTGCTAAAGGAGGATCCCATGAGCGCCAAGGTGCACATCCACATCCACGTGTCTGATCTGGCAAAGAGTCGCGAGTTCTACCAGAAGTTCTTCGATGTCCTGCCGGTCAAAGAGCGGGCCGGCTACGTGAAGTTCCTTCCAGCCTTTGCCCCCATCAACCTGGCGTTGTCCCAGGCCCTGCCCGCTGGCACCAGTGAGGGCGTGGTGCATCACCTGGGCATCCAGGTTGACTCGACCGAGACGGTGATGGCGCATCTCGCCCGCGTGAAGGCGGCTGGAATTCCGGTCCACGAGGAGATGGGGGTCAACTGCTGCCACGCCAATCAGGACAAGTTCTGGGTCCGGGATCCGAACGGGGTCGAGTGGGAGATCTATCACCTGAACTACGACCTGCCTCCGGCGGCCTCCCCCGAACTCCCTTGCTGCGCTGGGGTCGAGGTCGGTTCTTGCAGTCCTAAGTAGGACTGCGATGGCCCGTGGCAGGGGAACCAGGAGGGGCATTGAGGATGGCGGCATTGTTGAAATCAAGAACACTGAGCGTCTCCATAAACTGTGATCCGAAAAAGCTGTATGAGTTCGTCTCGAAACCAGAGAATCTGCCGAAATGGGCCAAGATGTTCTGCCGGTCAATCAAGAAGTCGAAGGGTGAGTGGATCGTGGAAACTCCACAGGGTCCAGTGAAGGTCAAGTTCTCCAAGAGGAATGATTTTGGCATCCTGGATCACTATGTGAGTCCCTCTCCTGGTGTGGAAGTCTTCGTTCCGATGCGTGTTGTGCCGAACGGTTCTGGAAGCGAGGTGCTCTTCACGCTATTTCAGCCCGTAGGTATGTCAGACGAAAAACATGCCGAAGACATCCGATGGGTGGAGCAGGACCTAAGGAATGTGAGAAGTATTGGGGAGAGACAATCGAAAAGATGAAACTGGAAAAGTGGTCTGACCCCTTTTCACTCCACCGGATCGAGGCGCGGAGCCTATTCCTCCGCTAGGCGCGGGGGAGGCGGAGGCGCTGGGCGGCCTGGTAGATTGGGAGGACATCGGGCAGGGGCGGCCAGGAGAGGATGCCGAGAGAATCATCGACGTAGGATGGCTTGCGCATGCCGTTCAGCACGCAGCTTACGCCAGGGGTACTGGCGAGCACCCAGAGTGCCTTGCGCGACAGCGTCTCGCCCCGCCGCTCGGGCGGCAGCAGCGGATCGATCGCCGCGGAGACCGCCTGGCTCAGCCGCTGGCTCTTGGCGGCCGCCTGCCGGCGGAGCTCGGCCATGAGCTTGAGCAGCTCGCCAAGGTAGCGACTGCGCCAGGACTGCCACTGGGCCTGGAGCTCGCCCTCAAGGTGGGTATCGAGTGCCCTCAGCAGGTGGGCGAGCTGTGGCGTGATCATCTGGCCTTCGATCTGCTCCCAGTGTTCAAGGCTCTGCATCTGGTCCGGCAGGCCTTGCAACTGGTCGGCCCACCGGAAAAAGTCGTCAGCGCGCATGCTCCCTGCCGAGGTCTTGATATGGGGCGAGAGCTGGCGCCGCCAGTCCGCCTCGAGCTGGGCAACGATCTTCCGTTGTGCCTCGACATCGATCGGTGTGCCCTCGGCGTGAATGTCTGCCAGGCGCAGCATGCCGTGGCCGACGCTCGCATTCAGCGGCCGATTGATGAGGATGCCGATCCCTGCCTCACCGGCGGCCTCCAGCACGGTCTCCCGGTTCTCCGGCCCGGTGTTCCGTTCAAGCACGCCACCCGGCTCGAACAGATTCATCGGTATCTGGAGGACCCGGAAGTGATGGTTGGATCCTCCGGCTTCCCGTGCCGCGGCAAGCATCCGAGTGAGCGAGGTCGCCTCCGGGTCAGAGACGGGAGAGACGGCCGTGTTCGAGGAGACGCCATAGCACCGGATCGTGCCGAGCGCAACTTGCGTCTCAAAGAAGGCGAAGGCCTCGCGCACGCGCCGGTAAAACTCGTCGCGGACCGCGTCCGGAGAGCTTCGACCTCGCTTCTTGGCGTCGGAGAGGAAATACTCGGGGTTATGCAGCAGGCAGACGTCGAGAGTGTCGAGCTGCAACCGTGCCAGCGAGTGCTCGAGCTGCTCGCGCAGAAACTCGGGATGGATGCAGTGCCAGCAACCCTCCATGTACTTGACCATCTCCGGGAAGGGGCGTCCAGCCTCCTCCCGCTCTTGAGCGAGGGAAAGGTTGTTCCCCTGCACATAGCCGATCTTGGAGACCACGATGACTTCATCGCGCCGAAGCTTTCCGACCTGCACCGTCGCGCCAAGAATGGCACCCACACACCGCTCGCTCGCCCCGTCCGTGTAATTGGTCGAGGTGTCGATCAGGTTGCAGCCACTGAGCAGCGCCTTTTCGAGGGCGTCGCGGTGCTCGGATGTCTCGTCGTCTATCCGGTAGCAACCGAAGCCGAGCTTGCTGGTCGTGAGTCCGGTTGAGCCGAGCACGCCATAGCCCTGTGGCGTAAAGCGAGAGGCGTAGGCGCGCGTGCCGGCAGGCGTCGCGCTCCCGGATACAAATGTCCCGACCACCGACCGCCGCCTGTCCTCTGCCGCCGGAGCTTTGGCGCTCAGGGCGGGGGGCACCAGGGCTGGATCGATAATGGGAGCCTGGCAGGCGAAGTTTCGGCAGACATAGAGCGCCGCCTGCCCGTTGACGAGGCCCTTCCCCTGGAGCAGCGGAAAAGGTGGGGGATCGCCCACTGCCGGATCGTGGTGGGCGATGATGCGGTTTGGCAGGTAGTGGCGACCGATCTCGGCGCGGAGCGCCTCATAACTGGCTTCCCACGGACTTCCGATCAGGGCCAGTTCTACGGGTCCCTCGAGGAGGAAGTCCACCACGGTCAGGCTCTTGGCAAAGCCATGGGGAATGCGAGCTATCTGCTTGCCATAGGCGCTGATCGCCCGCTCGGCGGCGACGCGCAGATCCTCGCGGTCCAGGTGGAACGAGAGGCGAGCCAACGCAGAGGCGGCGACGGCGTTGCCGCTCGGGGTCGCCCCGTCGGTCCCCTCCCGGTGGCGGAGGATGAGGGATTCGTGGTCACGCGCCGTGGAGTAGAAGGCGCCGCTCTCTGTGTCAGCGAAGTCCGCCAAGAGAATCTCGGCGAGCCGTCGCGACTCGGTGAGATACCGGGCTCTGCCCCCTGCCTCGTACAGGTCGATCAGCGCCTCGGCGAGATAGGCGTAATCCTCCAGGTAGGCGTCCAGGTGCGCCTTGCCGTCTCGATAGGTCCGGAGGAGTCGGCCGTCCGTCCGGACGAGGGTGGTGAGCAGGAAGTCGGCACTCCGGGAGGCGGCGTCCAGGTAGCGCTTCTCCCCGAGGACCCGGTACCCCTCGGCCATCGCGCTGATCATCAAACCGTTCCAGGCCGTGAGAACCTTGTCGTCGAGCCCCGGCGGGACCCGCCGTTTGCGGGCTTCGTAGACTCGCTGCCGCGCTCGATCCAGCGACGCCTGAAGTACCTCGGCCTTGATCTCGAGCTTGGCCGCGACCTGCTCGACCGTGCGCCGGACGTTCGGGATGCTCTTGCCTTCCCAGTTGCCGCGGGCCGTGATGTCGTAGTAGGCGCAAAAGAGCCGCGCATCCTCCTCGCCCAGGATTGCTTCGATCTCGGCCGGGGTCCAGACGAAGAACGTCCCCTCTTCCCCCTCCGAGTCCGCGTCGGTCGCGGAGTAAAAGCCGCCCTCGGGCGCCGTCATCTCGCGCAAGACGTACTCCAAGACTTCGGTGGCGATCCGCCGGTAGAAGGGGTCGCCCGTCGTTTGAAAGGCCTCGAGGGTGGTCCGGGTGAGGAGCGCGTTGTCGTACAGCATTTTCTCGAAGTGGGGGACGAGCCAACGCTCGTCGACCGAGTACCGATGGAAGCCGCCGCCGGCCTGATCGTAGATTCCTCCCCGCGCCATGGCATCGAGCGTGGTTCGCACCATCTGCAGGGCCTGGCCGTCGTCGGTGCGCCGGTGATATCGCAGGAGGAGCGAGAGCGTCGTCGCGGCCGGAAACTTCGGTGCGGGGCCGAATCCCCCGTACGTGGCATCGAAGTGCTCGGCGCAGTAGGCGGCTACTGCGGCTATCTCGGCCTCGCCGATCGACATGGAGGAAAGCGGGCGTGATTGCTGGCGCAGGTGCTCGGTGAGCTGCGCGGCCTGACTCCGCAAGGCTTCGGGGTCACTCTCCCACATCTCTGCCATTCGTGTGAGCAAGGTCGCGAAGCCGGGACGGCCGTATTTGTCCGTAGGCGGGAAGTAGGTCCCCGCGAAGAACGGCTGCTGGTCGGGGGTCAGGAAGACGGTCATGGGCCAGCCGCCCTGCCCATGATTGAGCGTCACCGTCGCCGCCATGTAGATCTCATCGAGGTCGGGGCGCTCCTCGCGATCGACCTTGATACAGACGAAGTGTCTGTTCATGAGCGCGGCGATCGACTCATCCTCGAACGACTCGCGCTCCATGACGTGGCACCAGTGGCAGGTGGAGTAGCCGATGCTGAGGAGGATCGGGCGATTCTCCTCCTTGGCGCGGCGGAGGGCCTCCTCGCCCCACGGGTACCAGTCCACCGGGTTATGGGCGTGCTGGAGGAGGTAGGGGCTGGTCTCGCCGATCAATCGGTTGGTGTGCGGGTGCACGGGTTTTTGGCTCATTGCGGTGCTCGAAACTACATGCGTGGTCTATTATTCCATCTCTCGAACTAAGCCGACCTTACTGGAATGGAGGAAGGGTGTCAAGCACTCACGCCGTTGACAGGGCAGCGGGAATTGGCTATGGTAAGAACGCGAATGCACGGGAGGAAGGAGAAAAGTCATGACCGCCCAGGAACTGGTTGCCAGATTCCCCGAAATCCCCCGGGACCTTCACGGAGAGCCACTCCTTGCCGAGTACGCTGCGGCCTTTACCGATCAGCTTGGGATTGCGAGAAATCCGGGTGCCTGTTCGGCCGGCTACGACGCAGCCAACCACTACTATCTCAAGCTGATGGGCCCCATCCGGTTGTACTGGTACAAACTCTCTACCCGAGAGAAGGTCCTCAAGCAGCTTCAAGAGTTGCTCGATCAGTACCGGGCGGACCCGGTCGGGTTCGTGGCGAGCCTGGCGCCCAGGGACGCCGCTGAGACCGAGGTGAGGGGCCCGGGATGTTCGTGAACCTGCGCGACGGCCGCACAGCGGACGTGCCTCGATGAGTCAGCCCCCGGACGTCTTTGGCCTCATCCGGTATCTGGCGGAGGAAAAAGAGCGCGTGGCGCGGCAGCAGCCGCCCGGGATCCCCGCCTTCATCGAATGGCGCGATCAGGCCTACGTCGGGACCATTCAGGAGATCGCGCCAGAATTCAGCCGGGAGATCGTCCTGTTGAACAAGTCGCCGCAGCCCGTGTCCGAGGAGTTCAAGACCGCTGTCCTGGCCCTGGACAAGGGCCGGTTGCGTTTACAGGCAGAGCCGATGTTCGATCTGCGGGCGAGAATACACATCCTGCGGAGGGCCGGCGATCGCCTCCTGGGGCTGACCGAAGAGCAACAGGAGCATCTCCAGCGCGAAGGGGTCGATGTGACCGAGGAGACGACGGGGCAGAGCTTCACCGCGTTCAGTCCGAAATACTACGCGGATCCGGACTACAAAGGGACCAGCAGGAACTGACCCTGCGCGGTCCCTCTCGTCACTTCTTCTTTTTCTTGGCGCGCAGGCGGTTGATGAGCTCGGTCACTTCCTTAAGCCGGGTGTTTACCTCCGCCTCCGCCTCCGCCTTGGCCACCTCTTCGGACGGTCCCTTCTCGACAGCATCCTCGTACGCGGTCACGGCAACTCCGAATACCTTCAGGATCCGCCGCGTCTCATCTGTCGGCATTGTTCCTCCCTCCTTCCCCCAGCCCGGGGATTCTCTGCAGCCGATCCATCTTGGACTCCGCCCACCCTCGAGCCAGGTCTTGAGCGCCTGACAGTGCCGGCGCTTCACCGCCAGGGCGATGGCGGCATTCGCGGGGCGGCGCTAGTTCTTCTCATCGGTGAACTTGATATGCCAATGGCTTCCATCGCAAAACGGCTTGTTCTTGGAGGCCCCACAGCGGCACAGCGTGTAATGCTCTTCCGAAGCCCCCTCCCCTTGGGGCTCGTCCTTCAACTCGATGCCCCCCGTCACGTAGTACGGGCCATCCTTTGACACCGCGATCATAGGTTCCCGTGTCTGATCCCGGTATTCAACGTCCTCGATCGAATAGCTCACGGCGCCCGAAGGACATTTCTTGATCGTTTCGATGATTGCCGCGACCTCCGCCCCGTCCGGATCGATCCATGGCTTGGTCTTCATCCGGAACACGGACGCCAGGGTATCCGTGCAAAAGCCGGCGTGAGAACAGATGCCCCGGTTATCGTGAATCGTGATCCTCTTGCCGACGTAGTTCCTTTTCTTGTCGCCCGACCCATCAGCGAGCTTCTTTCCGGAGAACCCGATCGTGGAGTGGGTGCCGTCGCAAAAGGGCTTGTTCGCCGATCCGCCGCACCGGCAGAGGGCGATCGTCCGTCGCGTCGGAATCGGTTCGGCCCTGGAGTTGTGAAGCGTCTCCAGGCCCCGCACGAGGTAGGGGCCGTCTGCTGAGCACTCGATGGTCGGCTTCTTCTGCTCGGTCATCGTATCGCCTCCTCATCCGAACCTTCGCACCGTTCGGTCAGCACTCCGTGGCTACTGGATGATGCACGTTCGCTCACGGCACCGGAGCGTTCGCTCGGGGCAATGCATCTCGCAGTGGGGGCCGTAAAAGCCCTCGCACAGGTCCTTGAACCGGTGCTGGACCTTCGCTTCCGCAGCCCGGGTGATCGGGGTCCCGCAACTGCAGCCCCCGCATTGGGTCTGAATCAGGATACACTCCGTATCCTGAGTGCACGCCTGGTCGCCGGGATCGATCTGGATGCTGTGTCCGCGAGGGGTGGTGACGGCTCCCCCGGGGGCATTCGCGCTGGAGCGGGCACAACCGGGGACAAGGCTCAGGAGCGCCACTGCGATCAGAACCGCGCCAGGCCGCACGCCGCCGGCCTCCTCGTCAGGAACGAAGCCCGTCACGGGGACGAAATCGCCCTATTAGTACGGGAAAAGCGCGATCCACGCAACCGGAATTTGGAGGGGTGTTCACCCGGCCGAAGCCGATCAGAGGAAATCCTTGAGTTCTACGCGCCGCCACTGGGCGCGGGTGACCTTCCAGTCGCCCCTGCCCTTGTCGGCGAGCGTAATGTCGAACCGAAACAGATCGGCGCGGACGCGAAGGAGGTCCTCGGTGCCAGGGATGGGCTGGCCGGCCGTCGCGACAAAGACGACCGCCCCGGCTCGCGCGGGCTCGGGAAACGCGATGGCCTGAATCCGCGTCAGGACGTAAATGGACTGGTTGCGGAAGAAGTGAAACGAGAGGACACCCAGGATAGCCTGCTTGTCCTGCCCGAGGTCGTCCAGGTAGTGATCCGAGATCAGGTCCCTCAATGTGCCGAGATCCTTCTTCTCGGCGGCCACCTCCGCCTTGTCGAAGAGGGCGCGCACCCGCGCCTCAGGCGAGTCGGGCTTGGACCCGCAGGCGATCTGCAGCACAGCAACAAAGACCAGAAGTGGAAATATTCTGCAGGATGTCCTCATCGCGTAGCACCGGTCCGACCTCGGGCTGACCTATGCCAGAAATATGCCACAAGCCCCTGTCCAAGGTCCGAATATTCAGCGCCTGTCACGCCCATCGGCGTCAGGCAACGGGCGGGAAGGGACGGGGGGATGTGCGCGAGGAGCGATTTGTCTTTGGAGGGCGCGGGTATTGTGGCACAGTGATGCTGGCCCAGAAGGCGTCTCACCGGGTTCGACACGGAGAGCTGGGATGGGCGCTCACGAGTCTGGTCAGGCGGGGTTGAGCAGTCGGGGAGAGCCTTCGGCTCGGCGGGCGTCCAGTTCCACGCCGGGCCTGGTGTCGTGGGCCTTCTATGACTGGGCCAGCAGTGCCTTTGCGACGGTCATACAGACGTTCGTGTTCGCGATCTACTTCACCGGCCACGTGGCGGAAAACGAGACCGTCGGAAGCGTGCAGTGGGGCAACACGCTGAGCGCGGCGGCGATCGTCGTGGCGATCGGCGGCCCAGTCCTGGGTGCCATGGCGGACCAGGGCGGCCGGCGCAAGCCGTGGATCGCTGCGTTCACGGCCCTATGTGTGGGCGCGACGGCTCTGCTGTGGTTCGTGAGGCCATCACTGGAGTACGTGTGGCTGGCGCTGCTCCTGGTATGGCTGGGGACGATCGGCGAGGAGTTCGCCGCTATCTTTTACAACGCCATGCTGCCCAACTTGACCGGTCCGGACCGCCTGGGGCGGTGGTCCGGATGGGGGTGGAGCCTGGGGTATGCCGGCGGATTGG